>JBAUEK010000389.1:0-3380 GCA_049678565.1 Methyloceanibacter sp. | reverse complement strand
AAGATCGGCACAACCGTCAGCAGGGCCGATATGACCCAACTGATGGTGCGCAATCGGACAAAGCCGATCCGGGTGTTCGGTGGGATGAAGTGAAGGCCCGTGAACATGAAAGTTTATTCCCCTAAATCGGAACCGTGGCCGGCCGGGTCCAGCGCAGCCAGTAAGAGACCATCAGCCGCGTCACGGTCACGGCGGTGAACATCGAGGCGATGATGCCGATGGACAGCGTCACGGCAAATCCCCGCACCGGCCCGGAACCCAGCCAGAACAGGACGAGGGTCGAAATCAGCGTCGTCACATTGGAGTCGACGATCGTGGTTATCGCCCGCGTATAGCCGGCCTCGATCGAGGCCACCGGCGATTTGCCCGATCGTATCTCCTCCCGGATGCGCTCGTTGATCAGCACGTTCGCGTCGACCGCGATGCCGATCGTCAGCACGATGCCGGCGATGCCGGGCAAGGTCAGGGTCGAACCGATGAGCGAGAGAACGGCGAAGATGAGCACGATGTTGACGAAAAGCGCGATGTTGGCGAACACGCCGAACAGGCCGTAGGCGGCGAACATGAACAGCACGACCAGCAGCAGCCCGAGCCAAGTCGCCTTCTTGCCGGAGGCGATCGAGTCGGCGCCGAGGCTTGCACCCACGGTTCGCTCCTCGATCACGGTGAGCTTGGCCGGAAGCGCGCCAGAGCGCAGCAGAACGGAGAGATCGGTCGCCTCCTGCACGCCGAAATTGCCGCTGATCTGGCCCGAGCCGCCGAGAATCGGCTCGCGGATAACGGGAGCGGAGATGACCTTACCGTCGAGGATGATGGCGAAGGGCAGTCCCACATTCTCCTGCGTGGCCCTGGCGAAGCGTTTGGCGCCGGCGGCGTCGAAACGGAAGGTCACCACGGGTTCGCCCGTGCGCTGGTCGAAGCCTGGCTGGGCGTCGACCAGATTCTCGCCGCTCACCAGCGCCTGACGCCTGATCGCATAAGGAATTGGCGGCGTATCGGTCGAATAGAGCAATTCGTCGTCAGGCGGCACCTGCTTGGTCTGCGCCAGCTCCTGCGCGTTCACACCCGGATCGACAAGCCTGAACTCCAGCTTGCCGGTCTCGCCGATCAGCTTCTTCAGGCGCTCCACATCGCTGATGCCCGGGACCTGTACGAGCACGCGGTTGCGGCCCTGGCGCTGAATGGTCGGCTCGGTGGTGCCGAACGCGTCGACGCGGCGCCGTATGGTTTCGATCGAGGCCTCGATGGCGGAGCTCATGCGCTGGTTGAGGCCGGCCTCGGTAGCCTCGAACAAGACGGTGTTGTCGCCGCTACGCTCGATGTCGAGATTGTTGGCCCCCGAGAAGCCGCCGAAGGTGCCACCGACGGGGACCGCAAGCTTGCGCAGCTCGGTATAGGCCTTGTCGAAATCCGCGCCCTCTCGAATTTTGACCGAGACAGTCCGGGCAGCGATGTCCTGGTTGAGGTCGATATAGGAGATACGATTGCGGCGGAGCGTCTCGCGCACATCGGAGCGGATGTTGCCGAGCCAATCGTCGATCATCTCGTTTTCGTCGAGCTGATAGAGAAGATGGGCGCCGCCTTGCAGATCCAAGCCGAGACTGACCTGCTTGTGGGGAAGCCAGCTCGGCATCTCCTCCATGGTCGAGCGCGGGAAAAGATTGGGGAGGGAGAAGACGATGCCGGCAATGACGATGCCGGCCACCAGGATCACCTTCCATTGGGGAAAATGCAGCATTGCCGCTTATCGACTCCGAATTAGGCTGTGGGCCACGCCTTGGGCCCTAGCCAGACCGATCCCAACGCTCATTCAGTCGCCTTGGAGGTTTTGGCGCTCGCGGGAGCCTCGCCCTTGCTCCGCACTTCGGAAACCGTTGTCCTCAGGACCTTGACCCTGATCCCCTCCGCGATCTCCACCTGCAACTCCTGCTCGTCAACCTTGGTCACCTTGCCGAGAATGCCCCCGGCCGTGACCACATTGTCGCCCCGGCGGATGCCGCTGATCATCGCCTGATGCTCCTTCAACCGCTTCTGCTGCGGGCGGATCATCAGGAAATACATGATGCCGATGATGAGCACCGTCGGGACGATCAAGCTATTCAGGGCATCAAACGCCCCAGGGGCTGCTTGAGCGAACACGGTTTCGGTCATTGCTCCAATTCCTGGCTTGTTTTAGAGCTGGCCGCCCTTGGGCCGTTAGGGCTCTTGATGTCCATTGGGCGGCTTGGCTCGTGGAAAGTGCCGGGACTATAGCGGCCCGCTTCGGCTTTGCAACGGGGGGCCTTGAGCCTTAAACGAGATTGCCATGAACTTCCAGGAACCGATTGGGGGGCTGGTCGAGCGGATCGCGCGGGCGTTGGAGCGGCTTGCGCCCTCGCCGCCGCGAAAGCCCGACCTCGACCAAGCGGAGGCCTTCGTTTGGCAGGCCGAGCCGGAGGCATTCCTGCCCGTGATGGCGGTCAATCGCGTGCCCCTCGGCCTGCTCAAGGGCATCGACCGGATGCGCGACACGCTGCTCGACAACACCTTGCGCTTCGCCCAAGGCCTCCCCGCCAACAATGCGCTGCTCTGGGGCGCGCGGGGCACGGGCAAGAGCTCCCTGGTCAAGGCGGTCCATGCCGAGGTCAGCGGCAAGGTCGGGGCGCCAGAGGCGGCCACGCTCAAACTGATCGAAATTCATCGGGAAGATATCGCCACCCTGCCGCGGGCTCTCGGCTATTTGCGCCAAATGGAGGCGAAGCGCTTCATCCTATTCTGCGACGATCTTTCCTTCGAAGCGCCGGACGCCTCCTACAAATCGCTAAAAGCGGTCCTGGAAGGCGGCATAGAGGGGCGCCCTGGCAATGTGATCTTCTACGCGACCTCGAACCGGCGGCATCTCATGCCGCGCGAGATGTTCGAGAACGAGCGTTCGACCGCCATCACTCCATCCGAGGCGGTCGAGGAGAAGGTGTCGCTCTCGGACCGCTTCGGCCTCTGGATCGGATTTCACAATTGCAGCCAGGACGACTATCTCGCCATGGTGCGGGCCTACGCCGCACATTTCGGTCTCGGCCTTGCCGGTGACGAGCTTCGGCGCGAGGCCTTGGCCTGGGCACTTGCCCGCGGCGCGCGCTCGGGCCGCGTCGCGTTTCAGTATATTCAGGATCTGGCGGGTCGCCTGGGCGTCAGGATCGAGACCACGAGCTAGCCCGGACGGCTCGGCGCTATTCCGCGTTGGCCTGGGTCTGGCTCATGAATTTGGTGGGGTCCACCGGGCGCGAGCCCTTGCGTAGCTCGAAATGAAGCTGCGGCTGGCTCACCTGTCCGCTATTGCCGGCCTTGGCGATGACCTGGCCGCGGCGCACCTGATCGCCACGCTTGACCAGGATCTCGCCATT
>JBAUEK010000388.1:0-2700 GCA_049678565.1 Methyloceanibacter sp. | reverse complement strand
TGATCGCGGTTGCCAGGAGCAACGCCGACAGGGTCGTCGCCTCCATCTTCGTCAACCCGACCCAATTCGGGCCAAGGGAGGATTTCACGCGCTACCCGCGCGACGAGGCCGGCGACATGGCCAAGCTCGCGGCGGTCGGAATCGACCTCGTCTACATCCCCGACCAGGCCGAGATGTACCCGCCGGGCTTCACCACGCGGGTGATCGTGCAGAGCCTGACCGAAGACCTTTGCGGGTCGGCGCGGCCCAACCATTTCGAAGGAGTGGCCACGGTCGTCGGCAAACTCTTGCTGCAATGCGCGCCGGACATGGCGGTGTTCGGCGAGAAGGACTTCCAGCAATTGTTGGTGATCAAGCGCTTGGTGCGCGACCTCGACATCCCGGTGCGGATCGTTTCCGGTCCCATCATGCGCGAGGCGGACGGTCTCGCGCTCTCGTCCCGCAATGCCTATCTCTCGCCCACGGAGAGGAAATCCGCACCCCTTCTCTACGAGACGCTGAGCACCGCCGCCGCCGCCCTGGCGGAGGGCCAAGGTTGCGACGCGACCGCGGTGGAGGCTCGCTTCAAACTCGAGGGCAAAGGCTTTCGCGTCGACTATGTGGCCATCCGCGATCCGGAGACGCTCGCGCCTCTTTCCGGCCCCATCAGGGCACCGGCCCGCGTGCTGGGCGCGGTCTATCTCGGCAAGACGCGGCTGATCGACAGCGTTCCCACCGCGCCTAAAAGTCGATAAGGCGAAGCTCGCGCAGATCCGCGCGCATGGCCGGCGGCATGTCGCCCTCCGCCGCGGTGAGCCGTTGGTCCGGCGGCGCATCGGCCGGGGCCAAATAGCGCCAGCCCTGAAAGGCTCGACGCGCTCGGCCGCGAACCGTCACCAGCTCTGGATCGAGCACGATGCCGCAACAGGCCGTACCGTCGTCCTTGCTGTCAGGCCTGAGATCGAGGATACGCTGGCGGACGAGGATCACGCCCTTGATCACCCAATAGAGCGATCCGCCATCCAGCACCTCGCCTCGCCGTTTCGGCGCCTGTAGGGTGCGGTGACAAAGCTCGACTGACATCCGGGCGCGCTTGAGCTGCTTCAGCCGCTCGTCCTGCCAGTCTTTTAGCTCCTGCACATTGTCAACACCGACGCAGAGCTTGATGAGATGGACGGTCATTTTTGAAGGCGCTTCTGGCAGAACGGATTCTGCCATTATCCTAGCCCCTGACAGACGTGCGCCCAATGCCTGCGATGGGGTTTTGCCCATCACAGTAGGCTGACGTAAGCGTGAACAGGAGTGACGCGAAGCCGCCGCCATTCAAGGTTATAGCTCGATCCGGCGGCGCATATCGCCGCCAAGTGCCACGAATGCCAAGACTCATGCGAGAGGAGAGGAAGATGAAGCTTACTCAGAAATCTGGTGCTAGTATTGCTATGACTGCTGCCGCGCTGATCATTTCCGGCGCTGCCATGGTAGCCACGGCCAATGCCGATACCTTCAAGGGCCGTTGTTTCGGCGTGAACGGTTGTGCCGGCAAGGGCAACTGCAAGACCGCCAAGAATGACTGCAAGGGCAAGAATGCTTGCAAGGGTCAGGGCTGGATCGAGATGCTCAACACCGAGTGCGAGGGTCAGGGCGGCACGATCGAGAAGAGCTAAGATTTAGGCTAGTCGACGGCCGGCCGCCATTTGCGGCCGGCTCCTTAGTTTGAGGTTCAAGGAGGTGACGCCATGGGCACCGAGAAGCCGCCTTTCCTCGGCTTTGGCTTGGGACTCAGGCCCCAGCATTACAGCGAGATCTTGAGCGGGTCGCCGAACGTCGATTGGTTCGAGGTCATCTCGGAGAACTACATGGTCGCCGGCGGCCAGCCGCTCCGCATGCTCGATCAGATTTGCGAGCGGTACCCGACGGTGATGCATGGCGTGTCGCTCTCCATCGCCTCCACCTCACCACTCGATCTGGAGTATCTGGCGCGGCTGAAGGTCCTCGCGGCGCGCGTCAAGCCCGCCTGGATCTCGGATCATCTGTGCTGGACCGGCGTGCATGGGGTGAATTTGCACGACCTTCTGCCCGTTCCCTACACCAAGGAAGCGCTCGACCACGTCGTCGACCGTGTGAGCCAGGTGCAGGACATTCTCGGCCGGCGCCTGACACTGGAGAACGTGTCGAGCTATGTGTCCTTCGGCCAGTCCGAGATGACGGAATGGGAGTTTGTGAGCGAAGTAGCCAACCGCGCCGATTGCTGGCTCCTGTTCGACGTGAACAATGTCTATGTCAGTTCCTTCAATCATGGCTTCTCGTCCGACGACTTCCTCAACGGGGTGCCGCGCGACCGCGTCGTGCAGTTCCACGTCGCGGGGCACAGCCACGAAGAGAGCCACATCGTCGACACCCACGACCATCCCGTGTGCCCCGAGGTCTGGGACCTTTACCGCGCCGCGGTCGCCCATTTCGGCCCGGTCTCGACCATGATCGAGCGCGACGACAATATTCCTCCCTTGGCTGAACTCGTGGAAGAGCTCGACCACGCGCGCGGAATTGCGCGCGAGGTGCTGGGCGCCCCGCGGCTCGAAGCGGCGGAATGACCGGCCTCAAACAGCTGCAAGAAAAGTTTCAGCGCGGCATCCTCGCCGGCGACGACAAGATCCTGTCGGAGATCAAGGACAGCGCCAAGGAGGAGCGCAAGACGCTGTTCGGCGTCTACCGCTATGCCTA
>JBAUEK010000387.1:0-3700 GCA_049678565.1 Methyloceanibacter sp. | reverse complement strand
AAAACCAAAAAGCGCCCGCAAATCCAGGCCCGCCAAGGCATAGGCCTAGGGCGGGAACGAAAACGTCAGCTTCTGATACCAGCAGACACCGGTAAATCCGCTGCCAGCCGACTAAATCAACAAAATCGGCACTAAACGGACGTCCCGACCGCACTGAGTGATGTCCGATAAGAGCGGACCGGATTGAGCCTATGTGCCCGAATCAACATCCGGGCTAGATAAGTGCAGCCTAGACCCCGAAACCCCGACTGTTCACATTCACACTGGTGCCAGATCAGCAGAGAGACCATGACCCAAAACTTCCATACGATCGTGATAGGCGGCGGATGCCTCGGGTGCGCGTCCGCAATCTCAATTCGTCGGCGCGTGCAACGGCAGCCTGACGCCGCTGGGGCCAAGGTTTGTATTCTCGAAAAGCGCCTTATCGGCTCAGGAATATCGGCCCGGCATTCAGGTATCGTGCGCGCAGCCAACGCCGTTCCAGACTTGCTAAAATTGCGACTGAACAGTGGCATGCGTTGGATAACTTGTGGGGCGTTCCGGCATCGTTTGAGGCCTGCGGGGCGATCTGGATAGCTAAGGACAATGGTCAAACCGGCAACGCGAAATGGGACTCCCTTGAGCGGCAGATGCAGGAAGCCGGCGTTGAATTCCAGCAGATCAGTGCATCAGACGCTCGCGCGGCGTTGCCGGACTTTGTCAATCTGTATGATGGCGAGATCTACTACCTTGAGCCGGGAGCATTGCAGTTCGACCCCTCGGTGGTGCGCAATCTCCTCTACCATGGGCTTGATGCCAACCAAGTGGAGGTTCGGGAGAAAACCGAGGTTGTAGCGTTCGAGCGAGGAAGGGACGGCTCTATCTCGGCGGTGCTGACGGAAGATGGAGAGCGTCTAGAATGTCAGCACGTAATAAACGCCGCAGGTCCGTGGAGCCCAGCCATCTTTGCGGGGCTCGGCCTTTCAATTCCCGTGAGCGTCGAGCCAGTGCATGTGGTCAACTGGCTCACAAGCAATCGGGAAATCGAGGACGCCTTCCCCATCATCGCGGACTATATCAATCTGGCCTATTTTCGGCTCTGGCGCGACAGCGAGATCCACATGCACCAGCCCCGCAAGCGCGCTGTACGCGAGACGGCGCGGGCCTTCGCCGAGAGTCCCTTGCCCGTCATCGGGGCTGATTTCATCAACGACCCGACGAACCAGGGGCTGGGGTACACTCAGATTAAGGTGTACGAAGAGATCGCGCGGCATCGCTTCAACAATATGGACCAGACCGTATACGGTTCGGGCTATCGCTCCTATTTCGATATTACGCCTGACCTGAAATTCATTCTCGGACCAGATCATCGCGTGCCGAATTTGGTCCACTGTCTTGGGGCTGGGCAGGCGTTCAAATACACACCCGTCTTTGGAGAAATCATCGCCGACTTCGTGGTCGGCGGTACCAAATATGCAAAGCTCGCTGCCGACTTTTCTATCTCGCGCTTCGACGACGAGTATATGACGAATTTTTGGGAGCGTGTCGCAGGGAGCGACAACACACTCGAAGCCGAGACCACGTCACTTTAACCTTACGACGGCCAGCAGTTGGTGAGTCACCGCGCCCCGCACCGGGAATGTTGGCTAGCCGAAGAAGCCCGACGTCTGGAGATGAGCACACAGCTGACATTTGCACCGGGTCAGCTCATGTCAGCTTCTGACCCATAGCGGTCATTAGCCACTTGCCGGGGTTATGTGACGCGTGAGTCGCGGCTCGTCACCCTGCTGTTGAGGACGAGCTGTCGGGCGCCAAAATCTTGTGCCATCGCAGCGCGGACACGATCCCGGTGATCAACGCGATGCCGCTGAAAAAGAGCACGACAAATATGCAGCCGTCGCGCGCCGCGGCGATAATGTGGGCTTCTGGATCCCGGGCCGCGAGCATGTGGCTCGGAAACATGGATGTCAGGGCCTTCGCGTATCCAACCCTTCCGATCTCGATGGGAGTTTTTGAACGGGGGCATGAGGCTTACAGAGGAAACGAAGGCTGGCCTGAACACTCTCCTCTACGAGGCGGATTTACTCGGCCTTGAGATAAATCCAGACCGTCAAATTGGCGCTGCGACATTTAAACTTTTGGCGCTGCCTGAAGTGGGACCCGCCCGGTGTGTACCGAAAACCTCAACCGCAATCCTGCGGATGAAATTTTCGGAAGGACAGGTGGCGCTTAAACGATATAGGTCTCATCTGATGATGCTAATCGGCGACGAGTCGCAGAGCTATCCGAGTTACCGTGACATTGACACGCCCACTTAACACCCCGAGTCATTCGTCGAACCGTCGGGCATGAGGGTCCTGCAGAACTTCGCGCCTTCGAGTCGTGCGCCATCGAGCGTGACGTTGGTCAGGTTGGCGTCCTGCAGGTTGGCACGTGACAGATCGGCCCCGGAAAGGTTGGCACCGGTGAGGTTGGCTTCGCGCAGATACGCGCGTGCTGCAGCGGCCTTCGACAAATTAGCTTTAGAGAGGTCGGCTCCTCGCAGGTTGGCGCTTTCCAGGTTTGCCGGCTGAGTACGCTTTTCCATCGCCAGCGCGGACAGGTTCGATCCGCTCAGGTCGGCCTTGCCCAGCTGTGCATTTTCCAGATCCGCGCCGCGCATGTCCCTTCCGCTCAGGTCGGCTCCGGTGAGATCACAGTACTTGCAGGCCTTAGTGGTGAGAAAAGTATCGAGCTTCGCCTTGTCGAAGGCGAGGCCCCATCCACTTCCCGCGATAAACAGGGCCATCGCAACCCCCGCAGAAGAGAAACAGGTTTTCAGGTGCACAGCAGCAAGCTCCTTGGACGGCGTTGCGACATGGCGTTGTCACACTAATTCAGACTGAGTGGAATCTGGCGACAACCGCCAATGTTGGCGCAAGGGATTTCAGAGACGTCGATTTAGGTTTTCGGTACACACATCCATCGGGTTCGATGACGCCTTCCATATGAGGACTTCGCAAAGCCGTGGTCACAGCGCTTTCAGCGCGACACCGGTCTCAAGGCCTATAAGGCCTAGGTGGACAAAAAGAACGCCATCCGTACTGAGCCGAAGGCCTATGGGTGACGCAAACCCATAGGCTTGCCGGCGAGCGATGGCTCTAGAGCCTCCCATCAAGACACCAGAACGGGTGCTTGACGCACGTATTTTTCACTATCGATCGAATCAACAATAAAATCAGCCACGTCCGCCCGAGAGATGAATCCGTTGTGCCACTACGAAGATTTAACGAGCACCTTGTGGTGACCTGAGCGTGGCCCGTTGGTTAATGTGCCAGGGCGCACAATCGTCCAGTCGAGCCGGCTGTTCTTGATCAAACACTCTTGGACATCTTTATCGTCATAGGCCCGGCCAAGGAATAAGCGGAAAGGCAGTAGCTGCAGACAGCTGATTGCGTCGCGACTGTCGCCGGCGCCGAAGCCGGTTACTGCAATCAGGCGCTTTATGCCGCGTCTCTCCATGGCGGAGACGAGGATACGGGTCGCATCGGAGAACAGGCTCACGGGCTGAAACAGGTCGCCCGCTCCGACGCCTAAGGCCTGAATGACAACATCTGGGCACCTCGAACAATACGCCGAATTGACGTTGTCAGCGTCGCCTGAGCGCGCGGCCGCAGCGGTCGTGCTCGGGAGGGGCCGGCTCGGGGCCATTTTCGGGCCCCGCGAGGTGTCGCGGGGGTAT
>JBAUEK010000386.1:0-2333 GCA_049678565.1 Methyloceanibacter sp. | reverse complement strand
GTGGTTCATCGAGCAGCTTTCGCCCGGCGACAGCTTCGCCTTCGCCGGTCAGGTGCTTCGCTTCGAGGGCTTGCGCGAGAGCGACGCCATCGTCACCCGCTCGCAAGCGCCCGAGCCCAAGGTCCCCTCCTATGAAGGCGGCAAGTTCCCGCTATCAACCTATCTCGCCGACCGGGTGCGGCACCTTCTCGCCGACGAACGCAATTGGACACGTCTGCCGCGCCAGGTATCCGATTGGCTGCGCCTCCAGAGTGAAGTCTCGATCGTGCCCGGACCCGACGAGATCCTGGTCGAGACCTTCCCGCGCGGGCAGAAGCATTATCTCGTGTGCTATCCCTTCGAGGGGCGGCTCGCGCATCAGAGCCTCGGCATGCTGCTCACGCGCCGGCTTGAGCGCGCCCATGCGCGGCCGCTCGGTTTCGTCGCCAACGAATATGCGCTCTGCGTGTGGGGCCTGTCCGACATGGGCGCGATGGTGAAGGACGGACGGCTCGATCTGGCCAAGCTCTTCGACGAGGATATGCTCGGCGACGACCTTGATGCCTGGCTGGCCGAATCGAGCCTGATGAAACGGTCTTTCCGGGTCTGCGCCATCATCTCCGGGCTGATCGAACGCCGGCATCCCGGACAGGAAAAGACCGGGCGGCAGATGACGGTCTCCTCCGACCTCATTTACGACGTGCTGCGCCAGCATGAGCCAGACCATATCCTGTTGCAGGCGGCCTTCGCCGATGCGGCCACCGGCCTCATCGATGTCGGCCGCTTAGGCGGCTTTTTGCGGCGAATCCGAGGAAGAATCAGGCATATTGCCCTGGCGCGGGTCTCGCCGCTTGCGGTGCCAGCCATGCTTGAGATCGGCCGCGAACGCGTGCCGGGCGAGGCGAGCGAGGCACTTTTGCGCGAGGCGGTCGAGGAGCTGATAGCGGAGGCGGCGGGGGTCTATGCTGCGCGTGATGGATGAAATCATGGTTGGCAGCCGGCCTCCTATCGAGCTGAGGGGCCATGCCTTCCTGCCTGTTGCGGCCGGCGCGCTCTATTGGGAGGCGGAAGACACGCTCATCGTCGCCGACCTGCATCTGGAAAAGGGAGCCGCCTTTGCCGCGCGGGGCATGATGCTCCCGCCTTACGACACGCGGGACACGATTCGCCGGCTCGCCGCATGTCTTGAGGGCTTCGCGCCGCGCCGCGTGGTCGCGCTCGGCGACAGCTTCCATCGAAGCGAGTTGGCCGAATGGCTCGATCCTGGCGACCGCGAGGAACTGACGGAACTGCAACGGGGACGCGATTGGTACTGGATCCTCGGCAATCACGATCCAGACTTGCCCGAAAGCATCGGCGGTTTTATCTGCCGGTCGCTCATGATCGGCGGCATCAGTTTCTGCCACCAGCCCTCGCTCGGCCCCTCGGCGGCGGAGATCGCCGGCCATCTGCACCCCGTGGCGCGCATCACCCGGCGCGGCGAGGTCATCCGGCGGAAATGCTTTGCCACCGACGGCCAACGCCTGGTGATGCCGGCGTTCGGGGCCTATACCGGCGGCCTCAACGTGCTTGATGATGCCTTCAGCCCGCTCTTTCTCTGGCACCGGCTCAAGGCCTGGATGACGGGGAAGTCCGCCGTCTATCCGCTTCAGGCGAGCATGCTTCTGCCAGATTGACGGTCAGTCGCGCCGGAAGATCGTCCAGGCCAGGAGGCCCGTGGTGACGGCCATGAGCACCGCCAGCAATCCGTAGATAAAGGGATGGTTGAAGGCGAGCATGTAGACCACGCGCTCGAAGCCCGCCTTCTGCACCTGTAGGCTGCTTTGGCTCTGGTTCAACAGCTTGCCGTCGCGAAAGAGAAACACCTGCGTGGTGTAACGGCCGATCGGCACATTGACCGGAAGCGTGACGCTGCCTCTGAACAGGCTGCGGCCGAGGAAGGTCACGCCGTCGTCCGATTCCTTGAACAGAGCCTGCGACTTCCTCAACCGGACCAGGCTCGCGCGAAACGCGTCGTTCGCGGTGGATTCCGGCGGCTCGCTCTTGCCGAGGTCGACATAGGCGAAGCCGATCCCCAAATCCTTCAGCGTCTGCTCCGGTGCCACCGCCCTGAATGGCCGCGAGGCGAGCACGGCATAAAATCCGGGCACGGAGGAGAAGGTTCTGGATGGCCCGTTCACCCAGAGCCCGGCGACCCGCTCCTTCCGCCTCACGACAATAGGTTCGTTCGGCCCGCGGATGACCATGATCACGTCGTGAGGACTTTCATCCAGCGATGGTGCGCGGCTGAAGTCGACCGATCCGAACAGCACGATATTGATGCCGGTAAAGTTCGACTGGATCGAGATCTCCCG
>JBAUEK010000385.1:0-2857 GCA_049678565.1 Methyloceanibacter sp. | reverse complement strand
TCAGCGCTTTGGCGGCTTTCAGCACCGCCTCCGCGTGGCCCGGCACCTTCACCTTGCGCCAGATGCCGCGGATGACGCCGTTGGCGTCGATGAGGAAGGTCGAGCGCTCCATGCCCATATATTTCCGGCCATACATGCTCTTTTCCGCCCAGGTGCCATAGGCGTCGGACATTTTGCCTTCGGCATCGGAGGCGAGGGGGAAGGTGAGGTCGTACTTGGTCCTGAACTTGTCGTGGCTCGCGACCGAATCCCGGGAGACGCCGACGATGGCCGCCTTGACCTTGGAAAAATCGGGCAGCCGGTCGCGGAAGGCGCAGGCCTCGGCGGTGCAGCCCAAAGTGTCGTCCTTGGGGTAGAAATACAGCACCACCGTCTTGCCCTTGAGCTCCTTCAGCGAAATCTTGCCGCCGCCATCAATCGGCAGGGTGAAATCCGGGGCCTTGTCGCCGAGCTCCAAACTCATGCTCTCTCCTCCAGCCGTTTCGTCATTCTGACATGCGGGATGGTGTTTTCCTCGAACGGCTCGCCTTGAAGCGCATATCCATGCTTCGCGTAGAAGCCTTCGGCGCCGATGCGCGCATTGAGGATGATCACACCATGCTCCTGGCTTCTGGCCCAGGCCTCGGCATGGGCGAGAAGCCGGGCTCCGATTCCCTGCCCCTGCCAATCCGCGGCGACGGCCATCTGCTTTAGATGCAGCGTATGCGCGCCAAGGGGCTTCAAGGATACCGAGCCGATAACGGCGCCGTCAGCCAGGGCACAGAAGTGCCGCCGTCGCGCATCGTCGGCCAATTCGTCGCCGGTGACGGAAAGACCGAGGGGTTTGCGCAAGAGTGCCTCGCGCAGCGCCAAGCACTGGGCATAGAGGCTCGAGCCGAAGGGCGCCTCGGTCAGCGAAATCTCGATGCCGGCGGCCGCCTTCTTCATTGAGGTTCCATATCGGCGATCACGGTCAACAAGCCCCGCGCCTCGAGCCGCGCGCCGCTGTCGAGCGTGGCGAAGAAGCGGATCAGATAGAGTCCGGGCGTTTCCGGCGGCAACAGCGGCATCCAGCATATTTCTCCGAGATCGACGCTCTCGCCCCTGACCACCGCGCCGCCCGGCTCCGCCACGAACATGTCGAGCTTGCCAGCGATCGCGGCGCCATCGCCGGCGCCGTTGCTGAGGAGAATGCGGCGCACATTGCGTGCGCCCGCAAGCACGGTTCCGGCACTGATGAATTTCAGCGTCTCCGGCGTCACCACCACCGCCAGCATGCCGGGGACATGCGCGCCCGAAGCCTCGATTTCGGCGCGGCGGGCGAGCGTCAGAGCCTCGAGGGTCCGGCAGGTCTTGGCCTCAAGGTCGCCGAGGCGGGAGAGTCCGGCGAACAGGCCGCCTGCCTCATAGCTTTCCGCATAGTAATTTTCGAACGCAGCCTCGTGCGGCGCCATCTCCGGCAGCCAATCGCCGGTCCGCATCGGCCAGCCAAGCGTACAATAGGGCTTGGTCAGAAAATGGTGCGGATAGAGCTGGCTGGCGACGTTGAAATAGAGCGACCATTCATTGATGGCCGCGCTCTCGGCGTCCACCACCAACCGCTCGAAGATTTCGTTGACGAGGCTCTTATTGATGACCTGCGGCTGGTGACTGGCAAAACCGCGGGCCGGATACGCCGCCTCGCGCAGCAAGCGCCAGGCGTTGCGCATGCCGCGATCGAAACTCGTCGCCCTCGGCGAGCCGGCGAGCCACGTCCCCATGTCCTCCAGGAAGTAGTAAGCCCGATGGACGTCGAACTGTTGAAAGCACCCTCGTTCGAGCGGACGGAGCGCCAAATAGTCCTCGTCGGCGGCGAGGAAATTCGGCTCGACCGCGTCTTGGGCATAGAGCTGCTTCCGCAGCCAGGTGTTGCGGGCTTGGTGATCGGTGGGGATGTCGACGCCCGCGACGGCGTCGTCGGTCAGGACGACGGCTTTCGGGAAATGCCGCGTGGCGACCGCGGCGATGGCATCCCGGGCCTCGGGGCTGGTGAGGACCACGATGCGGTCGATGAAGTCGAGATTGGCG
This sequence comes from Methyloceanibacter sp., assembly GCA_049678565.1. GTDB lineage: Bacteria > Pseudomonadota > Alphaproteobacteria > Rhizobiales > Methyloligellaceae > Methyloceanibacter. The sequence continues at coordinate 811 of JBAUEK010000385.1, read as the reverse complement.
CGGACCGAAGCGAGCGAGAGGTCCAGGACCTCCGCCTGCACCGACAGAAACACCATCTGCCGCAAGGGGGCTGAGAAATCGTGCGACGCGCCTGAGGCGATGTCGTCGAGAGCCGCGGCCACAGCGCGCCCTGCCTCGCGCCAGCCTGTCGGCCGGAAGCCCGTCGCCGCCGCCTTTAGCTCAGCGTGATAGCTGGGCTCGCGATAGAGCCGGTCGAGGATCGCGAACATCGCCTCGCCATCGCCGGTCGTGAACACCGCCGCGTGGCCCTGCGTCACCTCCGGCAAGGAGCCGGCATCGGAAACCAATGTGACGCAGCCCTGAGACAGCGCCTCGACCGCGGGCAGCCCATAGCCCTCGTATTGCGATGGCAGCACCGTGGCGAAGGCGTGGCGGTAGAGGCTGAGCAAGGCCTCATCGCCGATCGCGCTGTACCAGAACAGCCGGTGGCCGTAATGGGGGTGGTTCTCGAGCCTGGCGAGGAGCGCCTCCGCCATCCACCCCTTGCGGCCGACGATGACGAGCGCGGCATCCTCGGCTTCGAGCCGGTCGAAGGCTTGCAGCAGGAGTGCATGGTTCTTGCGCGGCTCGATGGTCCCTACCGAAAGCAGAAAGCTGAGGCCGGCAAGCTCCGGGAACGCGGCCGCGAAGCTGCCCTCGCCCTCGCCAATTGGTGCCGCAGTTTCGAAATCAGCGCCGAGCTTGATGACACGCGTGGTCATGTCGCGACCGAGAAAGCGTCGCGCGAGCTGGCGCAGATCGCGGTCAACGCCGGCCGAGGTCGTCAGCGCATAGTCGGCATATTGAAGAT
>JBAUEK010000384.1:0-3239 GCA_049678565.1 Methyloceanibacter sp. | reverse complement strand
CGCCGACGGCAAACGCGTGGCGCTCATCGTCGGCATCGGCGCGTACCAGCATCTCTCCAGCCTCGACAATCCCGTGTCCGACGCCAAGGCCATCGCGGCGGAGCTGAAGAGCCACGGCTTTGCCGTCTCCGAGCATTACGACCTCGCCCGCGCCGATCTGCTCGACGCGCTAGAATTGTTCAAGCGCGAGGCGGAAGGCGCGGAGGTGGCGCTGGTCTATTACGCCGGGCACGGCATGGAGATTGACGGCAAGAATGTGGTGGCGCCGACCGATATGGAGATCGAATGCGCCAACAAGACCACGATCCGCGCGATCGAGCTCGATCAGCTCTTCGCCGCCGCCGGTCCCGCGCCGCAGCAGATCGTGCTGCTCGACGCTTGTCGCAATAATCCCTTTCCGCAATGCCCGTCGCGCGGCGCCAATGCCGGCAGCGGCTTTCGCGGCTTCTCGCGGCTCACGGAGGAGGACCGCGCGCTGTTGATCGCCAACGCCACCCTGTCGGGTCAGCTCGCGGCGGATGGCGATTCAGGCGGTCATTCGCCCTTCGCCAAATCCCTGCTCAAGAATTTCGACGAGCATCCGCGCCTGTTCCTGCGCGATCTACTCGAGCTCACGGCGAAGGACGTTCGTGTCGCCTCGCGCGGCGGCCAGGTGCCGGAGATCACCACGCGCGGCGGTTCGCCCAAAGTTTGTCTCGACGCCACGGGCTGCGGCGAGACCACGCTCGCGCTTCCGGCCGAAGGCGTGCTCAGCGATCAGGCCGCGCTCACCGAGACGCGCGCCATTCTTCAGGCGCTCGGTTTCATCTCCGGGACAAGCCGCGGCGGCGACGATGCGCTTGAGGATGCGGTCAAGCGTTTCCAAGCCAAGGCCGGCCTGACCGCCGACGGGCAGGTCACCCCGAGCCTGCTTGCGGTGTTGCGCGCGACCAAGACGCAAGTCGCGGCCCTGCCGGTGACGCCAAGGCCGGGGACCTCCGCGCCAATTAGCTCAGGCCCGCTCGAGCATGAGGTTGGCTCGAACTTCAAGGATTGCGGGAGCTGCCCGGACATGGTGGTGGCGCCGGCGGGGCGCTTTCTCATGGGCGCGGCGAAATCCGAGACGGGGCATCAGCCGGCGGAGGAACCGCAGCATGAGGTGACGGTGGCGGCGCCGCTCGCCATTTCCAAATTCGAGATCACCTTCGATGAGTGGGAGGCCTGCGCGCTCGAGGGCGGCTGCGCCAATCACCGGCCGCAGGATGGCGGCTGGGGCCGCGGCCGCCGCCCGGTGATTTATGTCTCCCATGACGATGCCAAATCTTATGTCGACTGGCTGCGCCAGAAATCAGGCAAAGCCTATCGCCTGCTCTCCGAAGCCGAGTGGGAGTTCGCGGCACGCGGCGGCACCTCGACGCCCTTCGCCGGGGGCGAGACGCTGGCGCCGACGCAAGCCAATTTTGATGCGAGCAGTCAGACCTCGAGCCGCAAGCCCGGCACCTATCAAGGCACGAGCGTCGAGGTCGGCTCCTTCCCGCCCAACCCCTACGGCCTCCACGACATGGAGGGCAATGTGTTCGAATGGGTGGAGGATTGCTCGAACAAGAACCACGCGGGCGCGCCGGCAGATGCCTCGCCCCGTGGCGGCGACTGCCAGCGCCGGATGGCCAAGGGCGGCGCTTGGTATTACGAGGCGGAGTTCGCGCGGCCCTCCGCGCGCATGAGCTTCCCCAAGGGCTCGCGCCTCAACGTCATCGGTTTCCGCGTCGCCCGGCCGCTGGAGTAGCGGCTCAATTCGCGCCGAGCTCGCCCACCACCAGATTGTCGATCTTGCTCAAGAGCGGCTTCTGCTCCAGGCCGAACGACTTCCGCGCCGCGGTCCGCACCGCGTCGGAGGTGTAGACATAGAGCTCGACCGTATCGATGCGCTTGTCGCCATTGCCGAGCGGCGCCGCGTCGGCCCTGCCGGCCAGACCTTCGATCAAATAGCGGGTGAAGAGCCCGATGCCATATTCGGGATCCAGAATCGCCTTCTGATCGCGGTCCGTGGCCTTGAACACGGCGAGCCCCGGCACCGGAGTGGCGGGCATGACCTCGACCTCGAGCTCGGGCAGATTCGGCGGATCGATCAGCTCGTCAAGATTGCGCGCGAAATTGGCTTCGAGCATGAGCATGATCGTGCGCGCGCCGAGCTTGCCGAGCTTGTCGTATAGTCCCTGCATCGGATAGGCGGTCTGGTCCAGAGCCTCGATGTCGGCGTCGACCGGCAGCAGATAGGCTTCCTTGCCGTTCTTCACCAGGCCGTGGCTGGCGACATAGATGAAGACGTCGCCGGGATCGTCCTTGTCGATGCGCTTGGCCAGCTCGCCGGCGGGATCGCTGTCTCCGCCAAACACGCGCTCCAGCTCGGCGAGGGTGGCGTCGCGGAGGTCGATGATGTTCTCCTGCTTGTAGCCGAGCCGGTCGATCAGCAGCGTCATGACCGCGTCGGCATCGGCGGAGCCGTCGGGATTGTCGGGCAAGTCGCCCTGGTAATCCTGGTTGCCGACGACCACGGCGATGTTGCCCTCATTGTGGACGCCGAGCGGCAAATCCTTGAACACGGTCCTGATCTCCGACCGGCGCTCGACCGGGATGGCGCTTGGCAGCCGGCACATGTCGGGATTGACGCAGATGGTGACGCCGGCGGCGTGCTCGAGCCGCAGAGCTGAACTCAGCGGGATGTAACCGCCGACCTGCACGCAGTCCTCGCACCAATTGATGCCGTTCTGCTCGGCGATGTCGTCGAGCTCGCCCGGGCTGAAGAATGCCGGCTTGGGCAAGCAGGCGGAGGGACAGCGCTCGAGGTCGGCCGGCTTGCCGTAGGTTTCCTCCAGGAGATCGTAGAGATCGTCGGCGAGACAGCGGATCACCGCCGGCTCGATCTGAGCCACGGGCTCGACCGGGCCCGGCCCTGGCTCTGGCGGCGCTCCCGGCCCGGCCTCCTGCGGCGGCGGGGGACCTGGCGGCGAGCCCGGCGGAGGCGCGAAATCCGGCGGTCCTTCCGGCATTGGCCCAGGTCCGGGTCCAGGTCCGGGTCCAGGTCCCGGGCCAACCGGCACCAGAGTTGGTGGCCCCCCAGGCCCGGGCCCCGGTCCAGGTCCCGGCCCAGGTCCGCCCGGCACTAAATGGGGTGGGCCCCCAGGCCCGACGGGCACCACGCCAATAGTGGGAGACCTGAAGCAGCCGCCATGGCGCGGGATAAATCCAGGCGCGCAGGC
>JBAUEK010000383.1:0-1829 GCA_049678565.1 Methyloceanibacter sp. | reverse complement strand
GGTGCGCTCGCTTCGGGGCAATCGGGCGCCTTCGGCAATGCCATGCGGCGTCTCGGACTCGGCCTGATCGTGACCTCGCTGCTCCTGTTTCTCGTTGGCATCGGCCTTGTGCTGGTTGCGATCTGACGTCGCTCAGCCTCCCCTCGCTCTCGATTTGCCAGATTTGGGTGTTGCGCCAATGTAACGGTTGCGGCATCACAACCCGTCGGCGGTAGCAATTCTGTTTTATTATGGTCATACACTCTCGGGAGAAGGAGAAGGTTATTCCATGACTTTGCGTTCATGCATTCCGCGCGTCTCCGCGAGCCTGGCATTGGTGGCGCTCGCTGTTCTGTTGCCGGCGGGGCCGTCCCGCGCGGATCCAAGTCCGTTTAACGAGCTCCTCGGTTCATGGGGGGGGACGGGTGAAATCCGCCTCGATCGGAATCGGAGAGAGCGGATCAAGTGCAATGCCTATTACACCGGTGGCGGAGCGCAGCTCGGTCTCGCCATCCGCTGCACGAGCGACAGCTATAAAATCGAAATCCGCAGCAAGCTCAGCTATAGCGGTGGTCGCCTCTCAGGCAATTGGGAGGAGCGGACCTTCAATGCGCAGGGCAGTGCTTCCGGAACCGCGACGTCCAGCAAGATCTCGCTTGCGATCAGAGGCGCCGTCACCGGCAGCATGGTTGTCTCCTACACCAAGTCCCGCCAGACCGTGTCGATCTCAACGCAAGGTATCGCGTTGCAGGGCGTGAGCATCACGCTTGGGCGGAGCTGAGGTCCAGGCTGGATCGCTGTGACGTCAGGGCGCGGCGCGGGGGCTGCTCGCGGTTCCAGGCTGTCTGCCGCCAATCTGGCCTTGCCTCCGGGCCCGCGAGGTCTCTAGCCTAGGCGCAAGCGCCGATAGAGCCGGAGGAACCCATGAGCGACGGGGCTTTGTTGACAGCCAAGTTCGAGGATGACCGGCTCGTTCTTGCCGGGGGAGGCTCTTGGACCGCCGCCCATGCGGCGGAGCTTGAGTCGCTTGTGGATGGCGTCTCACAGGACGCAACGCGGGCGCGAAGCGTTTCCATCGACATGGAAGGCGTGCGCGAATTCGACACCTTCGGCGCCTGGCTGCTCGAGCGTCTCGCGCGGCAATGGGGCGCCGCGGACGGCGACGCATCGATCGTTGGACTTCCCGAGCATGATCGACACCTGCTCGACGAGATGAGTGGCGTGAACCGGGAGGCCGCGCCGGCCGAGGCCGGCGGATCTTGGTTGCTCACCGCGCTGGCCGCCATTGGCCGGGGCAGCGTGGGTGTCGGACGCGATCTGCTCGGCTTCGCCAACATGTTCGGGGCGGTCGGCGTTGCCGCTGTCCGCGTCCTCACCCGGCCGCGCGACTTCAGATTCACTTCGGCGGTGCATCAATTCGATCGCGTCTGCTGGCAGGCGGTCCCCATCATCCTGCTCATCACCTTTCTGATCGGCGGCATCATCGCGCAGCAGGGCATCTTCCATTTCCGCAAATTCGGCGCCGAGCTCTACTCCGTCGATTTGGTCGCCATTCTCGTGCTGCGCGAAATCGGCGTGCTCATCGTGGCCATCATGGTGGCCGGCCGCTCGGGCAGCTCCTACACCGCCGAGCTCGGTTCCATGAAGATGCGCGAGGAGATCGACGCGCTGCGCACCATGGGCTTCGATCCCGTCGAGGTGCTGATCCTGCCGCGCATCCTGGTGCTCATCGTCGCCCTCCCCGTGCTGACTTTCCTCGGCTCCATGGCGGCGCTCTACGGTGGCGGCCTGGTCGCCTGGCTCTATGGCGGCATAAGCCCCGACATCTATATTGCGCGCCTGACCGATGC
>JBAUEK010000382.1:0-3071 GCA_049678565.1 Methyloceanibacter sp. | reverse complement strand
CCAGCGGATCAGCCAGCTGCTCGGTGAAGTCGCAATAGCCTGAGGCCGCCCGCCCGAAGCGAATGGACGGCGGCCGTTGTCGCGCTGGAGCAACACCGCTTAGGTGAAGCCTACTCCTTGGGCGGGTATGCGTTGTCCCAAGCCTCGATGGCGCCTGTCAGCATCTTGTGGAAGCGGCCGTCGGTCGTCATCGCCGCCACGGCTTGTCCGAACTCCGGAGCCAGGGTGCGGCAGGGCGATTTCTTGGAGAAGGCGACGAACATCTCGGCGCTGAGCAGCGTCGGGCTTAGAACCTCGATTTTATCCTCGAGCCCCAATTTGTCCGCCTCGGCGAGGCCCGGATAGTAACCGGCGATGACATAGTCGGCTTTGCCGGACATCAAATCGGCGAAGGCGTCGTCGATGCCGTCGGTGCGGGCGACGGTCAGGCTCTCTTCGATAAAGGCATCGAAATCGGTGCCGTAGCTCTCACCCTGATTGGTGACGCCCTTCTTGCCGATCAAATCGTCCTGACCGGTATAGGGAAAGCCCTTGCCCTTGGCGACAAAGACGACCACCTGGTCGAAATTGAAGGCAGGCTGGACGTAATCGAGATAGGTGCCGCGCTCATCGTTGTAATAAATGCCGACAATCATGTCGACTTTGCCCTCGCGCGCCGCCGCCTGGGCATCGGCCCACGTCCCGGTGTACTTCGATTGAACGGGAACCTTGAGCTCCTTGCCGATCGCCTCGACTAGATCAGCCGCGGCGCCAGCGATTTTGTCGCCGTCCTTGAACGCGATCACCGGATATTGGGGATGGCCCGTAAAGGTCAGTGTGTCGCAAGCATCGGCGGCGACGGCGGCGCTGCTGCATGTCAGCGCCAGGGCGGCAAATACGCTCAAGCCGATAATACTTTTCATGATCAGGTTTGCTCCAACCAATTGTCAGGTCAAAAACACCAGCTATTTGGCTGGCTCTGCCCGGCTCTTCGCCTGCGCCTTGATTTTTTCGACCTCGGCTGCCGAGATCTTGCCGGCCTTCACCAGCGCATTGACGCAGGCCGGCGACAGGCCGGGCCCCGCCTTGCGCATGCAAAGGTTCACGGCGGAGGTTTGAATGCCGTAATCTCCGCAGAATTTCTTGTAGTCGTTGACGCAATAATTCTGCATGTCTTTGGAGATGGCCCCGGCCTGGGCCCAGGCGGCTGACGGCGCCAAGCAGGCAAGGAAAACCAGCAAGACAAGGGCGGTAGGCGGTCTGGTTCGATCACGCGTCATCCACAGGGACCCCTCTTAAATTTGGAGATAGGTTCTAGCACGCTTCTCGACCCTCGCCACTCTGGATTGAGGCCGGGTTGCGGGGAGGGAGCTGGGACAAATCGCCGTGGCAAGTAAAAGCCTCAGCCGGAATCAACCGGCCGAGGCTATGGCAATTGCTGGAGAGAGAACAGGACTAGTTAGTTCGTCGGTTGTTCGATCATACCCACCGGCAACCGTTTCAGTCTATTTGAGTGGCTCTTGGACCATGGTCTGCTGGTGGTGGAAGCAGCCCCCAAGGCCAATCGCTGCCGATATAACGATGGCGCAAGCTATCAAGACGCGCATGGATCAGTCCCCCGTTTTCATCTAATTCAAGGAATCAACAATAATGGATCGCCGGGGGGGAAGGGTGACACTTTGGACACACAAGTCCCGAAAATCCATCGGGAGGGGCTTTACGGCCAGGCGCTCCCTCCCTGGGCGGGATGGACCCGCCGGAACTCCGTTCCGGGACGCTCTGAATAAAAGTTCGAGGCCACGGGCATAATTCCGGCCTGCCACCTGGCCCTCGCTGTCCTTGCATTTCAGAGCCATTCGCGGCCGAATAGTTCCGACCCTAGCCTGATCCGTAGGGTACCTGGTCGCTGCGGCGGAAATCCAAGGACGAGAAGTCGGTTGAGGGGGGCTCGTGCTGCGTTTAGGAGGATTGCCGGCGAGGGCATTACGGGTCGCTCGAAACACGACGAAGAACCTAGCGCGCCCTATTCAGAAGTCGCGCCTCATTCGGAGGTGGCGCGCTGCGTATGAGCGGAGGCGGAGCCGCGCGACTTTTATTGCCGTTACGGGGAGCAGCGGCAAATCCACAACAACAGCATTGATTTCGCACATTTTGTCCGGCGTGGCTCCGGTCCACACCCATGTCGTTCTGAACCGTTACAAATCCAACATCGCATCGTTGCAAAAGCGGCCGCCAGACAATGGCTATTTTGTCGGCGAGATCGGCTCTGAGGGCCCGGGGACCCTCCAGCCGATGATCGATGTCATCAGGCCATCCATAGGGGTGGTCACGCTCGTTGCCCTCGAGCACAAAAGCGCATTTCGGACATGCGAGGCGGTGGCCGAAGAAAAACAAAGATTGGTCGAGGCGCTGCCGGCGAGTGGACTGGCCATTCTCAACTACGATGACCCACGCGTCGTCGCCATGGCCGAGCGCACCAAGGCGCGGACCGTGACGTTTGGCCAAACCGGCGGAGAGTACGTCGTATCGAATGTTCGTTGCCCGTCGCCTGGAGAACTCAGGCTTACAATCACGCATCACGATCAAGCATTCGAGATCGTCTCGCAGCTGACGGGCGTGCACCAGAGTTTAGTCGTGGCGGCGGCATTCTCTTGCGCCCATCAGCTCGGGGTCGCGCCCGATGTGATTGTCGAACAGATTGCCAGCTTCCCGGCTCTGTTCGGGCGATGTTCGGTCCACCGCGTCGGCAGCGGCCCGGTGTTTATCGTCGACACGGCCAAGGCGCCATACCACAGCATCCATCTCGCCCTGGACATGCTGGCGACGTTCAGCGCACCCCGTAAGCGTATCGTCATAGGCCACATCAGTGACAATGCCGGATCGGATCGGATCTATCGCAGAGTCTATCAGGCGGCTCGTTCCGTTGCGCAGCAAGTGATCTTCATCGGCGAGCATTCACATCGCTCCAAGGCCACGCCCGAGGATATTGCCGATGGACGTTTCCTTCGCTTTGACAACATTCGGGACGCAGCCGAGTTCTTGAAGGAAAGCGCGATACCGGACGAACTCGTCCTGTTGAAGAGTGCGAGTAA
>JBAUEK010000381.1:0-1636 GCA_049678565.1 Methyloceanibacter sp. | reverse complement strand
AGGCTAGAGACCTCGCGGGCCCGGAGGCAAGGCAAGATTGGCGGCGGACAGCCTGGAACCGCGAGCAGCCCCCGCGCCGCGCCCTGACGTCAAAGCATATCAGGCCGAGGACTCAACTCCGCCCAAGCGTGATGCTCACGCCCTGCAACGCGACCCCTTGGGTTGAGATCGACACGGTCTGGCGGGACTTGGTGTAGGAGACAACCATACTGCCAGTGACGGCGCCTCTGATCGCAAGCGAGATCTTGCTGGAGGTCGCGGTTCCGGAAGCATTGCCATGCGCATTGAAGGTCCGCTCCTCCCAATTGCCTGAGAGGCGGCCGCCGCTATAGCTGAGCTTGCTGCGGATTTCGATTTTGTAGCTGTCGCTCGTGCAGCGGATGGCGAGACCGAGCTGCGCTCCGCCGCCGGTATAATAGGCATTGCACTTGATCCGCTCTCTCCGGTTCCGATCGAGGCGGATTTCACCCGTTCCCCCCCATGAACCAAGGAGCTCGTTAAACGGACTCGGGTCCGCGCGGGACGGGCCCGCCGGCAAGAGAACACCGAGCGCCATCAACGCCAGGCTCACGGAGACGCGCAGAATGCATGAACGCAAAGTCATGGAATAACCTTCTCCTTCTCCCGAGAGTGTATGACCATAATAAAACAGAATTGCTACCGCCGACGGGCTGTGATGCCGCAACCGTCAGGATGGCGCAACACCCAAATCTGTTAAATCGAGAGCGAGGGGAGGCCGAGCGGGGTCAGATCGCAACCAGCACAAGGCCGAGGCCAACGAGAAACAGGAGCAGCGAGGTCACGATCAGGCCGAGTCCGAGACGCCGCATGGCATTGCCGAAGGCGCCCGATTGCCCCGAAGCGAGCGCACCTTGCGCCACATAGGCGTTGACGAAGGTGATGCCGCCGAGAAACAGGCCAACACCAAAGACGGCGAACGCCCATTTCAGCAGCGAAACGTCCACGAGCAGGCTGCGCTGGGCCGGAGAGGAGAGGATGTTGCCGAGGAGCAGAAGCAGGGCGACCGCGGCGCCGCCATTGAGCAGAAGGCCCGCCTGGATCGCCGACCTGGCGAGGCCGACGCGCAGCTCGATGAAGAGAAGCTGCAAGGCATTGGTTAGCGCGGCGTCCTGCATGGCTCGCATTTCCCGTCGGAAAGGCGGCGGGCGCCGCTCAATGAAGCAGCGCCCGCAACCTCAATCAAATCAGATCTAGTTGCACTCTTTCATGCCGGCCATTGCCTTGTGGGCTTCGGCCTCAGTGGCATAGGGGCCGCCCATGCTCTTTTTCCCACCCGAGGGGATGCTGTGCATCATCTCGCATTTGTGGCTCGCTTCATCGAAGGCGATGAAGAACTGCTCGGCGAGGGCGGGGGTGGCAAAGGCAACAATCAAGGCGGCTGCAACGAGATATTTGCGCATGGGGTGTCTCCTAGAAAGCGGGGCTGAAAGCCATGGGAATGTCGAGCCGCCGATCATCAGCGGTTCCGAACGATGTGAGGCTAGAGGTGTGGCGCTGCGCTTCCCAATACCTTCTGGCTATGGTTACGCTGTGCTCCGTCTACGGTTGGTTCCGCTCGCTTGGCGGCGGGAAGGCCGCGCAAAAAGACGGGCACCCGCTTGATCGGCGAGTGCCC
>JBAUEK010000380.1:0-8340 GCA_049678565.1 Methyloceanibacter sp. | reverse complement strand
GGCCGAGACCGTGCCGGCCGAGGCCGCGCCGCCGCCCGCGCCGCAACCGCAGCAATCGAGCATCGCCAAGCGCACACCGGCTCCGGCCCAATAATTCTCAAAACCTAACCGGAGTTTCCTTCCAGCCGCGCCGCCGCGCGCTCGCGCCCGATCAGCGGCAGCAGAAGCTTGAGCTCCGGCCCATGCTCGCGGCCCGTGAGCGCGAGCCGCAACGGCTGGAACAGGGCTTTCCCCTTGATCCCCGTCGCCTGCTTCACCTCGGCGGTCCAGCTCCCCCAGGTGGTATGGTCCCAGGGTTCCGCCGGCAGAAGTGCTGCCGCCTGCCGGCAAAAGGTCGCATCGGTCATCACCGGCTGGAGCGGACCCTCGACCACCAGCCACCAGTCCTTGGCCTCGGCCAGCAGCGTGAGATTGGAGCGAACCGCGAGCCAAAATTCCTCGCCGCCGCCAATATCCATCGCCTCCAGCCGTTGCGCCACGGCCTCATAGGGAAGCGCGTGCAGGAGCTTGGCATTGAGCCCGCGCAGCTCGTCAATATCGAACCGCGCCAGGGCACGCGACAGTTTGCCGAAGGCGAAGGCGGCGACGAGCTCATCGAGGCCGAGATGTGGGGCCACCGGGTCCGAGGTGCCGATGGTGGCGGCGAAGCTCACCACCGCGAGCGGTTCGAGCCCCTCCCGCCGCATGCCCTCGATGGAGAGGGAGCGGTCGCGCTTGGACAGCGCCTGGCCGTCGGCGCCGACCAGAAGATTGTGATGACCCAAGGCCGGGTGCGCGCCGACAAGCGCCTCGAACAATTGAATTTGCGGCGCGGTGTTGGCGACGTGGTCCTCGCCGCGAATAACATGCGTGACGGCCAAGTCGATGTCGTCGACGACGCTTGGCAGCGTATAGAGATAGGTGCCGTCGGCGCGGATCAGCACCGGATCGGAGAGCGAAGCGGCATCCACATGCTGCTCGCCGCGCACGAGATCGTTCCAAACCACATCGCGCGGCTCGAGCCGGAAGCGCCAATGGGGACTTCGCCCCTCCGCCTCAAGCTTGGCCCGGTCCGCCTCAGATAGTTTCAGCGCAGCGCGGTCATAAACCGGCGGCCGCCCTCGCGCGAGCTGGCGCTTGCGCTTGAGCTCGAGCTCCTCTTGCGTCTCATAGGCCGGATAGAGGCGGCCGCTCGATTTGAGCGTCTCGACCGCGGCGGCGTAGAGCGCGGAGCGGTCCGACTGCCTGACTTCCTGGTCCCAGCCAAGGCCGAGCCAAGTCAGATCCTCGCGGATGCCGCGCGCGAATTCCTCGGTCGAGCGCGCGACGTCGGTGTCGTCGAGGCGAAGCAGGAATCGCCCCTGGCTCTGCTGCGCGAACATCCAATTGAGCAGCGCGGTGCGGATATTGCCGACATGGATGCGGCCGGTTGGGCTTGGCGCAAAGCGGACGGTGACGCTCATGTCACAACCGCTCGCGGAATTTATTGGTGATGGGATAGCGGCGGTCACGCCCGAAATTCTTGGCCGTGATCTTGACGCCCGGCGCCGCCTGGCGGCGCTTATATTCGGCCAGATAGAGCATGCGCTCGATTTTCTTCACGATCTCTGGCGGGTGCCCGCGCGCCACGATCTCCGCCACGGGCAACTCAAGCTCGACCAGACAATTGAGAATGTCGTCGAGCACATCGTATGGCGGCAGCGTGTCCTGGTCGCGCTGGTTCGGTTTCAGCTCCGCCGTCGGCGCCTTGGCGATGACATTCTCCGGGATGACGACGCCCTCCGGGCCGAGGCAGTGTTTGGGCCGCGCGGCGTTGCGATAGCGCGCCAAAGCATAGACTTGCGTCTTGTACAAATCCTTGATCGGATTGAAGCCGCCATTCATGTCGCCATAAAGCGTGGCATAGCCGACCGAAACCTCGGATTTGTTGCCGGTCGTGATCACCATCGGACCGAATTTGTTCGAAAGCCCCATGAGCAAAGTGCCGCGCGCTCTCGACTGTAGATTCTCCTCCGTCGTACCGGTGGCTCCGCCTGCATCGGCCACGGCCGCGAGACTCTCGGCGAGCCCATCCACCGCAGGGTGAATAGGCATGATGTCGTAGCGCAGGCCAAGCATTTCGGCGGTCGCGGCCGCGTCGCCCACGCTCTCCTCGCTGGTGTAGGCGTAGGGAAGCATGACGCCATGCACGCGCGAAGCCCCCAGCGCATCGACCGCCATCGCCGCGCAGAGAGCCGAATCGATGCCTCCGGAAAGCCCGAGTACCACGCCGGGAAATCCGTTCTTGTCCACATAGTCGCGCAGGCCGGTGACGCAGGCGAGATAGTTGGCGGCATCGCCCTGCTCGATCTCGGCGAGCGGGCCTGGCTCGCAGCGCCAGCGCCGCGCGTCGCGGCGCCACTCGGTCACCGCCACGGCCTCTTCCCAGGCCGGCATCTGCAGTGCGAGCGCGCCGTCGGCATTGAGCACGAAGGAGGCGCCGTCGAAGACGAGCTCGTCCTGACCTCCGACCTGATTGACATAGGCGAGCGGCAGCCCGGTTTCCGCGACCCGCTCCCGCGCCACGGCGAGGCGTTGCGGCAGCTTGTCGGACCAATAAGGCGACCCGTTAGGCACGATCAAAAGCGCGGCCCCAGCCTTGGCCAGCACGCGGCAGGCCTCGTCGCTCCAAATGTCCTCGCAGATTGGCACGCCGAGCAGCAGGCCACGGACCTCGATCGGCGGCGGCAAGGGTCCGGCGGCAAACACCCGCTTCTCGTCGAACACGCCGTAATTGGGCAAATTATATTTGAATCGTACCGTCTCGATGCGGCCCCGATCCAGCAGCGCCATGGCGTTGTAGACGAACGGAGCTTCAGCCCAGGGAAGCCCCATCAGCACCGCGGGGCCGCCATCGTCGGTGTCGCGGGCAAGCTCCTCGCACGCCACGCGTGCCGCTTGCTGCAACGCCGGCTTCAGCACCAGATCCTCGAGCGGATAGCCGGTGAGGTAAAGTTCGGTGAAGGCGATGAGATCGGCGCCCTTAGCCGCCGCGCTCGCCCGCGCCTCCCGCGCTTTGCGCACATTGCCGTCGAGGTCGCCCACGACGGGGTTCAGTTGCGCCAGCGCCAGCTTGAAGCTGTCTTTGATCTGTTTGGGCATCAGCGGAAATCGATGGCGGAAGCGGAGCGACCCAGCGGCCTGTGACCGCTCTCGGCCCGCCCCACTTTTGGGCTACTCTCCGGCCGCAATCGAGATCTCAGGCTCGGGCCGCCCCTCGCGTTCGCGCTTCAGCCTTTCGGCAATGATGAAGGCAAGCTCGAGCGACTGGTCGGCATTGAGCCTCGGATCGCAATGGGTGTGGTAGCGGTCGGAGAGGTCCGTTTCGGTCACGGCCTTAGCGCCGCCGACGCATTCGGTGACGTTCTGTCCGGTCATTTCGACATGGATGCCGCCGGCATGGGTGCCTTCGCTGCGATGGATGTCGAAGAAGGTCTCGACCTCGCGCAGGATGAGATCGAAGGGCCTCGTCTTATAGCCGCCAGCGGCCTTGATGGTGTTGCCGTGCATGGGATCGCAGGCCCACACCACGCTTCTGCCCTCGCGCTCGACCGCGCGGATCAGCGACGGCAGATGCTTGGCGATCTTATCGGCGCCGAAGCGGCAGATCAGCGTAAGCCGGCCAGGCTCGTTCGCCGGGTTGAGGGCGTCGGCGAGACGCAGCAACTCCTCGGCGCTGCAGCTCGGGCCAATTTTGGTGCCGATCGGATTCTTGATGCCGCGCAGATATTCGATATGGGCCTGATCGAGCGTCTTGGTGCGATCGCCGGCCCAGAGGAAGTGGCCGGAGGTTGCATACCAATCGCCGGAGGTCGAATCGACGCGGGTGAACGCCTGCTCGTAGCCGAGCAGCAGCGCCTCGTGGCTGGTGTAGAGGCTGGTGGTGCGAAGCTCCGGCGTCCGCTCCGGCGTGAGGCCGCAGGCGCGCATGAAGCGCAAGCTCTCGGCGATATGGCCGGCAAGCTCCTGATAGCGGTGCCCGGCAGGGCTATCCTTGACGAAGCCGAGGTTCCATTGATGCACGTGGTCCAGATTGGCGTAGCCGCCTTGGGCAAAGGCGCGGAGCAGATTGAGCGTGGCGGCCGACTGCCGATACGCCATCAGCATACGCTGCGGGTCGGGAACCCGCGCGGCTTCGGTGAACTCGATGCCATTGACGATGTCGCCGCGATAGCTCGGCAGCTCCTGGCCGTCCTGGATTTCGGTCGAGGCCGAACGCGGCTTGGCGAATTGTCCGGCGATACGGCCGAGCTTCACCACCGGCGAGCCGCCGGCGTAAGTGAGCACCACCGCCATCTGCAACAACACACGGAAGAAGTCGCGGATGGAATCGGCGCGATGCTCGGCAAAACTCTCGGCGCAATCCCCGCCCTGCAGCAGGAACGCCTCGCCCGCTGCGACGCGCGCAAGCTTCGCCTTCAGCTCCCGCGCTTCGCCCGCGAAGACGAGCGGCGGAAAGCTCGCAAGCTGCCGCTCCACCTCGACCACGCCCGCCGGGTCTGGGTAGACCGGGGCCTGCTCGATCGGCTTAGAGCGCCAGCTTTCGGGGCTCCATCGCGGTGCCATTCAACCTCTCCTGCACAATTCGACGCTATATAAGCGCTTCGCACTGGCCTGGCTAGCAGCGCCCTCGCTTAAAGGCTAAGGCCGAGTTTCGGCAGCAGCCAGACGGTCAGAAGGTAGAGCCCCACGGTCAGGATACAACCGATGGTCAAGGCCAGCCAAAACCCCACGCCATGCCGCAGCAAGGCGGGGAGCACGAGAAACAAGGGCAATGTCGGCAGCAGTAGCCAAAATGTGCCTTGCGCCAGCGCGGCGATGCGTTCGCTGTCGCCCGTGTCGCGCCAGAGCCAGATCATCGTCAGGAGTGAGATAACCGGCAGCGACACGATCAGCGCGCCCCAGGCCGAGCTCCGCCGCGCCACCTCGGAGGCGAGCGTGACGATAATGCCCGAAACCACGGCCTTGATGATCAGATAGAGCATGGGCTGGTCCTTACCGAATTCGATTAGATTAGCACCCCTTTCACGCCATTGCCGCGTACGGATCGACCATTGCTCCCCCTTCCCTCCCATGCCACATAGCCGGCAGCGGCACGGAGCAGCAATTGGACCCCCGACACCTCGAGCACGGCCATCATCCGCCCGAGATTGCAAGGCGCCTCGCGGAAGGTCCGCGCGTCAGCTATCTGCGCGATTGGGTCTATGGCGGTATCGACGGCACCGTGACCACCTTCGCCGTGGTGGCGGGCGTGGTTGGAGCCGATCTGTCCACGCGGGCCCTGCTCATTCTCGGCGCCGCCAACCTCATTGCCGACGGCTTCTCCATGGCCGCGGCCAATTTCTCCGGGTCGAGGGCAGAGATCGAGGAATATGAGCATGTGCGCCTTATGGAAGAGCGCCACGTCGAGATCGCGCCAGAAGGCGAGCGCGAAGAGGTTCGCCAGATCTTTCGCGCCAAGGGCTTCGAAGGCGAAGCCCTCGACGCCGCCGTCAATGTGATCACGGAGAAGCGCGAGCGCTGGATCGAAACCATGATGACGGAGGAGCACGGCCTCCCCCCGATCAACCGCTCGCCGGCCAACGCCGCCTTTGCCACCTTCCTCGCCTTCATCGTCTGCGGTTCGATTCCGCTGCTGCCGTTTGTCATCGGCCTCCCGGCAACGGTCACCGCGTCGACCATCATGACCGGCCTCACCTTCTTCTCCATTGGCTCGATGCGCAGCCGCTGGTCGCCCGCGCCATGGTGGCGCGCCGGTCTTGAGACCTTCGCCATCGGCATGTCCGCGGCCGCGATGGCCTATGTCGTCGGCGCGGTCCTGGGCGGTCTGATCTCCTGACGCAAAGCCGCTACACGCTGGCGCGCGCCTGTGCCACCATGAGCCATGACCATCCGCGAACCAAGTTTCTCGCTCGGCATTGAGGAGGAATACCTTCTCGTCAACAAGGAGAGCCGGGACCTGGAGCCCGAGCCTCCGCCGGCGTTGCTCGCCAAATGCGAGGAAGCGCTCCGCGGCCAAGTGAGCCCCGAATTCCTGCGGTCCCAGATCGAGGTCGGCACCAAGGTCTGCCACTCGATCCAGGAGGCGCGGGACGATCTCGTGCATTTGCGCGCTACCGTCGGCGCCATCGCCGATGAGTTCGGACTGGCCCCGATCGCGTCCTCGACCCATCCCTTCGCCAAATGGTCGACCCAGCACCATACCGACAAGGAACGCTACAATCTGCTGGCCAAGGATTTGCAGCAGGTTGCCCGGCGGTTGGTGATTTGCGGCATGCACGTTCACGTCGGCATCGAGGACGACGATCTCCGCATCGATCTGCTCGGACAGGCGGCTTATTTCCTGCCGCATCTGCTCGCGCTTTCAACCTCCTCGCCCTTTTGGCAAGGAAACTCGACCGGGCTCAAATCCTATCGCCTCTCGGTGTTCGACGAGCTGCCGCGCACCGGCCTGCCGCATCAATTTGGCAGCTTCAGCGAATATGCCCGCACCATCGAGCTTCTGGTCAATGCCGGGCTGATCGAGGATGCAACCAAGATCTGGTGGGATTTGCGGCTTTCCGCGCGCTTCCCCACGCTTGAGATGCGCCTCACCGATGTCTGCCCCCTGCTCGCCGACGGCATCACCATCGCGGCGCTGTTCCGCTGCATCTGCCGCATGCTCTACCGCTTGCGCCGGCAGAACCAGCGCTGGCGCCACTACCCGCCCTTCCTCGTGCGCGAAAATCGCTGGCGGGCGCAACGCTACGGCATCGAGCAGGGCCTGGTCGATTTCGGCAAGGGCGCGCTCGTCCCTTTCCCGGTTCTGCTGGAGGAGCTGTTCGATCTCATTGCCGAGGACGCGGCCTATTTCGGCTGCGTGGCCGAGGTGGCGCAGGCGCGAACGATCCTGGAGCGCGGCACCAGCGCCGACCGTCAGCTTGCACGCTATGAGGCGGCGAAGGCGCTCGGCGCCAGCGATGAGGCCGCACTCATCGCCGTGGTCGACGGCATCATCGAGGAGACGATGACCGTGCCGCCGCCGGCAAAAGTAGACGCGCAAATGCCCTAAAGCGTGGTGTTCATGCCGCCATCGACATGGAGGCTGGCGCCGGTGATATAGGCGGCCTCGTCCGAGGCGAGGAACAGCGCCGCATTGGCGATGTCCTGCGGCGTGCCGAAGCGCCTGAGCGGCGTCTGACTAAGCAGCGCCTTGGCGATCATGGGCTTGGACATATAGCGGCCGATCAGGGCCGTCTCGACATAGCCCGGGCAGAGCGCGTTCACGCGAATGCCGTAGGGCGCATATTCCACCGCGAGGCTGCGCGATAGCGCCGACACCGCCCCCTTGGTCGCCGAATAGACCGACATTTGCCGTGTGTGCTTGGTCGCCATCACCGAGGACAGATTGACGATCGAGGCGTTGCCGGACGCCTTCAGCAGAGCGAAGGCCTCCCGCGCGCAGCGCACGGTGCCGTCGACATTGACCTTCCACACCTCATCCCAGGCCTCATCGTCGAGGTGACGGAAGTCGGCGCGTTGGCCGATGCCGGCATTGTTGACGAGCACGTCGAGGCGCCCAAATTTTTCGGCCAGGCGCCGCATCAGCGCCTTGACCTCATCGGTGCTGGTGACGTCGACGGTCTCTGCTTGCGCCGCACCATTGCTCTTGACGATGACATCGGCGGTTTCGCGCGCGGTGTCGCCGTCGCGGTCGACCACGACCACATGCGCGCCCTCCCGCGCGAAGGTCTCGGCGATGGCGCGGCCGATGCCGGCGCCGCCCCCGGTGACGAGTGCGATCTTGTCCTCAAGCCGCCGCATCGGACCCTGCCACCGGCACCGGCGGTTCCCATTTATGCCGCAGAGTCACGACCTCCTCCGCCGCGCTCGGGTGCAGCGGCATGGTCGCGTCGAACTGTGCCTTGGTGGCGCCGAGCCTCAAGGCAATTGCCGCCATCTGCACGATCTCGGCCGCGTCGGGCCCAAGGATATGGCAGCCAAGCACCCGGTCCGACTCCATGTCGACGACGAGCTTGATCAGCATCGTCTCGTCGCGACCGGGGAGAGCATATTTCATCGGCCGGAAGCTCGATTTGTAGAGGTCGATGGTATGACCCTTCTCCCGCGCCGCCTCCTCCGAAAGCCCCACGGTGCCGATTTCGGGATCGGAGAACACGGCGGTCGGGATGGTCGTGTGATCGACGGGCGTGGGCTTGTCATTGGACACAGTCTCGCTGAAGGCCGTGGCCTCATGAATGGCGACCGGGGTCAGATTCACCCGATCGGTCACGTCGCCTACGGCGTAGATGTTGTCCACCGAGGAGCGGGAGAATTCATCAA
>JBAUEK010000379.1:0-13399 GCA_049678565.1 Methyloceanibacter sp. | reverse complement strand
TCGCGCGCCGCCTTCTCGATGCTGTCCGTGCGGTAGAAATGCGCATCGTCGATGCCGGCGAGATGAATGCGATCGTCCCCGCGCTCGATCGTCTCCTGCTCGTTGAGCAGCATTCTTATTCCCATCTGCTCCAGGTGCGGCACCATGCGGATCGTGTCGTGATTGCCGAGCACGCCGTAGACGGGTCCTTTGAGGCGCTCGCGCAGACGCTCAACCCCCAAAAGCGCGTCGGCATAGGGGCCAAAGGTTAAGCCCCGATAGTCGCCGGTCAGCACGCAAATGTCGTAGTCGATATCGGCAACGAGGCCGGCCACGCGCGCCATCGCCGCTTCGCTCATATCGGCGTGCAAATCGCTCAGCTGAAGTATGGTGAAGCCGTCAAACGCGGCGGGCAGCCCGGCCGAGGCGACGTGATTGTGACGGAGTTGGATCTTCGCCGCGTTGCGAGCGCCCCGCCAATAGAGACCAGTCAACCTCAGCACGGCGCCGATCAGCGCGTGCGAAATGGTCAAATTCTCAAGATGGAAGAAGTTCCGCCCCTGTCCGAAGATCTGGGCCTCGTGGTCCTTCTCGACGCCGAGACGCTGCCTTGCATGCAGGCGCCCGAGGCGCTGCTCGAGCATCGGCAGAAGGGTATCGTCGCCAACCGTCACGGCGCGTTTCGATCGACTGGGACCAAAGCTGCCGGCCGGATGATATGAGGACTCCAACGGCGGCGCGATGGCGCCGACGCTGGAGTCGGATGTCGATGGAAGGGTACCGGCTCGGGGCCCGAGACAAGCCTTGCGGAGGGCAGGACTCTAACAACGGGCAGGTCGATCAACGATCTGTATCAAACCCCCTACTTGTTCGAGCAGGACCCGAATCCGGAAATGATCGTATCGGCGGTCGCGAATGACATCGAGGCGGCTTCACTCGTCTTGGAGATGAGCAATTGCCAGCCATAGGCGCCGTCGATGCCGTGCATGATGAGCTGATCGGCCGACTCGGCGACCCCGTCGAACTTGTCAGCGCGGGCATAACCGGTCTCATCCACGGCGGCGACCACGCTGTTCTCGAAGTCGACCGTAACCTTGACCGGGACCTTGATGCCAGCAACCTCGGTGCCTTCCTTGCAGTCGCCGTCAGGCGTGCAGGCGCTCATGGCCTTGAAGTCGCAGCGAAGGGTCGGGATCGGGGGGTGCTTGGCCGTTGCCGCACTGGCGGCGCCATCAGCCGGGGTCTCCGCCTGCGCCGACAGACTCGCCGCGACAGAAACCGCAGCCACGGCTAGCAGTCTGCAAATGCTGTTCATGTGTGTCTACTCCTCGGCGCGCACTGGCGCCAATTGATCCAATACTGTTGGTGTTGGCAAATAAGTGGACGGCGTCGGCCGTCGCGATCAGCGGCAATAATACGGGTAGGGAGGAAGCGCCGGGCAAGTCGGATAAACCGCATACGGCGTATAGACCGGTGGGGCTATGACGACGGGCGGCGCATAATAGACCGGGGGATAATAAGGGCGCGAGATCGCCGCGCCGGCGATGGCTCCGGCCGCGAAGGCCCCGCATCCCCAGCAGCCGCCGCGCCACGCATAAGCACTCTGTGAGAACGCCGTCAGCGCCACCGCGGCCCCGACGAGGATCGTTGTATTGCGTACCAAACTCATCGTCATCCTCTTCATTGGATTTTGTCTCCGTGATTGTGCTTGGTAAAAATTTGAGGGGTCCCTGATCCCACGCCGCAATCCGCCAAGGGCTTCGTTCGGGCTGCAACGGCTCACTGAGCATTCAAGCGGGCGGAGTATAGCTCTGTTCGCCGCTTGCACCAACATTCTTCCAATTGTCTTTTTGCGTTAAGTAAAAGCACTGGCGTAACTGCCATTTAAATAAACAACACCAATATTGAATGGATAGAGGACCAAAAGCCTCGGGCCGCGCGCTAAAACACCGACCAGCCGGCTGTCGCCGCGATCCGCTCCAGCACCTGCGTGCCGATGAGCGAGTTCCCCTGGGCATTGAGCGCCGGCGACCACACGGCGATCGAGGCGAGGCCTGGAACGATGGCAAGGATGCCGCCGCCGACCCCGCTCTTGCCCGGCAGGCCGACCCGGAAGGCGAAATCTCCTGAGCCGTCATATTGACCGCAGGTGAGCATAAGGGCGTTGATTCGCCGGGCGCGGAGGCGTGAAACGACGCTGGCATTGGCGATCGGAATTCGCCCGCTATTGGCTAGAAACAGGCCCGCTTGGGCCAGCTGACAGCAATTCATGGCGATGGCGCATTGGTGGAAATAGACGCCGAGAACGAGGTCCACCGGGTGCGTGAGCGTGCCGAACGCCCGCATGTAGTTCGCCAAAGCCCGATTGCGGTAGCCAAACTCCGTTTCGGAGCGGGCCACGAACCGGGTCGATCGCAATCGAATCGTCATTCGCCAGAAACCTGATGAATTGCAGGATTTCCCCGATGGCCTCGCGCGGCGCGTGACCCGCGAGCACGGCATCGGTGACGATGATCGCCCCGGCATTGATGAAGGGGTTACGCGGCCGGCCTTTTTCATGCTCGAGCTGAACGATGGAATCGAAAGGCGTGCCCGAGGGCTCGCGGCCGACGCGATTCCACAGAACGTCGCCGACCTTACCGAGGGCCAGTGTGAGCATGAACACCTTCGAGATGCTTTGGATCGAGAACGGCTCCTGTGCGTCGCCGCAAGAGATGAGGTCGCCATCCACCGTCGCAACTGCGATGCCGAGCTTGTTCGGGTCCACCTTGGCAAGCTCGGGAATATAATCCGCAAGACGTCCTTCGCCGAGACGGGGTTCGGCCTCCCGCCGGACCGAGTCGATCAAGTCCTGGATGCCGCTCCGGCTTAAACGCCTCAATCCAGCATTGGCAACTAGACGCTCGACCACAATTCGAAACAACTCCCGGGCTTGTCGGCGAAACTCCCCTAGCCTACGGGCGCTGGCGAAGTGAGCCGCAGGGCCGTCAGCATCTCATGCCGGTCACGCGACGCGAAGTTCCCTCACTCTTGTGCGAGGAAACTGCGCACCTCGTCGGCGAACCTCTCCGGCGTGTCGTGCGGGATCCAATGCGATGCATTTTCCACGCGCACCAAGCGGGCGTCGGGGATCTCGCGCGCGAGCCTCTCGCCGTCACCAATCGTCTGCCAAGGATCGTGCACCCCCCACAGACACAGCGTTGGCGCGGCGATCTCGCCATGCCTCTCGACCAGCATGGTCGTATGATTGGTATTGAGGGCGCTCGCATTGCGGAGGATCGAGATCTTGCCCTCCTCGTCGCTGTAAGGCGCGACGATTCCAGCCTCGAATGCAGGCGTCAGCCGGTCCTGGTTGAAGAGGCCGTCGGGTAAGCCGGAGGCGAGAAAGTCGGCGACCTCCTTCGGCTCTTTGCTACGCCAGTTCGGGTTTCCGAGCGCGATCATGTCGTCGATCGGCCAGGAATCGTAGGCGACGACGTTGGTGAGCACGAGTCGTGCGACGCGGTCGGGGTGATGAATAGCCATGATCAGGGCGACGCCGCCGCCGGTATCGTGGCCGACAAAGTTCGCCCGCTCGATGCCGAGATGATCCATCAGACGCAGGATCATGGCCGTCTGCGCCAGCAGCGAGCGGTCGAAGAAATCGCGCCGATCGGAATAGCCGTGGCCGAGAAAGTCCGGCGCGATGACCCGGTTGTGCCCGGCAAGACGCGGGATCACCTCGTTGTAAAGAAACGACCAGGTGGGAATTCCGTGCAACAGGATGACCGGCTCGCCCTCGCCGAGATCGGTCCAAGCGACGCGCAGCGGCCTATAGCTCAGGCCGTCGAGGTCTACCGTTTTCTGCCGCCGCCGGAAAGCTTCATGCGACAGAGGCGGCGCGGCGCTTGGCGTCGACATGGGTTCGGACCCCTCCCTGGCGGAGCCGGCTGCCCGCTCAATATTGCTGCGATTTCTCCGAGACTTCCTGGTACCAGCGGCGGCGCGTCCCGACCTTTGCCCGCATCTTCCAGCCCAGGGTCTTCGGTGCGGTTTCGATCGCGGTGATCAAATCCTCGATGCGGCCGCGGATCACGTCGTGCTCCTGCTTCCCAATCGTCGCAAACTCGGTGAAGAAGTCTGGCACCTGTTTCAGATTGGTGGTGAAGGTGTGATAGAAGCCCCAATCCTTGCGCATCACGTCGATGATGTAGCTGGTGTCGATCGACTTCGGCCCCGGCTCCTGATGCGAGAGAGGATGCTCTAGCATCAGCACGATCGTGTCCTTGAAGTCCTTGAGGTTGATCTCGACGATCTGCATTTTTTCGAGCAGCAGATCCGTGGTGCATATAGTCGGGCTGTCGAGATCGAGCCGGTTCTTGAATGGAACTCGATGACAGAAATAGAGTTCGTCCGCGAACACGTCGACGTTTAGACCGGTGTCCTCGTGCAGATAGGCGTGGCGCGCGCCCTCGGACGCCATGTAGATTCCCTCGTCCGCCACGTAACCCCGCGCCGTCAGGAATTCCCTTATCGCCTTGTTCTGCTTTTTCTCGGCGCCGAAATCCACGTCGGTCAGGACGCGTTTGGTGTCTTCGAAAAGGTGCAGATTGTTGGGGCATTGAAGGCGATAGGCGATCGAGCCCAGGATGCGGAGGCGAATGTCCTTGGCTTCCGCGTCGCGGACGAGAGCGAGCGCCTCATCGACGAACTCCAGATTAAGACCTGGATCTGCAGGCATCTGATTCAATTGGGCCTCCTGGGACTGCTGGTCAATCGGAACATGTGACGCCCTTTCCTCCTCAAGAGGTCACGCACAATGCTGCCACGCTTTTCCGCGCGCGGCGAGTGCTTGTGGATGCCGGGGCGGGATGAGGGACGGAGCGCTGTCGCGCTCCGCCCGCTTCACCCGACGCCGAGACCTGTCATTCGATGGGGATTTCCTTGAATGCCAGCGTCACGTCGATGCCCTGAGAGCGTCTGATCAACTTCATCACGTAATAGAAAACGAATCCGAGCACGAACACGCCGGCCACGATCATCAGCTGGGTCGGATCATGACCAGCCGCGTTCGGATCGAAAAACAGCGTCCAGAAGTAGAACTGCGCGGCGATGAAGCCGAGGAAGCAGCCCACGCTCATCAGCGGCAGTCCGAACACCGTCTTGCTCGCGATCGGAGATTTTTCGTAGAGCTGCGGGCGCAGATAGGGGAAGAAGATCCCCGCGGCGAGCACCACCGACCACGCCAGTACCGCAGCTTCGATCAGGATCACGATCTTGGAGAACCACGGCGTGAACACGAACAGCGCCATGAAGATCAGATTGACGATCGTGGTCACCGTGATTGCGACCATTGGCGTGTGATAGGTCTCCGAGATCTTGCCAAGCGGCGCTGGAGCCACCCGGTCGAACGACCAAGCCACGATGGCCCGCACACCAAACGTGTGCATGCCCGGAATCCACATCCACATCCACAGCGCCAGTCCGAGTGAAGTGAGCACCGTGATCAGCGGCGATTGCGTCAGAATGCCGGTCAGGAGCGCGACGGCCGGATCGGTTGGCGTGGTCAGGCCGCCATTGCCGCTGAGGACGTTGTAGACGGCGGTGCCGAGGAACTCGAAGCCGAACACCTTGTAGGCGAGGTAAACGGTGATGATCCAAGCCACGGTGGCGCAAAGCACCGCGCCGAGCATTCCCACCGACTGCGACTTGCCGACCGACTTGATCTCGCCGCCGATGGCGATGGAGAAGGCGGCGCCGACAAGCGGCAGGAATGGCCAGTTGGAGACGAGAATGGTCTGCCAGACATCGGTTCCAGCTTCGCCCCAGCCCTTCTCCTTACCGCTGGCGATGATCGCGTTATAGGCGTCAGGCACGCCAAGCGATGGCCCAACCAGCGCGTTGAGATTGGTGACAAACTGCTCCCGGGTGGCCATTGCCAGCGTGATGATCATGAGGATGGTGCTGGCCAACGCCAGAATGAAAACCCATTTGTTGACCGTGAGATAGAAGCGCATGCCGAAGGAGAGAACGACCTGCGACAGGATCAGAATCACGGCGCCGATCAGGAATGTCGCCCACGGCTCGAGCATCGTTTGCGAGATCGACAGGAAGGTTTCATTGCCTGTCAGGAGGCTGAGCGCCGAAAACATCGGGGCCAGCGCCAGGATCACGATCCAATAGGCGGCGATGGCGCAATAGAACAGCCAGGCGGAGATCTCGACCAAACTCATGGTGAGCGCCAGCGCCGGCGGCAGGATGCGAGATCCGAACACGTAAATGCCGCCGGAGCGCGGCAAGGTGATGCTCCAGGTGATGAACCCGAAGGAGATCAGAGCCATGGCGACGCCCGCGATGACGCATCCCCAAATGAGATTGCCTTGCGGGTAGAACGCGGGGCCGTAATACAGCATCGACCCCACGCCGAGGCCGATACTGACGAGGCCGAGATCGTAGATGAACGTGTCCGTCCCGCTCGCGGTCCTGATCAGTCCGGACGCTTTCCGCAAGAATATTCGCTTGTCTGCCCCAACATCAGTAACGGACATTCTCCCCTCCTTCTGTTGATATTTCGCTCGCCGAAAAAGTCCGAAAAAAGTGCTCCGTTACCCTTGCATCAGGTTGGCCTGGGTGACCTGGCCGTGCCTAAGGGTGATCATGGCGCCCTGCAAGATCCCTTCAGGGTAGACGCTGCCGGGATTGATGCAGATCGTCTTGCCGATATTGATCTTGGCGCGTCCTTCGTGGATGTGCCCGTGCAGGCCCAAAAGCGGCTGATGCTCTTTGATGATATCGATCAAGGTCTGACAGCCCGCATGGATTTGGGCGGGTAGCCCCATCTCGTAGACGACCCGCAGCTTCTCGTCGAGCTTGGGACAGGCGTCGAGCGCGGTGCCCAATGGCGGGACGTGCACATTGAAGATACAGCGGTCCATGTCCCCGACCTGGGGCAGGAGCTCGGCGAAGCGGGCGACATATTGCTCCTCCGAATATTCCCGCTCGGTATCCCATGGCGTCGGCGTCGAACCGCCGCAAAAAAGCATCTGATACCCGCCCTTGAACTCGCACACCTGCATCTCGTGGAAATCGAAATGCGCGGCTCGGGTCAGGATCTCGTCGATCTCATGGAAATCGTCGTTGCCGGGAAGGGCCACGAGGGGGATGTCGGTCCCCTTGAGCTTGTCAGCGGCGAAGGCGGCCCATTCATGCACGCGCTCCAGGACCAGGCGTTTGAACAGCACCGATTGCGCATCCGCGTCCGTCCTCAAGGCCTGATACTCGGCTTCCGACATTACCGTCGGATAGAAACCGATATTGCCCTGCCGCTTGACGAAGTCGTCGAGCTCGCTCTTGTCCCTGAGCTGGACCGACTCGCCGTGCTGAAAGGCGAGGAATGTACCATCCTGCTGCTCGGCGATCGGAATGACGGCCTTGCCCGTCAGATCGCCGCCAAGGACGAGGACGTCGGACCCGTAGAACTTGGCGCTGTTGACGAACTTCTTGAAGCAGACGTTCGAGCCGTGGAGGTCGGAGGCGAAAAAAATCTTCACCTCTCCGTCGGCATTCTTGTCCTTCTTGCGCCAAAACACGGTGACACTCCTGTGCTCAGAATTTGGTCAGGTAGTGGTCTATCTCCCACTGCGAAATGGAGTTGTGGTACGACCACCACTCTTCCTTCTTGAGGGCGACATACGCATTGCGCAGCTCGTCCCCCATCACGCGACGCCCGAGATCGTCGTTCTCGAAGGCCGTGATCGATTCCAACAAGGTCTGCGGCAGCTGCTTGATACCCAGCTCCGCCAGTTGCCGATCGGACAGTTCGTACATGTTGACCAATTGAGGATCGCCGGGATCGAGGTCCTGCTCGATGCCGTCGAGCCCCGCGGCCAGAAACATGGCGGCGGCGAGATAAGGGTTGGTGGAAGGATCGACCGCGCGGCATTCCCAGCGCGTGCTTGAGAGGTTGACGTGAGCGTCGCCATGCTCGTCCTCGATATGGGGTCGGAGCATGGGCACTCTGAACATGTGGGTGCGGTTATTGCCGCCATAGGAAATGAAGATCGGCGCCCAGGTATAGCCTGTCATCGAACCGGTCTTGATCAGGCGCTTGTATGAATTGACGGTCGGACAGCTCACCGCAACGATCGCCGCGGCATGCTTCCTCAGTCCGCCGAGGAACTGATAGGCGCGCTTGGAAAGCCCGCATCCGCGCTTGTCCGATGCATCGCCGGAAATATTCTCGCCGGTCTTCGCATCGGCCAGCGACATGTTGAAATGCGCGCCCGATCCGGTCCGGTCGGCATAGGGCTTGGCCATCATGGTCGCTTCCCAGCCATGCTTGCGGGCGAGCTCCTTCATCATCAGCCGCCAGACGACGAAGCGGTCCGCCATGGTCATGACGTCGGCATAGGCGAAGTCGAACTCGAACTGGCCATTGGCGTCTTCGTGGTCGAAGGAATGCACCTTCCAGCCAAGCTGGTTCATCGACGCGACGACGTCGTTCAGGAATTCCATATTGATCAGGGTCAGGGAGGCGTCGTAGGCCGCCTTGGCGAGGGTGTCGCGCGGATCGTTCGGCGCGATGCCGTTATGCGCTGAGGGATCGAGGCGGACGATATAAGTCTCGCATTCGATGCCGAGATTGAACTTCAAGCCCAGCTTCGCGGCGCGTTCCACCTGCTTCGCTAGCGCCGTGCGTGAACACATGGAATAGGGCTGCTCGTGATAGGCGAGGTGTCCCGGGATGACGGCGACGTTGGGGCGCCAGGGCAACTGCATGACCGCGTCGGGATCCGGGATGACCGCCAGTTCGTCGTCGTGGGGGCCCTGACCGAGCCCGTCCAGCGCCGCGCCCGTGAACAGCTCCGATCCGCGCATCATCCGGTCGAAATGGTCGATCGGCACGGTTTTGGTCTTGGCGATGCCGTGGACGTCGACATAAAGCGGCATGCAATATTCCACGCCCTTTTCCATCAGGCTCCGCATGGTCTCGCGGTCCGATTTGGAGCCTTCCGACGCCTCGAACTGAGCTCCGGTCCTAATCTCGTTCATGGATACTTGCTCTCCCTTAAAGCCTGCACGAGCCAGGGCACCAGTTTGGATTGCCGGCTTGGTTCCCATGGTTTGGGCAGCGCAGATTTTCTTATCCGCCGCGTCCGCTCCGCCTGCCCCTCCCCTCAAGCCGCGTCGGCGATACGGAATGTGACCGACCGCTGGCTATGCGCACCTCTAATTAATGCGCGCCTCTAATTAAACAGTCAATTAGTTTTACTGGCAAGCAATGCGCATTGTTTGTTCACGATGCGCGAAGCACGGGCAGCGTGCCGCCGCCTTCGCCGCACGGCAATTGACTGGCGCGAGGCTGGAATTCGGAAGGGATTCAGAAGGAGTTTCAGCGCCGCTGACGCTTCAATGGCTTCCCGGAATAGCCCAACATCTCCAACACGCGGCGATGCAGCTCGCGCACGGCGGCCTCGAGATCGAAGTCGGAGAGGATGACCGACCGCACCATGCAGCCGTCGAGATAGGTCGAGATGAATTGCGCCATGCGGCTGGGGTCGACGGGCTTGAACAGCCCCTGCTTGATCCCCTGACGGATGATCTTGGACAGCAGCTTCCGCTCTTCGTCGTAAAAGCTCTCGATCGCTGCCGCGATCTTCGGATCGCCTTCATGCGCGCCCCTGAAATCGAGCGCGATCTTCACGAAGCGATGGATCTCGGCATATTTGTTCACATGGTTCTCGAGCCAAGCGGCGATGATGCTCGGAGGATCGGCGCTCTGGTCGGCCAACGCCCGCACATTCTCGAAAGCGCGGCTGACCGCGTGCTCGATCGTGGCCCGGAACAGGTCGGTCTTGCTGTCGAAATAATAGTAGATCAGCGCCGTATTGACGCCGAGGGCTTGGGCGATGTCCTTGATCGTCACCGAGGCGAAGTTGCGCTCGGCGAACAGATCGAGGGCGGTGGACAGGAATTCGTCCACACGGGCGGCGCTGTGCTCTTCACGCCGCGGGCCTGTCGGATCTGGCCCCTTGGTCCCGTTCTCGCCGCGCTTGGTACGCTCGAGCTCCCGAGTTGATTGCTGCGCCATCTGCCCTTCTCGAACTTTGTCCATTGATGATCTTGCAGACGCGTGCGCCAGCTTGGTGCGCGCAGCCCGAAACCGCTTCAGCCGAACCACACGAACCGCAACGTCGCCGGACGCGTCTTTGTCCACTTTGAAACGCAAGGTTGACGAGTTGATGTCGACGACTCACCGACACTAGGGCTGGTCGGGAGTTGGATGCAATCCACTTAACACGTGCTTGCTTTAGATGACCACTTAAGGCAACACTCTTTCCACTGCTAATTAATCGACCAATTAGGACCAGTCGAATGCGAGACGCTACCGGCGGCCGCGCCGAGGCAAATACGCTTGCCTTCGAGCGGCTCACCAAGTCCGAACCGACCCTGGTCGACATCCGCTTGGCCGGCGAGGTCGTCCCCGGTTTTACGCCCGACACGATCCTCACCTCCGGGCCGCCGACGCCCTGGCGGGACTATACCGGCGGCCAGCGCGAGGGCATCATCGGCGGCGTTCTGTTCGAGGCCCTGGCCAGGGACCGCGACGAGGCCATCGCCAAGCTTGACGCGGGCGACGTCAAGGTCGGAGCCTGCCACGATTTCGGCTGCGTGGGATCGCTGGCCGGCATCTACACCGCCTCGATGCCGGTGTTCGTGGTCGAGAACGCGGCCTTCGGCAATATCGCCTATTGCAATATTTACGAGGGCAGCAACCCGCGCCGCCTGAACTACGGCGTCTATGACGAGGGCGTGCGGGACAGGCTGCTCCTGGTGCAGAACGAAATCGTGCCGGTGATCGCCGAGGCGTTACGCCAGACCGGCACCATTCCCCTCAAGCCCATCATCAAGCGCGCGCTCAACATGGGCGACGAGCTGCATTCGCGGAATACCGCGGCGTCCCTGCTGTTCATGCGCGAGCTCACGCCGAGCCTGCTCGCGCTGGCATCGGAGGGCAGCGACCGGATCACGCGCGCCGTGAAGGTCATGACCGACGATCAGTATTTTTTCCTGCGGCTGTCCATGGCCGCCGCCAAGGCCACCGCCGATGCGGCGCGCGGGCTCGAGACCTCGAGCGTCGTCACCGCCATGGCCTTCAACTGCCAGGGTTTCGCCATACGCGTCAGCGGGCTTGGCGACACCTGGTTCAAGGGCCCCCATGCCTCGGTTGAAGCCAAGCTGTTCGAAGGCCATGGCGAGGATGAGATCACCTGGATGGGCGGTGAAAGCATCATCACCGAGACCATCGGCCTCGGCGGTTTCGCCCAAGCCTCCGCACCTGCGCTTCAGGCCTACCAGGGAGGCTCCTACGCCACCATGATCGCCCGCAACGAGGAGCTGTACGAGATCACCGTCGGCGAGAATACGGATTACCTCATTCCGGCGCTTGGCTATCGCGGCTCGCCCACGGGAATCGACATGTTCAAGGTTCTCGACAGCGGCGTGCTGCCAGCGATGGACGTCGGCATCGCCGGCCGCGATGGCGGCCAGATCGGTGCTGGCGTGGTCCGGGCCCCCTTGGCTTGCTTCGAACTGGCGGCCGAGGCGTATCGTCAGCGCTATAGCTGATATAGGTCGCGCAAGCGGAGGACCGTTCCACATGGGCGCCTTGCAGACCTACGAGCTGGGCGATGTGCCTTTGCAGTCGGGCGCAGTCCTGAGGGACGCGCGGCTCGCTTACGCGACCTATGGCACGCTCGGTCCGGCGCAAGACAACGTCGTCGTGCTGCCGACCTTCTACACCGGCACGCATCTCCGCAATGAACCGCTGTTCGGGCCGGGGCGCGCCATCGACCCGGCGCGGCACTTCATCGTTTCCATCAACTTGATCGGCAACGGCTATTCGTCCTCGCCCAGCAATTCCGCTCCGCCGCAGGACGGTCCGCGCTTTCCGCAGGTCACGCTGTTCGACAACGTCGCTTGCCAGCATCGCCTGCTCACCGAGCGCCTGGGCGTCCGGCGCATCGCGCTCGTGCTTGGCTGGTCGATGGCGGCCATGCAGGCCTATCAATGGGCCTCCCAATATCCCGACATGGTCGATGCGATCTTGCCCTATTGCGGTGCCGCGCGCTGCTCGCCCCACAATCATGCCTTTCTCGACGGGCCCAAGGCCGCATTGCAGGCCGATGCGGCCTGGAACCAAGGCGATTACACGGCGCCGCCGGTGAAGGGCCTCAGGGCCTTCGGCCGCGTCTATGTCGCCTGGGCCTACTCCCATGAATTCTTCGGCCGGGGTCTCTATCGCGAGCTCGGCTTCGCCACGCTCGAGGATTTCGTGCGCGACTGGGAGGAGGATCATCTGAGCTGGGACGCGAATGATCTCATCGCCAAGATCTGGACCTGGCAGCACGGAGATATCGCCGACAACGACCTCTATCGAGGCGATTTCAAGCGCGCTTTGCAGTCGATCGGCGCGCGCGCGATCATGCTCCCCTGCAGCACGGATCTGTATTTCACGCCCGACGACAACGCCGCGGAAGTTGCCCTGATGCGGCGGGCCGAGCTGCGGGTTTTCGATTCTCCCTGGGGCCATTGTGCCGCCTCACCGGGCAGGCTGCCCAAGTTTCAACAGGCGCTCGACCAAGCCGCCGCCGAACTTTTGAAGGGATGAAGCAATGAAGGCTCTTGTGCTGTCCTCAAGCCCACGCCGCAACGGCAATTCCGCGCTGCTCGCCGAAGCGGTGAGCGATGGGCTGGCCGAGGCCGGACACGAGGCGGAGTTCGTCTTTGCCGAGGACTTTCTGCACGCCTTTCTGCGGGACTGCCGGAAATGCCGGAAGCCCGACGGCGAATGCTCGATCGAGGACGGGTTCCGCTCCGTGTTTCTCGATCACTATCTGCCCGCCGATGGCTTCATCGCCGCAACGCCGATCTACTGGTACGGCACCTCCGGCCAGCTCAAGACCTTTTTCGACCGCACCTTCTGCTACTACGCCGCCTCCTATCCGCGATCGGCAGAGGTGATCGAAGGCATGAAGAACAAGCGCATCGGGCTGGTGCTGAGCTCGGAGGAGACCTTCCCGATGGTTTCCGGCGGGATCATCACCCAGATCCAGGAGTTCTCCCGCTACACGCGCTCCACATTCGTCGGCGTCGTGCATGGCTACGGCAACGCCCGCGGCGACGTCCTGCGCGATCCGGGCGAGCCGATCAAGGCGGCGCGCCGCTTCGGCCGGGAATTCTTTACCCGGCACGCGACCGACTATCAGATCGACACCGAGCGGTCCGGGCGCGTCTGGGGCTGAAGCTTAGCTCGCGCTGAGCACCGCAGTGCCGGCGGCGATGAGTGCGATCGCCGCCCATTGCGTCTTGCTCACGGGCTCATGGATGATCACCCTCGCCAATAGCACCGTGACCACGCTAAAGGCCGACGCCACGATCA
>JBAUEK010000378.1:0-11976 GCA_049678565.1 Methyloceanibacter sp. | reverse complement strand
GATGCCCGCCTCCTCGGCCACGGCGATGCGTCCCGCCAGATAATCGAACACTTCGAGCGCCACGTCGTCATAGCGGGGGTCGTCCTGCATGGTCTTGGGCTCGCCCTTGGCGTGCATGAGCACGACGGAGAGGCCCGTCTCGGCCACCGCGGCGAGGCTGTCCCGGTCATGGGTCAGCGCCGACACGTCGTTGAAGATCGTAGCACCGGCCTTTGCCGCGGCGCGCGCCACGCTCGCCTTGCGCGTATCGATGGAGATGGCGGCATGGAGGCCCGCGAGCCCTTCGAGCACGGGAAGCACCCGGGCGAGTTCATCCGCCTCGCCCACCGCGTCGGAGCCTGGACGGGTGGATTCGCCCCCCACATCGACGATGTCGGCGCCGGCGGCGGCCAGCTCTGCCGCCTGGACCATGGCGCCTTCGGTGGTGTCGTAGAGCCCGCCGTCGGAGAATGAATCGGGCGTGACGTTGACGATGCCCATCAGCAGCGGGCGGCCGAAGCCGAGGCCGGCGAAGGGAGCGCGCGGCGCCGTTACCCGTTGCAGCAAGGCGCCGAGATCGGCATCGCGCGAGCCGGCAAGATCGGAGGCCGGAAGCAGCCGCCGCTTGGTGCGGCCGGGGCGCCCCTCGATCAGCTCGGCCGAGGTGAAGGCGATTGCGCCCCCGGCCACAGGCAGGGCCAAGCCTTGCGCCGTGGCTGCGGCGGCAATGTCCCCATGCAGAAAGCCGAGCGGTCTGAGATAGAGCTTTGTCATGCGCTACGCGTTTAGCACGCCGTGCCGGTCATGTGACATCGCCGACACTGGTCTCTCCTGGACGGAGCCACCGTTGAACCAAAAACGTCGATGCCCGGCGCAAGGCCGGGCATGACAAGGTTTGAGGAAACGGCAGACCTATAAGGAACTCAAGTCTGAGGCTGGGGCTCCATGCCGCCAGTATCAGGCTCGGGCGACGGCTTCTTGCCGCGTCCCGCGGACGGAACCGCGGATGCCGACGCCGGCCGTGTCGTCACGTCGGGGACGAACTCGCGCACCGGCGGTACGCCCTTGATCAGACCCTTGATCTCTTCGCCCGACAGCGTCTCATATTCGAGCAGCCCCCGCGCCACGGTGTGCAGGTCGTCGATATTCTCGGAGATGACCTTGCGCGCCTGCTCATGCCCCTCATCGACGATGCGATGGATCTCTTCGTCCACGATGGTCTGGGTCTCGTCGGAGAGATTCTGTGTCCGCGCGATGGAGTGACCGAGAAATACTTCCTCCTCATTGTCGCCATAAGCGAGCGGACCGAGCTTGTCCGACATGCCGTATTGCGTGACCATGGCGCGCGCGAGCATCGTCGCCATCTTGATGTCCGATGACGCGCCCGACGTCACCTTGTCGTAGCCAAACACGATCTCCTCGGCTACGCGCCCGCCCATGGCGACGGCGATGTCGGCCTTGAGCTTGGCGCGCGTATACGAGAGCAGGTCGCGCTCGGGCAGCCGCATGACCATGCCGAGCGCACGTCCACGCGGAATGATGGTGGCCTTGTGCACCGGATCGGAGGCCGCCTGATGCAAGGCGACCAGCGCATGGCCCCCCTCGTGATAGGCGGTCAGCGTCTTCTCCTCCTCGGTCATCACCATGGAGCGGCGCTCGGCGCCCATCATCACCTTGTCCTTGGCGTCCTCGAACTCGACCTGGGTCACGAGCCGCTTGGAGCGGCGCGCGGCGAGCAGGGCCGCCTCGTTGACGAGATTGGCGAGGTCGGCGCCGGAGAAGCCGGGCGTGCCGCGGGCGATGACGCGCAGATCGACGTCAGGCGCGAGCGGAACCTTGCGCACATGCACCTTCAGGATCTTCTCGCGGCCGATGATGTCGGGGCGCGGCACCACGACCTGGCGGTCGAAGCGGCCGGGCCTGAGCAGCGCCGGATCGAGCACATCGGGACGGTTCGTGGCCGCGATCAGGATGACACCTTCATTGGCCTCGAAGCCGTCCATCTCCACCAGGAGCTGATTGAGGGTCTGCTCGCGCTCGTCATTGCCGCCGCCAAGGCCTGCGCCACGATGGCGGCCGACGGCGTCGATCTCGTCGATGAAGATGATGCAAGGCGCGTTCTTCTTCGCCTGCTCGAACATGTCGCGCACGCGGCTAGCACCAACGCCGACGAACATCTCGACGAAGTCGGAGCCGGAGATGGTGAAGAACGGGACATTGGCCTCGCCGGCGATGGCGCGGGCAAGCAGCGTCTTGCCGGTACCGGGAGGACCGACCAGAAGCGCGCCGCGCGGAATGCGCCCGCCAAGCCGCTGGAATTTCTGCGGATCGCGGAGGAACTCGACGATCTCCTCCAAATCCTCCTTGGCCTCGTCGACACCGGCCACGTCATCGAAGGTGACGCGCCCATGCCGCTCGGTCAGAAGCTTCGCCTTGGACTTGCCGAAGCCCATGGCCCTGCCGCCGCCGGATTGCATCTGGCGCATGAAGAAAATCCACACGCCGATGAGCAGCAGCATCGGGAACCAGGACACGAGCACGCCGAGCAGCGACGGCACGTCGTCCTCGGACGGCTTGGCCGTGATCTTCACGTTCTTCTCATGCAGCTTGTCGACCAGGCCGGGGTCGTTCGGGGCATAGGTCTGGAAGCCGCGGCCGTCGTTGAAATGGCCGGTGATCTGATTGCCGGCGATGGTCACATCCTGGACGTTGCCGCCCTCGACCTCGCTCAAGAGCTGCGAAAAGCTGACCTCATTGCCGCGGACATGAATGCCCGGGCCCTGAAACAGATTGAACAGGGCGACCAGCAACAGGCCGATAAACACCCAGATGGCAAAGTTACGGAAATTCGAGTTCATGTACGATCCTGACTGAGCCGCCCTCGCCCCCGCTTGGGCCGACGCCGGATCACTGGCCTCTCGCCCCGACCTGCGGGAATCTCACTGACACTAAGCCTTGCTAACATAGGGGTCTCAGCCCCTTTTTCCAAGGCAACCTAAGGCAAAGAGGTGGACGCTTCCTCAACGCGCGGCATCCGGTCGCGACCGCGCGCGAGGCCAGGCCTGACCGACGAAGCTCGCGCTGAAGCAAACTCCCTCGGCGCCATCCGCCGAGGAGCCGCCCCCAAGCCGCGGCAGGAGGATCCTCTCATCCCCGCGCCAGCAGGCGGGAAGCGTGGCGCCGGCGAAGCGCGGAAGCGCCGATAGCCAGGGCGACGAGGCGGAAAGATCGCGCCAAGCGGTCTCTCCGAGCGCCCCAACGGTGACGGGCTTGGCCTCGCCCTGCCCTAGCTCGACCCTGAAACGGTTGTCCCACAGCGCCCGCTCGCCGGGAGCGAGACGCAGCGACGGCAGACCGGGCCCGCGCGTCTCGCGGAACACGCCGAGCTTGCCGCGCACGGGCTGAAGGCGGCAGCCGCCAAGGGTGTGGGTCTTGCCGGGGATCTCGTTCAAGGCCGCGAGCAGCGCCTCGAGCTTGGCCAGGCGGATGGGCTTCGCCCGTCCCCCCACGGCCGTGACCGCACGGGCCAGAGCGCGGAGCGCGATCTCCGCCGGCGCGGCGATTAGCGCCTCCTGCGCGATCAGGCAAAAGCCGGCTTCGCTCATGACGCCATGCTGATCGATAAAATCGGTCGCGGCCTGGTCCAGCGCGGAGCGGGCCCGTCGCAGCCGCTGCGCCGACCGCGCCAGCGCCTCCGCCGTCAGTCCTAGCTTGGTCAAGGCATCCCGGCTCCCCCGCACCCGCGCCCGCTCGAAGCGCGGGTCGCGGTTGCTCGGGTCCTCGACCCAGTCCAGCCCCGCCTCGATCAAGGTGGCGGCAAGCCGGGCCTTGGGCTTATCGAGCAAGGGGCGCAGGACGACGATCCCGGCCCAGGCGCTCTCCGCGGGGATGGCGGCAAGGCCATCGAGCCCACTGCCGCGCTTGAGCCGCATGAGGAAGGTTTCGGCCTGATCGTCGAGATGATGCGCGGTGACCAGCGCCTCGATCTCATGCGCGTGGCAATAGGACGCCATCAGATCGTAGCGAGCGCTTCGCGCCTTCGCTTGCAGGCCGGCAATCGGCGCCAGTGGAGGAGACCAGGTTAGAATGGCATGGGAGAGACCGAGATCGGATGCCACGCGGCCGGTAAACACCGCTTCCTCGCGCGAACCTGGGCGGAGCCGATGGTCGACCGTGAGCACGGTCACGTCCGGCTTGACGCCGCCCTCGGCGCGCCAGCGCGCAACCAGATGGGTGAGGGCCAGGCTGTCGGGGCCACCCGAGACGGCAAGCGCGATCCGGCGATAGCGGGCAAGGCAGGCAAACGCGGCCCGCGCTTCAGGTGAAGCGAGCGGGCCGGACATCAGCAGCGGACCTTGCGGCGCTCGCTCCTTGCCTCCTCGCGCAAGACCGGGTCGACGGCCGGAAACTTGGCGCCGAATTCATCGAAGGTGTCGCAAGCCGCATCCTTCTGACCGAGCGCGGCCAGCGCCATGCCGAGTTTGAGCAGGCTGTCCGGCGCCTTATCCCCCGACCCGTATCGGGTGTAGCCCTTGAGGAAAGCGTCGGCGGCATTCTTGAATTGCCCCCGCACATAGTAGCTCTCGCCCAGCCAATATTGCGCCTTCCCCGCGAGCGGGTCGGCGGGGAAGCGTTGCACGAGATCCTGGAACGCGGCTTCGGCTGCGGCATAGTCCCGGCGCAGGAGATCGCCATAGCCCTGACTATAGAGGGCTGGCGCATCGAGCCCAGGCGGCAGCGCGGCGAGCCGCTGCGATTGATCGGGCACCGCAAGCGGCATCGGGCCCGCTCCGGCCTCGTCGGATTGCGGGGGCGTGCCGGTGCCAAATCCGGCCATTCCTCCGGCGTCGGCGAGAAGGGTCCCGGCCGGGTCCTCCGGGGCGAGTCCCTGGCGGCCCGGTAGCTCGGGTAGTGGCTCGAGCGGGTCGCCGCCCTGGGGCGGTGGCGCCAAGGGTTGAGGCGCGTTCCCGCCTGACTGCCTCGCCTCGATTTGCCCGAGCTGTTGCGTCAGCAGTTCAAGCTGGCTCGTCAGCGCGCCGATCCGAGTCTCGAGGGCGTCGACGCGGGCCATGACTCCGGTCGCGTTGTCGAAGCTCTGGGCGCTCGGGGCCATGCTCTCCTGCGGCAAGACCGCACTCGGCTGCGTTCGCACCAGCGATTCAAGCGCCGCCACCATCGCCTGGAGATCGGCCATATTCTGCTCCAGCCGCCCGACCCGGTCGCCGGCCGGCGCGGGCGCCTGCTGTGGCACCGCCTGTGGGTCTTGCTGGGCCGATAGGGGCGACGCGCTGGCGGCAAGAAGCAGCGCTCCCGCCAATGCGCTCGCCAAGCGCGATCGTCTGCGCTGTGTCAAAGCCGAAGTTTTCACGGGGTTAGCCTTGTCAGAAGCTTCGCGACCGGTGTTGCGGATATAGCCGTCAATGTGCCTCGCAACAGGGCACATTTGTTGCGGCGTTTGAGGCCAAACTGTGTTTGGCCTCGCGCGAAGCATCCGAGACTTTGCGTCTCGCCAAGCCGGGCCAGCCCCTCCGAAGCAGGAAGGACCGTCAGGACCAACAGGACTAATAAG
Organism: Methyloceanibacter sp.; assembly: GCA_049678565.1. Classification (GTDB taxonomy): domain Bacteria; phylum Pseudomonadota; class Alphaproteobacteria; order Rhizobiales; family Methyloligellaceae; genus Methyloceanibacter. The sequence continues at coordinate 6,428 of JBAUEK010000378.1, read as the reverse complement.
CCGCCACCGCCCCGCTATTCAGCACCGTCTGGGCGCGGCGATTCTGCGACCAGCAGGAGATGTCGTCGCAAACCGCGATCGGCCGCTCCTTGCCGTAGGAGATGGTGCGAATGCGGGCCGCACTCACCCCGAGCTGCGCCAAATAATTCCTCACCGCCGTCGCCCGGCGGGCACCGAGCGCGATGTTGTATTCGCGCGTGCCACGCTCGTCGGCGTGGCCTTCGATGGTAATCGTATATTGCGGGTATTGGTTAAGCCAAACGGCCTGGTTGCGCAGGATGCCCTGCGCTTCGCCGGTCACGGTCGAGCTGTCCACCTGGAAGCGAACCACGTCGCCGACATTGACGGCAAAATCCCTGGACGTGCCTGGCGTAATCGGGCCTTCGCCTCCAACCCCGTATTCCTTGGGTTGCTGATGCTTCGCGCACGCCGCAAGGATCAGGGCAACGGCAAGAATGCCGGCCAACCTGCAGGCACGGTTAACCCTACTCGACCCCATATTGGTTACTCCCACTAGCCGCCTTTTAGAGATCGTTAGGTCGAAACCCTTAACGAACCCCTATGTGCTGAGCGTGTCAGCAGCTTGGCCTGCGTGGAGCCAACATAAGAAACGAGCGTTTTTGAGACAGATTTTCAGGCTGGAAATGAAAAGGATGCCAGAAACGCCGCCGCATGATGCATCGGCGTCCCGGCATCCGAATCCAATCGCGGAAAGATCCCCCTCCGCCCAGGAAATATCGTGTTCTTCGCGCGTTTAGGCGCGAACAACCTGCTCGACCACGGTGTCGGCTGAGCCGAGCTTCAGGGGCTCGTGGACAACCTGCTTTTGGTGGTGGAAGCAACCGCCTAGCGCAACGGCGGCAGCCACGATCGTGGCGACGACGATAACGCCCTTCAAACCCTGCATGGTCTTCTCTCCTTTGGTTAAACGGCAAGTGCCAATTTCGGATGTACCGGGGCGGGGCTTTTAGATCAAGAACGGACTACTGTTCGCGACTGTTTTGTCGGCCATTGATGCCAAAATGCCACGCCGAATCTCAGCCTCCAGCCAGCGTCAGGCTACGAGGCGGACAAAGCCTGATCAATTAGCGTTAACATAAGCATAAGCGGAGTTTTAGACTGGGACGACGCGCCAGATTGGGGTCGGTTTTCACGCGCGTCCGTCCCCTCGCGCGACGCTAGTTGATCAGGGGCGACCAGGCCGGGTCGGAACCGAAAGCAGGGGTCGCAATTTGGCGCTCATTATAGCCCGTCAGATCGATGGTGAAGAGGCGCGGACCGCCCGCTGCCCCGGGCGATTCCCGGAAGAACATCAGGACGCGGCCGTTCGGCGCCCAAGTGGGCCCCTCATTGTGGAAGCCCTCGGTCAAAATCCGCTCGCCCGAGCCGTCCGGCTTCATCACGCCGATCAGGAACTCCCCGCCGGCGCGCTTGGTGAAGGCGATCAGATCGCCGCGCGGCGACCAGACCGGGGTCGAATAGCTGCCCCTGCCCGAGCTGATGCGGTGCTGATTCGAGCCATTGGCGTTCATCACATAGATCTGCTGCGAGCCGTCCCGGTCGCTTTCGAACACAATTTGACGCCCATCGGGCGAATAACAGGGCGAGGTGTCGATCGCCTGGCTGTTGGTGAGTTGCACCGTGCGGCGGCTGCGCAAATCCATGGCGAAGATATTGGTGGTGCCGCCCTGCTCCAGGCTCATCACGATTTTCTGGCCATCGGGGGAGAATCGCGGCGCGAAAGTCATGCCCGGAAAGGCGCCCACGACCTCCTTCTGTCCGGTCTCGATGTTGAGGAGATAGACCTTGGGGTTGTTGCCTTCGAAGGACATGTAGGTAATTTCTTGCGTCGAAGGGCTGAAACGCGGGGTCAAGACCAGGTCCTGACCGGTGGTCAGCAACCGCACGTTGTGACCATCCTGATCCATCATGGCCAGGCGCTTGACCCGCTTGTTCTTGGGTCCTGATTCGTCGACGAATACGACGCGGGTGTCGAAATAGCCCTTCTCGCCCGTGATCCGCTCATAGATCACGTCGGCGATGATGTGGCCGATGCGGCGCGCGTCCTTCGGCCGGGTGAAGAACTGCTCGCCCGCGAGCTGCTTCCCCGACAGCACATCCCACAGCCGGAACTCCGCCTTCAACCTGCCGCCACCCTCGCTGATTCGGCCGACGACCAAGGCTTGAGCGTTGATCGGGCGCCAATCCTCGAAACGGGGGGCGCGGGCGAGATCCAGCCCACGCTCGATGAAGGCCGCCGGATCGATGGGCACGAACAGGCCCGACGATCGGAGATCGTTCGAGACCACGTCTGAAATCTCGCGCGCGGCGTTGGCGTCGATCGACCCGTCGCTGGCAAAATCGGGAATGGCGATCGGCAGCGGCTGGATATTGCCCTGCGTAATGTTGAGCTCAACCACGGCTTGCGCTGGGCCCGCACCGGCCGCGACACCAATCAGGACGCCGAGGAGTAGCATGGCGGCCGCGTGCCGCACGCCATGCAAACGCGGGCTCTGTCGTCTCGTCGTGGTTGAGGTCATGAAATTGGACATTGGTTCCGAATCGCCCTGCGCTTAGCCGCTGCCATACATCTGTCGTGGGTCAAAATTGAGAATCATGTCGCGCCAGAGATCGTATTTGTCGCCTGACAACGCATAAGGCTGGCACTGATAGACGGCGCGGACCGCGCTGTCCGCCGCCGCCTGGAAGAAGGGCGAGCCGCTGGAATTGGCGACACTGGGATAGCCGATCAGGCTGCCATCCTGGTTCAGTTGCAGCCTGAGCTTTACGATGATCGCATCGGCGCCGAGACCGCCCGGAGGCGGGTTCCAGCATTGCGCGATCTTGGCCCTGAGAGCGTCGATCTCGTTGACGGACATCGACACTTCGGTGCCGCTCGACTGTCCCCGCACCGGCTTCTGCGGGGTGTCCTCCGCGGCATCGTTGGCGCTGGGCTGGCTCGCCGCATCCGGGATCTTGTTCAGCAGCGCCGCCAGCCGGTCGGTATTGAAATCGCGCTTCTTCTCCGCCTTGGGCGCGGGCTTCGGCTTGGGCTTGGGTTTGTCCGGCTTGGTCTCGGCCTTTTTCGGCAACGGCTCCTTTTTCGGCTCCGCTTCCTTCTTCGGCTCCGGCTCCTTCGGCTTCTCGACCTTGTCGGGCTTCGGTGCCGGCTCCGGCGGAGCTTTCTCTTCCCGCGCCGGCGGTGGCGGCACCGCGGCTTGCTTCTCGACCGGCTTCGGCGGCTCCTTCGCGGCGACGGCCTTCGGCTTCGGCGCCTCTGGCTTCGGCGCCAGCGGCGCCTCGTCCTTGGCATCGACCATGCCGGCCTTGATCTTGGTGAACTCGGACGGCGAGATGATATCGATCGGCACGTCCTGGATCATGGGCGCATCGAGGGCCTGGCCAGCCGGGAAGATCGCCACGGCCCAGAGCAGAATGGCGAGGTGCAGCGCGATGGAGATGAAGGCGCTCTTGCGCAACGCGAGGCTTCCCTATTGCGGCTTCTCTTCGAGATCCGAGACGAGCGCGATGCGGCGAAACCCTGCGGCGCTGATGGTCCCCATGACCCTCATGACGACGCCGTAATCCACCCGGCGGTCGCCGCGCACAAAGATGCGCTCCTCGTACCCGCTCTTAGAGATAGCGGTAAGTTTGGGCACAATTTCGTCGAGCTGAAGCTCGGTCTCTTGCAAGAAAATCTTGCCATCCGGATCGACGCTGATGGTCAGCGGCTCCTTGTCGCCCTCGAGCTGCTGGGCTTCCGATTTCGGCAGCTCGATCGGCACGCCGACGGTGAGCAGCGGCGCCGTCACCATGAAGATGATCAACAGCACGAGCATGACGTCGACCATCGGCGTCACATTGATCTCGGCCATCGGCCGCGCCGCGCGCCGCCGGCGGCGTCCGCCGTCACCCGAATTGGTCTGGAGTCCTGCGCCCATCGGGACAGATCCTCACAAGGTCTTGTCGAGCTGCCGCGACAGAATGGCCGCGAATTCGTCGGCGAAGCCCTCCAGCCGTCCCGCGTGGCGTGCGACTTCGCTATTGAACTTGTTGTAGAAAATCACGGCGGGGATGGCGGCGAGCAGCCCCAGCGCGGTGGCGAACAGGGCCTCCGCGATACCCGGCGCCACCACCGCGAGATTGGTGTTCTTGCTCACGGCGATGGCCTGGAAGCTGGTCATGATGCCCCACACCGTGCCGAACAAGCCGACAAAAGGCGCGGTCGAGCCCACCGTCGCGAGGAAGGTGAGGCGCCGCTCCAGACGTTCGACCTCGCGCGAGATGGCCACGTCCATCACCTTCTGCACCCTGAGCTGGGTGCCTGCGCTCGGCTTCGACGTCTCGCTGCTGCGCAGCCATTCGCGCATGCCGGCGACGAACAGCGCCGCCATCGATGTGTTTCGACGCTGATTGAGCGCCTGGTAAAGCTCCACCAGCGATTGTCCCGACCAGAACACCTGCTCGAATTTGTCGGTCTCCCTGCGGGTCCGCGCGAACAGGAAGAATTTCTCGAGGATGATGGCCCAGCACCACACCGACGCGGCGAGGAGCCCGATAATTACGATCTTGACGACGAGGTGAGCGTTCCTGAACAGCTCCCAGATCGAGAGATCGACGGCTACATCCGGCGGAGTCATGACGGCCTCGTGGCGTGAGCTCAAGGGCGTCTCTCTCGGGCTTATCGCCTGTTCGAGACGACGGCTGCCCGCGGACCCAAGGCCCGCGAGTTACAATTCATCGCCGGAGAGAACCCCGCCTCTTGCGGCGCCGACCTTAGGCGAGCGAATGCGACTAAACTTGGGCTTATTAACCCTATGGCCCGCAGCAGCGCCCGTGCCTTCGGCCTGCAAAACCCGGCTATTCCCGCCTACCCTTGCGCGCGTTGGTTAACGAACCGTTCAAGCGCGCCCCGGATGAGGTTGCCAATTCGCTGCGGCTTGCCCGAGGGCGAGACCAACACCACCGTGACTTTGGCGCGGACGAGCACGGTTTCGCCGCGCCGGACCTCTTGCGACAGCACCAGCGACGCGCCGCCGATGCTGGCGCAGCGCGTGACCACTTCGAGCACATCGTCGAGGCGGCCGGGCTTCAAATAGTCGATCTCGATATGGCGCACGACGAAGACCGCGGGCTCGCCCGCTTCCGGGTTGGCGAGGCTCTGATGGTGAATGCCGAGCAGGCGGATGAAATCGGAACGGCCGCGCTCGCAGAATTTCAGGAAATTAGCGTGATAGACGTAGCCGGCGAAGTCGGTGTCCTCGAAATAGATGCGGACAGGCAGCACATGCGTCTCGCCCTCGGTCCGCCCGGCGAGGTCCGGCCAGTTGCTGCTCATGCCTCTTCACTACCGTTGAAGAGCGGGAACTGGGTCGCACTGGCTTGCGCCGGCATGGGCAAATCGAGATGGGCGAAGGCGCCCTGAGTGAGCATCCGGCCGCGCGGCGTGCGGGCGATGAAGCCCTGCTGCAGCAGATCGGGCTCGATGATCTCCTCGATGGCGTCGCGCGGCTCCGACAGCGCCGCCGCGATCGTCTCGATGCCGACCGGGCCGCCGCCATAGTTCAACGCGATGCAGCGCAGATAGCGATGATCGAGCGCATCGAGCCCGCGCGCATCGACTTCGAGTTGCGCCAGCGCACCATCGGCGAGCTTGGCGTCGACGGGTGCGGCGACGCCCTCGACCGAGGCGAAGTCGCGCACGCGGCGAAGCAGCCGCCCCGCCACCCGCGGCGTGCCGCGCGCCCGCCTTGCGATCTCATGCGCGCCCTCGGGCGTGAGGGGCAGGCCAAGCAGCCTCGCACCACGCCGCACGATCTCCTCCAGCTCGGCCACGTCGTAGAATTCGAGCCTGATCGGAATGCCGAAGCGCTCCCTCAGCGGCGTGGTGAGCAGGCCGGTGCGCGTCGTCGCCCCGACCAGGGTGAAGCGGGCGAGATCGATGCGGACCGACCGCGCCGATGGCCCCTCGCCGATGATCAGATCGAGCTGAAAATCCTCCATGGCCGGGTAGAGAATCTCCTCGACCGCGGGGTTGAGCCGGTGGATCTCGTCGATGAACAGCACGTCGCGGTCCTCGAGATTGGTGAGGAGTGCCGCGAGGTCGCCGGCTTTGGCGATCACCGGTCCGGAGGTGGCGCGGAAATTCACGCCCAGCTCGCGCGCCACGATCTGGGCGAGCGTGGTCTTGCCGAGGCCGGGGGGACCGGCGAACAGCACATGGTCGAGCGCTTCGCGGCGTCCGCGCGCGGCATCGATGAACACTTTCAGATTGGCGCGGACGCGCGGCTGGCCGATGAACTCGCTCAGGACTTGCGGCCGGAGCGAGGTCTCCGCCTGGTCCTCGCCGGTCTTAACCGCCGCGAGCGTTCGCTCCGTCATTGCGCCAATTCCTTCAGCCCCAAGCGGATCAGCTCCTCGGCGCGGGC
>JBAUEK010000377.1:0-5588 GCA_049678565.1 Methyloceanibacter sp. | reverse complement strand
TCAACTGGGCCAGTGGTCATCCTGCGTCTTTACAGATAACACCGGGCCGATTGAAGGGGGAGGCGGATCAGGCCATTAATGATCTGTCTGGCGCCGCGCCCCTCGCGCCCATTGAGCCAAGGGAGTCAAGAGCTTGCCAAAACGCCCGTTATCGATCGGGACGAGAGGAAGCCCGCTCGCGTTGTGGCAGGCCGGGCATGTGCAGGCGCTGCTGGCCGCCGCTCACGCTCTGCAAGATGGCGCCATCGAGCTCAGCGTCATCACCACCTCCGGCGATCGCATCCGCGATAAGCCCTTGCGCGACCTTGGCGGCAAGGGCCTGTTCACCAAGGAGATCGACGAAGCCCTGCTCGCGGGACGCGTCGATTTCGCCGTGCATTCGATCAAGGACCTGCCCACCGAGCTGCCTCCGGGCATCGTCATCGCCGCAGTGCTGCCCAGAGGCGACGTGCGCGATGCCTTCATCAGCGCCAAGGGCGTGCCGCTCGCCGAATTGCCGCCAGGGGCGGTGGTCGGCAGTTCGTCCTTGCGCCGTCAGGCCCAAGTGAAACGCCTCCGCCCCGACCTCGAAATCATCGACTTCCGCGGCAATGTCGAGACGCGCTTGGCCAAGCTCGAACGAGGCGCGGTCGACGGCACGCTCCTGGCTCTGGCTGGACTGACGCGCCTCGGCCTTGCCAGCCACGTCACCTCGGTCCTGTCGACGGAGGAGGTTCTGCCCGCGGTGGCGCAAGGCGCCATCGGCGTCGCCTGCCGCGGCGACGATGTCGAGACGCGCGAGCTGTTGCAGGCGCTCAACCACCAGACCACAGCCACCGCCATTGCCTGCGAGCGGGCCTTCCTCGGCGAGCTCGACGGGTCTTGCCGGACGCCGATCGCGGGGCTGGCGGAGATCGCCGATGGAAGCTTGCGCTTTCGCGGCCTGGTGCTCAAGCCGGATGGCACGGAATGGCACGCGATCGAGCTCACCGGCACGGCGGACCATGCCGCTGGTATCGGCGCCGAGGCCGGCCGGGAGCTGCTCGCCCGCGCCGGCCCGAATTTTCTCGCAAGCTTCGGCCCTCGCTAAATTCATGCGCCTTCTCGTCACCAGACCCGAGCCCGATGCCACGCGCCAAGGGAAGGTTCTTGAGGCCCGCGGGCACGAGGCCGTGCTTGCGCCCCTGCTGACGATCGAGCTGTTGACGGATGCATCACTTGATCTCGATGGGACGCAGGGACTCGTCGTCACCAGCCGCAGTGCGCTGCGCGCGCTTGCGACCCACCGGGACCTCGCCCAGGCAAGGAGGCTGCCGCTCTTCGCCGTGGGAAAGGCCACGGCGAAAGCCGCGACGGAGCTTGGCTTTGCCGAGGTCACGATCGGCCCCGGAACCGGCGAAACCCTGGCAGCGTTGCTGGCCGATCGGCTGAACCCCGGCGCCGGACCGCTGGTGCATCTCTCCGGCGAGACGGTGGCCTTCGACCTCAAATCCGCGCTTGAGGCGAAGGGCTTCACCGTGAGGCGGCCCATTCTCTATCGGGCGGTTGCGGCGACTACGTTGCCTCTGGGGGCGATGGCCCTGCTTGCGGGCGGCCAGCTCGACGGCGTTGTGCTCATGTCGCCCCGAACCGCGGCGATCTTTGCTAGTCTCGCCGGACAACACGGTGCGGTAACGCAAGCATCGAGACTGAATTGCTATTGCCTCTCGGCGGCGGTAGCACAGGCAGTGAAACCGCTCGCAGCCAGGGCGATTGTGGCGGCGCGGCCGCGCGAGGAAGATATCCTTGCGCTCATTGACTCCGACGCGGCATCCTTATGAGGATGAGAATCGACCGTTAGGAAGCCCAAGGGACCGTGATGGCAGAGCCTTTTGGCGACCAAGACGAGGTTGGATCGGGGAAGCGCCCGGCCCCGACCATCGAGGGGACGGCGACCGAGATTTCCACGGAGCCTGCGCCCGGCGGGTCCGACGACGCGGACTCGGCGGAGCATCCGGCGGAGGAGACGGCGTCCGGCATGGAAACGCCAGAGGCCGACGCCGAGGCGGCGGAAGCGCCTCCACGCACCAGCGGCGTCGAATTCAGGAGCTTCCTCACCCACCTCGCCGCCGGTCTCCTCGGCGGCCTCGTTGGCGTTCTGGCCCTGGCCTTTGCCTGGAAGCTGATTCCTGCGCGCAATGCCGATCCGTCCGAGGTGTCGGCGGTCAAGACCAGGCTGGACAAGCTTGAAGCGGCGCGGCCGGCCACGGGCGACCCCAAGGCGCTCGCGGCGCTCGATGGGCGGGTCAAAAGCCTGGAGACGCGCAGTGTGGATGCGCCCGACCTGTCAGGTCTGACGGGCCGCGTCACCAGCCTCGAGGACTCCTGGCGGTCCTTGGCCAAGACCGCCGAGGAGGGCGGCTCGGTGGCGGAGGGCGCCGCGCTCGACGCCAGGGTCAACGACATGGAGCAGCGACTTCAAGGCAGCGTCGCCGGCGCGCTCGATGCGCAAAAGGCCGAGACCGCCGCCGGGCTTGAAGCCGTGCAGGGAGAGGTGACCGCGCTGAAGGCGAAGCTCGGCGCCTTGGCCGAAGCAAATTTGGGCAGTGAGGCCGAGCTCGGCCCTGATCTCACCGAGATCGATCACAGGCTTGCCAAGCTCGAAGGAATCCTTCCCGCCCTGAGCACCACCATCGACCGGTCGGCGGCGAGCGCACGGTCTGGAGCCTTCGCCATCGCCTTCGCCAATCTGCGCGACGCGGTGAGCGCCGGGCGTCCCTTCGCGGCGGAGCTTGCCGCCGTCCAGGCTCTGCATCCAGAGACCCAGGACCTTGGCGACTTGGGGGCCCATGCCGGCTCCGGCATTCCGACGGTCCCGGAGCTCGCGCAGAAGCTTCAGACCCTGGCGCAGGCGAGCCTGACTCCGCCGCCGCCGAGCGCGAGCGAGTCCTTCGTCGACAGCGTCATTGCCAGTGCAAAATCGGCCATCAGCGTTCGTCGCATCGATGCCGCGGCTGCGAGCGGCGAACCGGGCGACGTGCTGGCGCGGGCCGAAGCGGCGCTCAAGCAAGGCGACCTCGCCGCCGCAATGCAGGAGATCGGGACGCTTCCGGCGCCGTCACGCGACGCCTTCACCGGCTGGCTCGACGACGCGCGCGCACGCATCGCCGCGGACGAGACGCTTGGCAAGCTTGAAAGCACGGTGCTGCTGTCGCTGAGCGGCGCGGACGGCGCCGCGGAGAAGCCGTGAACCCATGACCCGCGTCCTGTCCTTCATCATCGCGATCATCGTGGCGGCCTTGGCCGTTGCCTGGCTTGCCGACCGGCCGGGTTCGATCACCATCGAATGGCTCGGCTATGAGATCAGGGCCAGCGCCTTTGTCGGCGCCTTGGCGCTCGCGGTGATCGCGACGGTCCTCGGCGTGGTCTGGGCCTTTATGCGCTTTCTGATCACCCGGCCCGCCGCCATGTCGGCCTATCTGCAGGAGCGCCGCCGCCGCCAGGGCTTCGACGCCCTCACCAGCGGACTTCTCGCCATTGGCGTCGGCGATCGGGCGCTGGCGCAGCGTTATGCCGGCGTGGCGCGCCGCAATCTACCCAACGAGCCGTTGACGGCGTTGCTCAAGGCCCAGGCAGCGCAGCTCAAGGGCGATCGCGCCTCGGCCCGGCGCGTGTTCGAAGCCATGCTCGACCGGCCGGAGACCGAGCTGTTGGGACTGCGCGGTCTGTTTCTGGAGGCGAAGCGCGGCGACGACAACGAAGCGGCGCGGGTCATCGCCGAGCAGGTCGTCCGCCGCAACCCTCAGCTTGCCTGGAGCGTCAATGCCCTGTTCGACATGCAAGCGCGCGCCGGCAATTGGGAGGGCGCGCTCGATACCCTCGCTCTGGCGCGGCAGCACGGCAATGTCGAGCCGGCCGTGGCCCTGCGGCGCCGGGCGGCGCTGCTCACCGCCGAAGCGCGCGAGCTGGAGGCCACCGCGCCGGAGAAGGCGCTTGCGCTCGCCACCGAAGCCTTGCGGTTGGCGCCATCCTTGGTGCCCGCGGCGGAGATCGCGGGACGCCTGCTGGCCTCCAAGGGGGAGAGCCGCCAGGCGAGCCGTCTCATCGCCCGGACTTGGAAGCTCGCGCCCCATCCCGACCTGGCCCTCGTCTACGCTTTCGCCAAGCCGGGAGAATCGCCGCGCGACCGGCTGAAGCGCGTCAAGCATCTGGCGAGCCTTACCCCTGGCGACATCGAGGGTCAGATCGCCATCGCCATGGCGGCCATCGAAGCCCGCGATTGGCGCGAGGCCGAAGCGGCGATTTCGCCTTATCTGCATGACAGCCCGCCCGCGCGGATCTGCACCCTGATGGCCCGGATCGAGGCGGGCGAAGGCAATAAGGGCCGCGAACGGGAGTGGTTGGCACGCGCGGTGCGCGCGCCCCGCGACCGCGCCTGGATCGCCGACGGCTATATTTCGGATCGCTGGTTGCCGGTTTCGCCTGTCACCGGCGCCGTCGACGCCTTCGAGTGGAAAGCCCCCGTCGATGCCATTGGCCGGGGTGATGCTACCCTCCTGATCGAGGAGGGTCTCGATACGCCCGAGCCCCCGCCGATGGTGGGGGCGCCGCTGCCCCAAATCGAGGATCAGGGGGACTCGTCCGAACCGCCCCCGCCGCCAACGCCCTCCGGTGGCGGGACCCGCAAGGCCGAGACGCGGCCGGAGCAGGAAAGCGTCGCGACGATTTCTCCGCGCCGGGATCTGGGTCAGGCCAGGTCGAAGCCGGAACTCTATGTACCGCCCCGTCCTCCCGACGATCCCGGCATCTCGCCCGCCGATCCCGACGAGAGCCCGGCCTCCTTGGAGCGCCTCCGCGCGGCGCAGATCCGCTGAGTCAACGTTGGGGAGCCCGGTCCCCAACCTTGCCAGGCCGGGGCTTTGGCATTAAGCACAAGGCACAATTTCAGCGTAACCGAGCCGCATCTATTAGCGCTCAAGCCGCAATAGCTCAGTCGGTAGAGCACATCATTCGTAATGATGGGGTCGGGGGTTCGAATCCCTCTTGCGGCACCACTCTCACGTTTTTTGCGAACGGGCCGAGCGCCCAGGCGCGAATGAGCGAGGCATCGACATGATCCGGGTGGTGCTCGCTGGCGGCCGGCGGTTGCTCGCCTCCGCGGCCCTAGCCGTACTCGCCGCCGTCGCTTGGGGAGAGACCACGCCGGGCGCCGCAGAGTCGGCAGATCAGGTGCCGCGCTTCGAGCCGGCGGACTGCCCGAGACTGCAAGGGGCCGAAGAGCTGGCCAAAGCGAGCTGCTTCTACCTCATGGTACCGGAGAATCGCAGCCAGCCGAATGGCCGCACCATCCGGCTCATGGTCGCGACATACCCTGCCCGCTCAGCCGAGAAACGACCCGATCCAGTTGTCTATCTAGCCGGCGGGCCGGGCGACATCGCCCCCCTGGAGGTCAACGGCCTCATCGCCGCCGGCTTCATCCGCGACCGCGACATCGTGGTGATGAGCCAGCGCGGCACCATGTTCTCGGAACCGGCGCTGACCTGCGCGGCCAGCGACGACTTCTCCAGAGAGCTTCTCGGCCTCCGCTTCTATTCCGAGGCAACCAAGCGCGCCCATTTGGCCGCGACGGA
>JBAUEK010000376.1:0-3813 GCA_049678565.1 Methyloceanibacter sp. | reverse complement strand
ATCCTTGACGGTGGCGTCGTCACCAGCCTTCACCGCGCCGGCGGCGCAACCCTTCTTGAACTCCTCGGCCGACACTTTGCCGTCGGCATCGCTGTCGACCATGGTGTAGTCGATGACGTAGGGAGTGCCTATCTCGGGCGCTCGGCCACGCTTCCCAATGTTGGCCGGGAACATTTGGCAATTCTTTTGCTTACCTTGCCCTTGCTATTTGGCCCCTTCCATTGCAGTGCGTGGTGGCTGGAAGTGCTCCACCGAGTCCCTGTAGATCGCCAATTCGTGTGCGTGAGACTTGGCTGGCGCGCTATAACGAGTAAGCGGCGCCGGCTGCCACTATGAGATGTGCCGCGGCGGGGACGTCCCTGCCCATCGCCTGGAGATCGAATTCAGTGCTGCAAAAACTCTGGTACGATCGGCCAGTCCGCACCCAGCTTCTCCTTGCTGTAGGATTGATCAACCTCCTCGCCGCCTTTGCCGCCGTGGCGGTTTCGATCCTGAATACCCGCACCGCCACCCGGGTCGAAATCGAGGCGTCGCTGGAGGTCGCCCAGCGTTTCGTCAACGCGACCATCAAGGAACTCGCGACGCAAGGCGAGCTCGATCAGCTCGAAGAGCGGCTCCCGCTCCAGCTCAAGCATCTTCGCCATGTCCGCATCTATTTCATGGACGTGATGGGGCAGCTCACGGTTGTATCGCCGGAGCCGGCGGATGGGGTCGTGCGGCGACGTGCCCCGAGCTGGTTCGCCGGTTTGGTGCGTCCGCGCCTCGTCGGGCGCGCGGTCAGGGTCGTTGCCGCCGACCAGGTCAATCCCGTCGTCATCGTGGGCGAGCCGGCCGACGAGATCGTCGAGGCTTGGAAAGATTTCTATGCGCTCGCCATCGTCTGGCTCGTGCTCGATGCGATCATTCTCGGCGTGCTCTACGTCGTGCTCGGCCGCGTCCTCGATCCGCTGGCCAATCTCTCCCGCGGCATGCTGAGACTGGAGGACGGCCACTACGCGACCAGATTGCGGGCGCCCAAGGTGAAGGAGCTCGCCGTCATCACCAATCGCTTCAACACCCTTGCCGAGGCGCTCGACGTGGCGCGCGAGGAGAATAGCGGCCTCTACCGCCAGCTGATCTCGGTGCAGGAGCAGGAGCGGCGGGAAATCGCCAACGAGCTCCATGACGAGGCCGGCCCCTGCCTGTTCGGCATCACCGCCAACGCATCCTCGATCCAAACCATCGCCACCCAGCTGCCCGATCACCGCACCGGCGAGATCAGTCATCGCGTCGGCGAGATTCTCGGCATCGTTGAGCGGCTGAAGCTGATGAACCGCGCGCTGCTGAAGAAGCTGAGGCCGGGCTCGCATGGGCGCATCGGCTTGGCCGAGCTGGTCGATGAATTGATCCTGGGGTTCGAGCGCCGCCATCCCGGCACCCGCATTCTCTATTCGGCTGGACGGCTGGCGAAATCCTATGGCGAGCCCATCGATCTCACGCTCTATCGCTGCATCCAGGAAGGAATCACCAACGCCATCCGCCACGGCAAGGCGGTCAACCTCGCCATCAATCTGGTTGAGGAGAGCGGCCACCGCCGCGATGGCGCCAAGCGTCAGCAGGCCGTGCTGCGCTTGGGCGTGAGCGATGACGGCAAGGGCATCGACGCCTCCACGCCCAAGGGCTTCGGCCTGACCACCATGACCGAGCGGGTGAAATCGCTGGGCGGATCGTGCGCGATCGAGAGCGAACTGGAGAAGGGCACCACCATCCGCATCGAGATTCCGGTGCAACGGGAGAAGAAGACCGAACGCGCCAAAGCGCTGGATCTCGTCGGAGGCCCGGCGTGACCCGGGTCCTCGTCATCGACGATCATCCCATCGTGCTGCAAGGCTGCCGCCAATTGCTCGAGGACGCCGGTGTGGCCGATATCATTCAGGCCCAGACCCTGGCCGACGGCTTTCGCCTCTACCGGATGCAGAAGCCCGACGTCATCATCGTCGACTTGGCCATGCGCACGGGCGCTCTGGGGGGCCTGTCCTTCATCCGGAGGTTGCGGTTGCACGATGCGCGCACGCCGGTTCTCGTCTTCACCATGCATTGCGATCCGGTCATCGTCAGTCGCGCGCTCGAAGTCGGCGCCACCGGTTACGTGCTCAAGGACACGTCCTCGGACGAGGTCCTGAAGGCCTTCCAGAAGGTCCGCGAGGGCAGACCCTATCTTAGCCACGACCTCGCCTCGGAGGTTGCCTTCATGGAGGCGAGGGGAACGACGAATCCGCTGAAGCGCATGACGGTGCGGGAGCTGCAAACACTGGCGCTCGTGGCCGAGGGTAAGCCCTATGGCGTGATTGCCGAGCATTTGCACGTGAGTTACAAGACCGTTGCCAACACCTGCACCCAGCTCAAGGCCAAACTCGGTGTCCGCACCCTGCCTGAACTGATGCGGATTGCCATCCAGCATCTGCCTGCGACGAGTTCGAGGCCTCCGAGATAGCCTCCGCGCGGCCTGTGTGCCGCGTTTATTCCGCGTCTTAGGTCGCGTGGCGGTTCCCCATTTCAGCCAGTTCACACGCGAGTCTTGGTGTCCGCCCACGTCGCGATGTACGAGGATTTGTGGCGCCACCGGCGCAGGCGAAAGGTGCGTTGCACCATTTTGGCAATTCTTTGGGCAGCATGTCTCGACATCGCCGCGATGTGAGGTTCCACGTTAAGTCAGACGTGGCAGAAATTGATGCCAGGGAAAATTTTCACTTGCAAAGCCATCGCATTTGGCAATTATGAGCGGTCAGCTTGGCACAAAGCAGGCCGCCATTTAGCAAAGGGTTTTTGATAACCCCCGCGACCTGCTCTGCGTTAGGTTATTGTTCCTCGTGAGGTGTCACTAGCGTGATGTGGTCATCAGAGAACCCGCCGCTTGAAGCGGGCGCGAGGCGCGTTCAATTGCTTCCGCGCTTGAGGACAGCCTCCCATATCAGCTGTGACATTTGGCAAACTCGCAAGGGCTTCAAGATCCCCTTGGCAGCGCGCTGCCGAGGGTGAACCACTACTACCAAAACAACTCAGCTTAGATTTCGGTGAACTGAGTAAGCTAGGGAGAGGAGAAAGAAATGAGCTATTTGAAGTTTAGTGTCGTAACTGGCGGCCTCGTCGCTTTGATGATGGGTCTGTCAGGCGCGGCGATGGCTGGTACCGACGAGGAGCAGCTGGCCCGGATGGCAGATCCGGATCAGTGGCCAGCTCCTGGCCGGGACTTTCAGCTTAGCCGCCACAGCACGTTGGCCGATATCAATACCGGCAACGTCAGCAAGCTGAACATGATCTGGCTGCAGGGCACCAACGCTCTTCGCGGCCACGAAGGTCAGCCCCTGGTGATCAAGGACGTCGGTGGCAAGACCATGCTGTTCATGGTCAGTGGTTGCCCCGCCATGTCGAACTGCAACGTGGTTCAGGGTCTGGATCTGACCGATCCGGACAATCCGACTCAGGTTTGGAACTACGTGAAGAAGACCGATCGTGACGAGTCCGCTGTTCCGCGCGCTTGCTGCGACACGGTCAACCGCGGTGGTTCTTATGCCGACGGTAAGTTCGTGTTTGGCACCCTCGACGGCTTCGTCATTGCTCTTGATGGCCAGACCGGCAAGGAAGTCTGGGTCGTCAAATACGCATACCCGGAGAAGGGCGAGACCATCACCCCCGCTCCATTGATTGCCGACGACAAGGTGATCATGGGCTTCGGTGGTGACGAGTTCGCCGCACGCGGTCGCGTGGCTGCCTTCAACCTGAAGGATGGCTCCGAGGCTTGGGTTTGCCATTCGACTGGCTCGGATGCTGACG
>JBAUEK010000375.1:0-4012 GCA_049678565.1 Methyloceanibacter sp. | reverse complement strand
ATGGCCCGGGTCCGCCGCAACGACAGCCCGGCCGAGGACCGCCGGGCGATGTCGTATGCCATTGCCTGGATGGAGCGGCGCGTGGCCCCGACCGCAGGCACCGCCAGCGACCGGCCGAGCATGGATTTCATCGGCTCGGGCGACTCGACCCAACAGGATTGCGTGGACGAAGCCACCAACACCACAAGCTACCTGCTCGTGCTGGAGCGCCACGGGCTGCTCCACCACCATTCGGTGCAGAGGCCCTTCGCCAAGGACAGTGTCAGCCGCTGGACCCATTGGGCGGCGATCATCGAGGAGAAAGAGAGCGGCGCCCGCTACGCCATCGATTCATCGAGCGGGCCAAATGGCGACAACCCGATGGTGCAGGCGGCATCGAGCTTCTACGTGCCAAACGGCTCCGGGACCATCACGCCGCCCGAGACCGGCATCGCCAGCACGGAAGGTGACGCGGGCGCCAAGGCGCCGGCGGGCGAGGGCCTCGCCGGCATGATCGAGCGAATGAATGCCTTGGGTTATGCGGACTGATCTCGCTCAGACCTCTCGCGGCGTCCCGTTCAGGATCTGAAGCGCAAGCTCGATCGGGCTGAAGGAGCGGCGATGGTGGGGGCACACGCCGTGCTGCTTGATCGCGCGCGCGTGCTCCGGCGTGCCATAGCCCTTATTCGACTCCCAGCCATAGCGGCGGTAACGGCGCGCGAGCTTCACCATCAGCCGGTCGCGCGTGACCTTGGCCACGATGGATGCGGCGGCGATCGAGAGCGACAGACCGTCGCCGCCAATGACGGTGCGCGCTTTGCCGGGAAACCGGCGCGGGGCGATATTGCCGTCGATCAGGGCCGCGGCGGCCGGAATTTGCAAACGGCGATAGGCAGCGCGCATACCCCAAAGCGTCGCCTGCAAGATATTGTCACGGTCGATGCGGCTGACTTGGCCGATGACCACGCTGACGCAGGACGTGGCCATGATCTCGGCATAGCGATCCTCGCGCGCCTCGGGGGTGAGCAGCTTGGAGTCGTTGAGGCCCTCCGGGATGCGGTCGGGATTGAGGATGACGGCGGCGACGACCACGGGCCCAGCCCAGGGGCCGCGCCCAGCCTCGTCGATGCCGACGATGGGCCCATGCAACTGGTCCATCAGCTCGGCTTCGAGGTCGAAGCTCGGTACGGTGCGCGGATTGGAGGAGCGCTGCGCGAATCCCATGGCGGGGAGTCTTCGCCATCGAGGGCGCCTTTGGCAACCCGGAAGCGGCTAGCGGTGTCGCGACTGTGGAAAACGGCCTATAGCAGGCGAAGCTGCTGACCCGGAAGGACCGGCGGGCTGAACAGATCGGTGCGAAGCTCGACCAATTGCTGGTTGAGCCCCAGCCGTGCGGCGGCGACCTCGAATCTCCGCCCGATCATCCAGGCATAGGGCCCCTCGCCCACCTGGCGCTCACCCCATTTGGCCTCGTAGAGCCTGCCGCCCCGGGTCGAGCTCATCAGCGACAGCACGCGCTTGGCCCGGTCGGGGCAGTTCGCCTGAAGCCATTCGGTGAACAAATCCCCGATCTCGAGCGGCAGCCGCAACAACACGTAGCCCGCGCCCGTCACCCCAGCGGCGGCGCAGCGCTCCAGGATGCGCTCCATCTCCATATCGGTGAGACCCGGGATCACCGGCGCCACCATGACGGAGGTCGGGATGCCAGCCTCTGCCAGCCGCCCGAGCGCCTCGATGCGCTTGTCGGGCGTGCTCGCCCGCGGCTCCATGGCGCGCGCGAGCTTGCGGTCGAGCGTGGTCACCGACAACGCCACCTTGACCAGGCCGCGATCGGCCATGGAACGCAACAGATCGAGGTCGCGCAGGATCAGCGCCGATTTGGTGACGATGCCGACCGGATGGTTGGCGGCCGACAGCACTTCGAGGATGCGCCGCATGATGCGGTATTTGCGCTCGATGGGCTGATAGGGATCGGTATTGGTGCCGATTGCGATGGTGCGTGGGCGATAAGACGGGGCGGCCAGTTCGCGCTCCAGCAGCGAAGCGGCATTGGTCTTGGCGAACAGCTTGGTCTCGAAATCGAGCCCGGGCGAGAGGCCGAGAAAAGCGTGGGTGGGACGGGCGAAGCAATAGATGCAGCCATGCTCGCAGCCACGATACGGATTGATGGAGCGGTCGAAGCTGATGTCGGGAGAGGAGTTCCGGGTGATGATCCGCCGCGCCGGGACCTCCTGCACTTCGGTGGTCAGCGCCTCGAGATCGGCCAGAGACTCCCAGCCGTCGTCCACCGGCTCGTAAGCGATGGGCTCGTAGCGGCCGGAGCGATTGGTCTCGGCCCCGCGGCCGTTCCGGCGCGCACTGGCGACGCCAGCCGCATCGAGCGGAAAGCTTTCGGACGTCTCAGGTTTTCTCAGGGCCACCGACATGGCTCTGATATAGGGCCCGACCGTGAACAAATCAAGAACATTGTAGCTGGAAAGACGCTTTAATTGCTGGAAAGCGCCCAGGCGCTATAGTCGCCCCGATGATTTCCGTGGTTATCCCCACCCTGAATGCCGAGGCGACGCTCGGCCCTACCCTGGCGGCGCTGGTGCCGGCGGTGGCGGACAGCGTGGTGCAGGAGGGCATCATCGTCGATGGCGGCTCGAGCGACGAGACCATCGCCATCGCC
The DNA here is from genome assembly GCA_049678565.1 of Methyloceanibacter sp. Lineage (GTDB taxonomy): Bacteria > Pseudomonadota > Alphaproteobacteria > Rhizobiales > Methyloligellaceae > Methyloceanibacter. Next base: position 1,362 of record JBAUEK010000375.1, on the reverse strand, counting down.
GACGCCGCGGGAACCAAGGTGATCATGGCCAAGCGCGGCCGGGGGAGCCAGCTCCACGCCGGCGCCGCCGTGGCGCGCGGGGACTGGCTCCTGTTCCTGCATGCCGACACCGTGCTCGAGCCGGGCTGGGCGGAAGAGGCCGAGGCGTTCATGGAGCGCGTGGCGGCGGGGCGGCGCGCCCCGGCGGCCGCGGCCTTCCGCTTCAGCCTCGACGATGACGGTCTCATGCCGCGCCTGGTGGAGTGGCTGGTCGGCCTGCGCTGCCTCCTGTTCGCGCTGCCTTATGGAGACCAGGGCCTGCTCATCTCGCGGCGGCTCTACAACGAGCTTGGCGGCTTCAAGCCGATGCCGCTGATGGAGGATGTGGATCTCGTCCGCCGCCTCGGGCGGCGCCGGCTGGCGATGCTGAAATCGCGCGCGGTGACGAGCGGGGCGCGCTACCGCCGCGATGGTTATCTCGCGCGGTCATTGCGCAATCTGTGCTGCATGCTGCTCTATTTTCTCCGCCTGCCAACGCGCATGCTCGCGCGCTTCTATGGCTAGACACCGCAAGCGCCGCGTTGCCCGCGTCGCCTATGGTCCTCGCCTCGTGATCATGGCCAAGATGCCGAAGGCCGGGCGGGTCAAGCGAAGGCTGGCGCGCGAAATCGGCGGGACCGCCGCCACGCAATTTGCCCGAACTTGCCTCGGGCATACGCTGGCGCGGCTGGGCGCAGATCAGCGTTGGGAAACCTATCTTGCCGCCGCACCCGATCCCGAGGCCGGAGCGTCGCTTGGGTCCGCCGGTTCAAGACGGATCAAGCGATTGCGCCAAGGCGCCGGCGATCTCGGTCAAAGGATGCAGAGAATTTTTCAGCGCCTGCCGCCTGGGCCGGCGATCATCGTCGGCGGCGATATTCCGGCCATCGGCGCATCCGACATCGCATTAGCCTTTCGCCTGCTCGGCGGTGCCGATGCGGTGCTCGGTCCGGCCCCGGACGGCGGCTATTGGCTCGTGGGAATGCGGCGAGCGCCCCGCGTCATCGCCCCCTTCGCGCGGGTACGCTGGTCAACCCCGCAGGCCCTTGCCGACACGCTCAATAATCTCGAAGGGAGCCGGGTCGCCTTCGCCGCGACCCTCGGCGACGTCGACGATGCGGACGACTATGCGGGGCACCGCGCATGGTGGCAGTGTCTGATCCCGCCCCGCTCAGCCAGACCGAGACCGGCCTAGGATTTAGTCTTCGCGCCCTCCTGCCCCTTGAAGCGCGGCATCACCTCGATGAAGCTGCACGGGCGGTGGCGGTTGTCGAACTGATATTTGAGGATGCCGTTCCAGGCATCCTTGCACGCGCCCGGCGATCCCGGCAGGCAAAAGATAAA
>JBAUEK010000374.1:0-13459 GCA_049678565.1 Methyloceanibacter sp. | reverse complement strand
GCCCTCGGCCATCGCCGACCGCTGGTCGCGCCGGCTGCCCGATGCGCTCACCGGTTTCGCCTCTGGCTGGATGCGGGTCCGCGCTCGCGCCCGGCAGCGCGGGGTCGAGCTGCCGTTGGTGATCTCCGACCACGCCGATTGGCACGAGCTGACCCGCACGATCGAGGAGACCGGCGCCGGGGAGATCTGGGTCACGCATGGGCGCGAAGACGCACTGCTCCACCATATCCAATCGACGGGCCGGCGCGGGCGGGCGCTGGCGCTGATCGGGCGCGAGGACGAGGACCAGTGAAGGCATTCGCCGAACTCCTGGACCGGCTCGCCTATACGCCGTCCCGCAACGACAAGCTGCGCTTGCTGGCCGATTATTTCGCCTCGACGCCGGATCCGGATCGCGGCTGGGCGCTCTCGGCGCTCGCCGACGGATTGTTCTTCCGGCTCCCGCTCCGCCGCATCCTGACCGAGCTGATCGAACCGCGTGTCGATCCGGTGCTGTTTGGGCTGTCCCGCGACTATGTGGGGGATACGGCCGAGACGATCGCGTTGCTGTGGCCTGGAAGCGACGAAGGCGCCGAGCCGCCAAGGCTCGACGATGTGGTGGAGGCGCTGAGGCTCGGGGCGGCGACGGAGGTGCCGGCGCTGCTCTCCCATTGGCTCGATCGGCTCGATACCAATGGCCGCTGGGCCCTGCTCAAGCTCATGACCGGCGCGCTTCGGGTCGGGGTCTCGGCCCGGCTGGCCAAGGCGGCGCTGGCCCAATGGTCCGGCACGCCGCTCGCCGACATCGAGGAGGTTTGGCACGGACTCCACCCGCCTTATCTGGCGCTGTTTCGTTGGCTGTCGGGACAAGGCACGCGGCCCGAGGCCGGCAACCGGCCGATCTTCAGGCCGCTGATGTTGTCGCATCAGATCGAGGACAAGGACCTGGCCGCGATCGACCCTGCGGACTTCGCCGCCGAATGGAAGTGGGACGGCATCCGGGTGCAAGCCTCGAATCAAGGTGGCAAGCCGCGCCTCTTCTCCCGCACCGGCGACGATATCTCCCGTAGCTTCCCCGATGTGGTCGAGGGGCTGCCGCCAGGGGTGGTGCTCGACGGCGAGCTTCTGGTGATGCGGGGAAGCGAGGTCGCGCCCTTCAACGATCTGCAACAGCGGCTGAACCGCAAGAGCGTCAGCGCCGCCATGCTGAAATCCCACCCTGCCCATATCCGCCTCTACGACATGCTGTTCGAGGGCGCTGACGATTTGCGCCCCCTGCCCTTCACCGACCGGCGTGCGCGGCTCGAAGCTTGGTATGAGCAGGCGCGGCCGCCGCGCACCGATATTTCCGCCCTGCTTCAGTTCGGCTCGATCGCCGAGTTGCAGCGGCTATGGGCCGGCGCGCGGGAGACAGGCATCGAGGGCTTGATGCTGAAGCGGCGGACGAGCCCCTATCTCGCCGGGCGGCCGAAGGGCCATTGGTTCAAATGGAAGCGCGCGCCGCTCACCCTCGATGCGGTGCTGATCTATGCGCAGAGGGGTAGCGGCAAGCGCTCGTCCTATTATTCCGATTATACGTTCGGCGCCTGGCGCGACGGGGAGAGCGGCGAGCCGGAACTGGTGCCGGTGGGGAAGTCCTATTTCGGCTTCACCGACGAGGAATTGAAACAACTCGATGCGTTCGTGCGCAATCACACCGTCGACAGCTTCGGCCCCGTGCGCCAGGTCGAGCCCAAGCTCGTGTTCGAGGTGGCCTTCGATTCGGTGCACCGATCCAGCCGCCACAAATCCGGCGTGGCCATGCGCTTCCCCCGCATTCACCGCATTCGCTGGGACAAGCCGGCAGAGGAAGCCGACCGGCTTGAGACGCTGATCGCCATGATCGTGGAATAGGCTGTTTGCGGCGAACCAGCGCCCCGCAGAAGCGCGTCAGCAACCAACCAGCTTCGTGCACTCAATCCGCGCGGCCGGCGCTTAAAGCTTCCAGCCCGGATCGGGAACGGTTTCCTGGAACGCCTTCTGCAGTGCGGCGCCCCACGCCTCCCGGATCGATCTCAGATAAGGATCGGACCCCTCGAGCCTGATGCAGAAGCCCGGGCTCATGGAGTTGCGACGATAGACCAGAAGGTCGATCGGGGGCCCGACCGACACGTTGGAGCGCATGGTCGAATCGAACGAGATCAGGGCGCATTTCACCGCTTCATTGAGGCTCGTGCTCGGCTGGATGATGCGGTCGAGGATCGGCTTGCCGTATTTCACTTCACCGATCTGAAAATAGATGGTGTCGCCCATGGCCTCGATGAAATTGCCCGCGTCATAGACCAGGAACAGCCTGAGCTGTCCGCCCTTGACCTGGCCGGCGAGGATGAAGGAGGCGGTGAAGTCGACATCGTCGCGCTGCTGCAGATAACCGCCATCGACCTTGTGCATCTCGCGCATGGCGGCGCCGACGGCGCGGGCCGCGGCGAACATGGAGCCGACGGCCCAGAGATCCTTCTCCGGATCGCCGCTGTCGAGCCACTCGCCGAGCAGGCTCATCACCCCTTGGGTCAGGGACAGATTGCCCGCGGCGAGGAGGGCGAAGAAGCACTCTCCCGGCTTCTCCAGAACATGCATCTTGCGGAAGGTGGAGACGCGATCGATCCCCGCGTTGGTGCGCGAGTCCGAGGCGAGCACGACCCCCTCATTCAGCAGAATGCCGACACAATACGTCACGCGCCTACCCTATTGAGTTTGCTGTTGCTGTTGGCTCGGAAACTGGACCGAGAAGGTCATGGTTTCCACGCCGCCTCCGCTGCGCACCCCCCGGATGGGGCAGGCCTCGGCATAATCGAGACCGGTGGCGGTTCGGATATGCGACTCGGTGGCACAGGTCTTGTTGGAAGGATCGAAGCTCACCCAGCCGAGATGGTCGACATAGGCGTCGGCCCAGGCATGGCTCGCGGCTTGCTGCGCATGACCTTCGCCATGGGTCAGGTAGCCGCTGACATAGCGCGTTGGGATGCCAAGCGTGCGGCTGACGGCGCAGAAAATATGGGCGTGGTCCTGGCAGACGCCGCTGCCCTGCTCCAAGGCTTCGGCTCCGGTCGTGTGCACATGGGTCTCGCCCGGCCGGTATTCGACGTCGGCGGCGATGGCGCTCATGATTTCATGCAGCGTCTCGATCACGTCGCCGCCGGGCTTGCGCCGGAAGCGGGCGGCATAGTCGCGGATCGACTCCGAGCATAAAGTGTGAGGCGTTTCGCGCAGATAGAGCTGAAGCGGAAGCTCGGCGGGGGCCAAGCCCACGACGCCGGTTGTGTCGCGCGTGCGCACGAGACCGCTCACCTTGATCGAAAGCTCGGTGACCGGACGCGGAACGGTCAGAGTATGGCAGCAATTGCCATATTGGTCGTGCCACTCATTCATGAGCGCGCCGGGGCAGCTCAGCTTCCAGGTCTCAACCGCCTGTGTGCTCCCGGATAGAGGTGTCATGCGCAAATATTGCGTGCTCGACACCAGCGGCTCCGAATAGTCATAGGCGGTCGTGTGCTCGATCCAGACCAGCATCGCTACGCCGCTCCCGCCATGGCGACCACCGCGGGCGTCATCAGGAAGTCCTCCTGGATCTGAACTCCGAGCGCGCCGTTCGATTCGATGAAGGTGGAGAGGAACTCATGCAGGCCCGCACGCATGATCCGATCGATGCGGCCGTATTTCAGTCCGGCATGAGCCTGGCCGGCGAGCCTCAAACATTCCAGCTGCTTCTTGCCGGCAAGCTCCTCGAGCGTCCCGATCAGGTTCTCGTAGCAATGGTGCAGCGAGCGCGGCATGTCCTCGCGGAGGATCAGGAGCTCGGCGACGCGCCAGGGAAAGATGGTGTCGTGATAGGCTTTGCGGTAGGCGCGAAAGGCGCCAACCGAGCGCAGCAGCGCGCCCCATTGATAATAGTCGACGAAGCCCCCGACCTGCTCGTTGTCCGGCAGCAGCACGTGATATTTGACGTCGAGGATGCGCGCGGTGTTGTCGGCGCGTTCGATGAAGGTGCCAAGCCTGATGAAGCGGAAGGCGTCGTCATGCAGCATGGTGCCGAAGACGACGCCGCGGAAAAGATGCGAGCGCTCCTTCACCCAGTCGAAGAAATCGCGGTAGCCCCAATTCTTCAGCCCGTCGAAATCGAGATTCTGCACTTCGAGCCAGGTTGAGTTGAGGCTTTCCCAGGCCTCGCTCGAGATCGAGGCGCGCTGGGCCCGAGCATTCTCCCGCGCCTGGCGCACCAGAGACCAAATGCTGCCGGCGTTGTCAGGCTCGAGCGCCACATAGCGGATGATGGTTTCGTGGTTGAGCTCGCCATAGCGCTCATGGAAGCCCCCGGACCCGGGCGCGATGGCGAGGATCGGCTCGAAATGCAGGGCCTGCTTGTCGAGGGTGGAGGGGAGCAGCGACATGCGGAAGCTCACATCGAGCATGCGCGCGCTGTTCTCGGCCCGCTCCATGCTGCGCGCCATCCACAATAAATTCTCGGCGCTGCGGCTCAGCATGAAGGTTTCTCCAGCACCCAAGTATCCTTGGTGCCGCCACCCTGGCTCGAATTGACCACGAGCGAGCCCTTCACCAGCGCCACGCGGGTGAGCCCGCCAGCGATCACGCTCGTCTCCTTGCCGGAAAGAACGAAGGGCCTGAGATCGACGTGCCGCGGTACGATCTCGCTGCCGACGAGCGTCGGTGCGGTCGACAGGGCCAGCGTGGGCTGGGCGATGAAATTACCCGGGTTCCGCAACACCCGCGCCCTATAGGCCTCGCGCTCGGCGGCGGTCGAGGCCGGCCCGATCAGCATGCCGTAGCCGCCGGAGCCCTGCACCTCCTTGACCACGAGGTCGTGGAGATTGGCGAGGACGTGCTGACACTGCTTCTTGTCGCGCAGCATGTAGGTCTGCACATTGCTGAGGATGGCATGCTCGCCGAGATAAAACTCGATCATGCGCGGGACATAGCAATACATGGCCTTGTCGTCGGCGACCCCGGTGCCGAGCGCATTGGCGAGCGCAACGCGCCCCGACCGGATCACCGAAAGCAGACCAGGCACGCCGAGCATCGACTGGGCATCGAAGGCGAGCGGATCCATGAAGGCATCGTCCACCCTGCGGTAGATGACGTCGACCCTGACCGGACCTTCGGTGGTGCGCATCCAAACATGGCCGTCGCGCACGAACAGGTCGCTGCCCTCGACGAGTTCGATTCCCATCTGCTCGGCAAGAAACACGTGCTCGAAATAAGCGCTGTTGTAGCGGCCGGGAGTGAGCAGCACGACCACCGGATCGTCGTCGCCGCTCGGGGCCACCGCGCGCAAATTCTCGAGCAACCGTTCGGCATAGTTGCTGACCGGGGAGATGCTCTGACCGTCGAATGCCTCGGGAAAGAGCCGCATCATGATCTCGCGGTTCTCGAGCAGATAGGACACACCGGACGGTGTGCGCGCATTGTCCTCGAGCACGAAGAAGTCGCGCTCGCCGGTGCGGACCAGATCGATGCCCGCGACATGGGCATAGACGCGGTTGGGCGGCTCCACACCATGCATCTCGGGGCGGTAGGCCGAATTGAGAAGCACGAATTCCGCCGGTACAAGCCCGGCCTTGATGATCTCCTGGTCGTGATAGACGTCGTAAAGGAAGGCGTTGATCGCCTTGACCCGCTGGATGCAGCCCCTCTCCACGAGATCCCATTCGGCGTGATCGAGAATGCGGGGGATGAGGTCGAAAGGGATCAGCCGCTCGGTCGACCCACCCTCCCCATACACGGCGAAGGTGATGCCGAGGCGGCGGAAGATCTCCTCGGCCGCCTTTTGCTTGGTGACCAGGGACTCCATCGAAAGATCGTCGAGCAGCCCGGCAAAATCCGCATAGGCCGGCCTCACGCTGCCATCGGGAGCACGCATCTCGTTAAAAAATGTGCGGGAAGCTAGTGGCGCCTCGGGGCCTGTCCTCGCATCAAGTTTCTCGGTACTCGGCAAATCGACCCTTTTGGTTCTGGTGCGCGGACCCCGGTCCCGACTCGGTCGCGCTCCTCCTAGCGTTATTGACCCGCTTTACGCCGGTGCCGTTGCAATGGAGCAATTTCCCGTGCTGCTTAGCATCTAGTCGACAACGTTCGCAACATGCCTAGGAGGGCGGCAGGAGGCCGAGCCGTTGCAAGCGAAGCTCGATCGCGCGGGGCGAACGCTTTTGCGTGCGGGCGATCGCCTCGATCGTCTTACCAGCCTCATACAGCCGGCGCACGTCCTGCTCTTCTTCATGCGTCCATGGCGCGAAGGCTTGCGCATTCCTTTGCCGCGCGTCGGCGATCAGCGCCTCGCGTTCGGGCGTCCCATCGTCACGCTCGGGTGCCCTCAGCGCCCCTTGCTTCGGCGGCGGCGGGTCCTCGCCATCGACGGAAACGCCGAGCGAGGCCATGATCCGTCTGAGACCCTTGAAAAAACCACGCAGCTCATCCGGGTTGGACAGGGTGATGGCACAGACGTCCTTGGGTTTCTTGCCTTCGGATTCCTGCTGGATCACCAGACGCCCATCGTCGGAATCGGCGATGAAGGTGATTGTCTTATCCCGGCCGCGGAGCCGAACCTCATGTCGCTCTGACAATTCAGCCATTGCTCTATCGTCCCAAACGACGCCTCGCGCCTCGCCTTAATGTGCCATGGGAGAAGAGGTTGATCCAGGCTTCAGAGGCGCGGCTCGATTGGACGCGTGGCGCCGGTTCGTCGCCGGCCCGGAAAAATGCTAGAGATGACCCGCTCCCTACTCTGCCTGAACAACACGACCCATGCTCGAAACCGCACTGACAGCCTTCACCACCTTCTTCGCGGTGATCGGCCCAATCGACTCCGCCGTGCTGCTGGCGACCCTGACGCCGAACGCCACGCGGGCGGAGCGGCGGGCGATCTCACTGAAGGCGGTGGCCATCGCCACGCTGATCGTGCTCGTCTTCGCCCTGTTCGGTCAGCCCATCCTCACCCAGCTCGGGGTGTCGCTGCCGGCGCTCCAGGTCGCAGGCGGCATCATTCTCCTGCTCATTGCGCTCGACATGACCCTGTCGAGCCGCCCCTCCCCGGCCAAGCTCTCGGCCAAGGAAAGCGAGGAGGCGGAGAGCAAGGCCGAGCACCATGCCGAGATCACGGTATTCCCCATGGCCACCCCGCTGCTCGCGGGGCCGGGCGCCATGACCTCGGCCATCGTGCTCGCGGCCAGCACCAATGGCGACCCGAAGCTGCTCGCCGCCGTGATCCTCGCCATCCTCGCGGTCATGCTCGTCACCCTCGTCTTCCTCCTGCTCGCCCAGGAGATGCATCATTTGGTGGGGCTCACGGCGCGGAAGGTGATCGTGCGCGTGTTCGGCGTGCTGCTCGCGGCCATCGCGGTACAGTCGATTTTCAACGGCATCAGCGCGAGCCGCATCTTCGGCTGAGGCCGACAGCGAATGGCCGAGGCTATCGGCACAGGCTGAGCGGCAAAGCGCGCTTCCGCGTCGTGCTGGTTGCTTGAGGCGGCTCGCCGTCGGACGGATCAGTGCGCGGGCTAGCCAATCGAGACCTTCAATCGCTGACCGGTTTGTAGGTGTCGACCCAAGTCAACACCTCGCGCAGCGGCATCACATCACAATATTTCTGTCCAATATCGAAAAGGTTGGCCAAATGCGGCGCCTCCGCTCTGTCGCCAACGCATTCTTCCGGCACGATGCCGTGAAAACCGTACTGAAGGGCATCGATGGATGTGGCGCGCACGCAGCCGCTGGTCGTGCACCCGGCAATAATCAGGGTGTCAATTCCCATGCTCGTCAGGGTCGCCTGCAGGTGAGTGCCGAAAAAGCCCGACGGATATTTTTTTATCACCAGGATGTCTTCAGGCGTTTTTCCCAAGCGCGGATCGATCTCCACCCACTTGCTGCCTACTTTCAACCAACTTAAAGCGGGAACCTTCTTCCCCCAGAGCCCGGAATCCTTGAGATGCTCTTCGTACGCGCAAGCGGTGAAGAAAACCGGAATTTGTTTTTGGTGCGCGGAAAAAATCAATTCCCTGCAGGATTCAACCACGCGGTCCAGATCGCCGCCCAGAGGGCAAGTAGGATCGGTAAATCCTAGTTGCAGGTCGATCACGATAACGGCCGGCTTCTTGCCAAACCCCACCTGGCCGCCCAATCCGTGCTCTTGATAAAACTTCCGATCTCTTTCAAGGGCGTCTTTGCTCATACCTACCTCCAAACACCTCTTTAACCCGGTATTTTGGATCAATAGGGTGAGCCTCTTGCGACGACCTCCCGCCTCGACACCCGCGAAGTTGAGCTGGTCCTGCTCTCTCCCACAAGGGAAGAGGGGATGAGAGAGCGCCCGCTAGCTCTACACGCTCGCAGGCGCGGTCCTTGTGCATCAGCGCACTGGTTCGAGTTCTGGCCCGCGGCGTGCCGGAGCGATGTAGCGAAGGAGCAAGAACACGAGCAGGCCGGCGGCAAGGCCTGACAACGCGGCCGTGGCGAGAACAACCCACGGCTTGGTCTCCCGCAACACTTCGGCCTCGTCGATCTCGGCCAGAAGGACGAAAGGCTGACCGCCGAAATCGACCGGAGCGTAGACGGACAGAACCGGCGTGCCGCGATAGTCAGCAACGATATGGGCGCCGGTCTTGCCCTCCTTCCCGTCACGCACCGAGGCATTGTCGACCTTGGTCTCAAGCAGGGTCGGCGTGTCGGTGAAGCGCGATTGACTGCGCATCAGGCTGTCGGGTCCGACGAGATAGGTCTCCCCCGTCGCCCCCATGCCCGCGGTGAAGTGCATCAACTCGTTCAGCGGCTCCGACGGAATCTGCACGGCAAAGACGCCGATGACCTCGCCGTTCTTCTCGATCGCCTGGCCGGCAAAGGCGGCCGGCGCATCGCCGCTCGGCGGATAGCGCGCGAAGTCGGAGAAGGTCACGGCTTCCGCCGGACTGGCGACGGCCCGGCGAAACACCTCGCCCAGAGGGCTCTGGCGGAAGGGCCCCGTCTTCAGACTGGTGGCGAAGTCGGCCTCCTTGGCCACGCTATAAAGAATGTCGCCGCGCGGGCTGATGAGGAAGACATCGTAATAGCCGAAATGCCGGCGAAAACGCCTGGCCCAGTCGTGGAACGCGCGATGGTCGCGGCTGTAATAGGAGTTGTCGTCCACGGCCTCGAGCTTGTCCCTCTCGTCGGGGGGAAAGGGATTCTCGTCGATATATTGGCGGGTCAGGGTCTTGCGGGCCTCGGGGCCCATGGTCGACCAGGCGAAGTTCAACTTCTCCGCCGCATCGACGATTCGGGGATTCTCGGCCGCGGCCCTCACATCGGAGGCCATGGATTGCAGGTAATCCTCAAGCGCCACCCGGCGAAGCTCGTGAAACAGGCGCAGGCGCGAGAAGGCGTCGGCCAGCGCCGTCTTTTGCAAATAACGTTCAGCCGCGACGCTGCCGGCAACCGCCGCGGCGACGCCGACCGTGATCACCACCAGCCAAAGGCCGAGCTGCCTAATCATGAAGGCACCGGAATGGTTGCGGGTGGGCCCAGCGGTGCTCGCTTGCGTTCCTGCTTCACACCCCGCTCAAGCTGCGACTGACGGTCCTTGATCGCGTCCTCGACGGCATCATAGGTGAAATTGAACAGCGTGAATTCGGCCGCGTTGATGCGGCCATGCTCGGTCGCCTGCACGATGCGGCCGACGAATTCAGCCAGCAGCACATTGCACTCGTCCAGCGTCTCGAAATCGGGGGCGTTACGGGCGCGGTGGGCAAGCTCGATGAGCTCGCGATTGTAGACATCCATCGCCCGCTTGCGGCGCCTATTAGCCCATTGCAGATAGGCGGAAGTGACCACGACCGCGATCGAGATCATCAACGCGATCGGCTCGGCATTCTCCTGAATGAATGAGGGCTTGTCGCGGTCCCAGAACGCCCACACCCCGGCATGGATCGGCAGATAGCTTTCGCCGCTCCGCGCCGGCGCCGAGATCGCGCCGGCAAGCGGCACGATATCCATCAGCTCCCGCCGGTGCTCGAACAGGATGGAGGTGATCTTGGCGATCGCGTCGGCCGGAACGTCGGCGCGGGCAACGAGCAATTGCTTCACCGAGATCGTGGGCTGCTCCTTGTCGGGAATGGCGGGACGGCCATTGTAGGAGCCCTGGGGAATGACCCCCAACTCGAAAGCCGGATGCTGAAGCCGGAGCGCCGCGGCCTGGGGGATCGGAATGATCTTGCCGTCGATGCGCCGGATTAGGTTGAGGATCGAGGCGTCGCCGGGAGCGCGGACGCGGAACAGAGCGTCGACGTCACCGTTGAGGAGGAGCCAATCCGTGGTTCTCTCGGTGCCGGTGAAGATTTTGAGGTCCTCCTCCCGCAGATCGTAATGTTTGGCGAGGAACCAGAAGGATTCGTACTCGCCGCTCTTGCGCGGAGGCAGGGCAATGCGCTTGCCGACGAGATCGCCAATGGCGTCGATGCCGCTGTCACGCCGCACCACGATCTGGAAACTGTCGGGGTAAAGCTCGGCGACGAGGCGAGCCGCTCGGCCCGAGGTCTGATCGGCCTGAACCGTCGCCAGCTGCACCGCGCCCTGATCGAGCAGGCTCGCATCGTGCAGCGAGCCGCGCGTCTCGAACACTTCGAGGGTCAGCTCGGGAAAGTGGCGCTCGGTGACCTGCTTCAGGGCGGTCGCGATCTGAAAGGCGTAGCCCGAGCGCTGGCCGGCGGCGATCAGCAATCGATCCTCGCGCGGCGTGTCCCAGTACCAAAGCCCGAGCAGACCGAGCCCGAGAAGGGCAAGAATGACGGCGATAAAGCTGCGCGTGCCCATGGGACCTTCACCCTCTAACCGCCACCGCGGTCAAGATTTTTGGAGCTTACTCTAGGCCTTGAGGGGGTTAAAGGCGGCGACGGGCAAAGTGGCTAACGCGGCGCCTTCGCCTCATTCGGCCGGAACCCGCGCCTCGCCTGGATGGGCGCGCGGCTTAGCCGCGAATTTGCGCACCACCACGTAAAATACAGGGGTGAAGATCAGGCCGAAGATGGTGACGCCGATCATGCCGTAGAACACGGCGGTGCCCAGCGACTGCCGCATCTCGGCGCCGGCGCCGGTCGCGATCACGAGCGGCAGCACGCCAAGGATAAAGGCGAAGGAGGTCATCAGGATTGGGCGCAAGCGCACGCGTGCCGCCTCGGTCGCGGCCTGGAAGCGATCCTCGCCATGCTCCTCATTCTGGCGCGCGAATTCCACGATCAGAATCGCGTTCTTGGCCGCCAACCCGATCAGCACGACGAAACCGATCTGCCCCAGGATGTTCACGTCCATGCCGCGCATCAACAAGCCGCTGACCGCCGCGAGCAGGCACATAGGCACGATCAGAATCACCGCGAGCGGCAGAGCCCAGCTCTCATATTGCGCCGCGAGCAGCAGGAAGACGAACACCACCGAGGCGACGAAGACATAGATGGCGGTGTTGCCGGCGAGCTGCTCCTGATAGGCGATCTCGGTCCATGCCGCGGCGTAGCCTTCGGGCAAAAGCTGTCCGGCAATCTTGTCCATGGCGGCGAGGCCATAACCGGTGGAATAGCCCGGCAAGGTGCCACCCTGAATGGCGGCGGCGGGGAACAGATTGAAATGCTCGACGCGATAGGGGCCGGTGATGTTGCTGAAGGAAGCGACGGAGCCAAGCGGCACCATGTCGCCATTGGCATTGCGCGTCTTCAGCTCGGAGATCGAATGCAGATCCTGGCGGAACTTGCCGTCGGCCTGGGCCGTGACGCGATAGGTGCGGCCAAGAAAATTGAAATCGTTGACATATCGGGAGCCGAGATAGACCTCGAGCGTCTCGAACACGTCGTCGGCCTTCACGCCCAGCATCTCGGCGCGGACGCGATCGATATCGGCCCAGATTTTGGGCGTGCGGGTATTGAAGGTGGTGAAGACCCTGGAGAGCCCGGGAGTTTGATTGGCGGCGCCGACCACCGACTGCGCCACCGCTTCGAGCTGGGTCAGGTCGCCGCCACGGGTGTCCTGCACTTCCAGCTTGAAGCCGCCGGTGGTGCCGATGCCGCGCACCGGTGGCGGCGACACGCTGATCACCAGGGCATCCTGGACGCCGGCGAATTTCTTGTTGAGCTCGGCGCTGATCACGTCCGCGCTGAGGCCCTTCTTGGCCCGCTCCTCGAAGGAGTCGAGCGGGCTGAAAATCACGGCCGAGTTTGGCGCGCTGGTAAACGTCGCGCCGTCAAGCCCGACGATTGGCACGGTATGGGCGACACCGGGGGTCCCCAGCATCATTTTATTGACGCTCCGCGCCACCTCGTCGGTGCGCGCGAGCGAGGCGCCGGGCGGCAACTGGATGATGTTGATGAGGTAGCCCTGGTCCTGCTGCGGGATGAAGCCCGTCGGCGCCTGGATGAATTGATAGACCGTCAGGCTGATGAGGCCGGCATAGACCACGAGCATCAGCAGCGATATCCGCACCAGGCGCCGGGTGAGCCCGCCATAGCGTGAGGACAGCCAATCGAAGCCACGGTTGAAACCTTTAAAGAAGGCCGTGATCGGCCGCATGAAGATGCTGCCGCGGGCGGGCGTCTCCTCGTGCGGCTTGAACAGGAGCGCGCACAGCGCCGGACTCAAGGTCAGCGAGACGATGAGGGAGATCACCGTCGAGGTGGCGATGGTGACGGCGAATTGGCGGAAGAACTGACCCATGATGCCGGTGAGGAAGACCGACGGAATGAACACGGCCGTCAGCACCAGCGCGATGGCAATCAGGGCGCCGCCCACCTCCTCCATGGTCTTGTAGGCCGCATCGCGCGGACTCAACCCCTCCCGCATATTGCGCTCGACATTCTCGACCACGACAATGGCGTCGTCGACCACGATGCCGATGGCGAGTAGCAGACCAAACAGCGAGAGGTTGTTGAGCGAGTAGCCGAGCATCGACAGCATGGCAAAGGTGCCGATCAGCGACACCGGGATGGCGACGATGGGCACGATCGAGGCGCGCCAGCTCTGCAAGAACAGGATGATCACCACCACGACGAGGATCACGGCCTCGAACATGGTCTCGATCACGGCCTTCACCGATTGCGAGATGAAGACCGTCGGGTTGTAGACGATGTCGTATTTGACCCCCACCGGGAACGACTTCGACAACTCCTTCATCGTGTCCTGGACCTGAGTGGCGGTCGCCAGGGCGTTCGAACCCGGACGCTGAAAGATGCCGAGCGGCACGGCCACCTTCTCGTCGAGATAGCCGTTGCGGTTGTAGTCGGCGGCGCCAAGCTCCACTCTGGCGACGTCGTGGACCCGCACCACCCTGCCGTCGTCACCGGACTTAACGATGATGTTGCCGAATGCCTCGGGATCCGTGAGGCGTCCCTGCGTCTCGACGTTCAGCTGGAACGCTCCGGGCTGAGGCACCGGAGGCTGGTCGATGACGCCGGCCGCGACCTGCACGTTCTGACCCCTGAGC
>JBAUEK010000373.1:0-1785 GCA_049678565.1 Methyloceanibacter sp. | reverse complement strand
TCGATCGCCTGCCTCGTCTCCGTGCTCTGGCTGCTTTGCGCCTACAGCCTCGCCTTCAGTGGCGGATCGCCTTGGATCGGCGATCTCGACAAAGTTCTGTTGATGGGGGTCGGCCGCGAGACCGCGGCGTCCGGGACCACCATCCCCGAAACCGTGTTCTTCATGTTTCAGATGACCTTTGCCATCATCACGCCCGCCCTCTTTATCGGGGCCTTCGCCGAGCGCATGCGTTTCGGCCCGGTGCTGGTGTTCACCGCTCTCTGGGTGCTCCTCGTCTATGTCCCGGTGGCCCATTGGGTCTGGGGCGGCGGCTGGCTCGCGAGCAAGGGCGTGCTCGATTACGCCGGCGGCCTCGTGGTGCATTTGACCGCCGGAATCTCCGCGCTGGTTCTCGCCATCATCATCCGGCCACGGCGCGGCTTTCCCGACGACGTAAGGCCGCCGCACGCGCCGTGGATGACCATGGCCGGCGCCTGCATGCTCTGGGTTGGGTGGTTTGGCTTCAATGCCGGCAGCGCTTTGAAGGCGGGCGGCGATGCGGGCATGGCTATGACCGTCACCCATATCTCGGCGGCGACGGCAGCACTTGTCTGGCTCGTCATCGAAGGCGTCAAATTCGGCAAGCCCAGCATGATCGGCATCGTCACCGGCGCGGTCGCCGGCCTTGCCACCATCACGCCGGCCTCCGGCTATGTCGGGCCGGGCGGAGCTCTGATTCTTGGTCTGGTTGGGGGGTCTGTCTGCTACGCCATGGTCATGCTGATCAAGCATCGGCTCCGCATCGACGATTCTCTCGATGTGTTCGCGGTGCATGGCGTCGGCGGCGCGATCGGCGTGCTGCTCACGGCGATCTTCATCGACTCGGCGCTGGGAGGTGCGGGCCTCCCCGAGGGCCGGACCATCGGCAATCAGCTCGTCATTCAGATCTTGGGGCTTGTCGCCGTCTTGATCTGGTCGCTGGTGGTGAGCTTCTTCATCGCCAAGGCTGTGCAGGCCTTTGGCGGCTTGCGCGTCGACGCCGAGACCGAGGAGCAAGGGCTTGACCTTCGCCTTCACGGCGAACGCGCCTACAATATGTAAGGGCCGATAGACCGAGGCCCCGCATGGTCGATTGGGGCTGCTCTTGGCGTGATGGCCGTTTCGAACCTCGCAGGCGATCGGTCCGCCGACCGATAACCTCACTCACTTTCGTTTGAAAGCAAAGGCGCCAAAACTCCTTGACGAAAGGCCGGAAGGGGCCGAATTTTTCACTCCCGCGAGGTGATTGTCCTCCTTTCATACCGGCAGACGGCGACGCCAACGACGCAATCGGAGAGCGAGTGCCATGAAGTACATCATTGCAGTGATCCAGCCGCATCGTCTCGACGCCGTGCGCGAGGCGCTCGCCGGCATCGGCGTGCAGGGGCTCACCGTGACCGAAGTGCGCGGCTTTGGCCGGCAGAAGGGTCAGACCGAAATCTATCGCGGTGCCGAATACACCATGCATTACGTGCCCAAGGTGAAGCTCGAGATCGCCGTCGACGACGTGCTCGCGGACCGCGTGGTCGAGACCATTGGCGAGGCGGCGCGTACGGGCCGGATCGGCGACGGCAAGGTGTTCGTGCTCGACCTCGAAGGCGCCATGCGGGTGCGCACCGGGGAGATGGGCGCCGACGCACTGTGACCCGCGCGCCCCGGCGGCCCCATGAATTTTCGCTCTTACCTTGACCATATCTTCGAACGGCCCAAGGAGGAGATTGCCGCGGCCACGGTCGTGCGCAATTTTTCGATCTGGTTCTTCAACCT
>JBAUEK010000372.1:0-10915 GCA_049678565.1 Methyloceanibacter sp. | reverse complement strand
GTCCGGTTCAATTCGGCCCGGGCGCCATTGGCCCTCCAGATCAGGTCGGGTTCGCAACCGATAATCGAGTAGCGGCCGCGCGCGGCGCCCCCCTCGACCGATTCCAGCAGGAAGCTGTTCGGCCGCTCATGCGCGAGCTTGAGCATGGCCGAGACCGGTGTCTCGAGATCGGCGACGAGCCGCGTCCAGGCGACTTGCGGCGTGCCCCCGTCATAGAGGCGAGCGAAAATCGAGAAGTCCGGCTCGATCGGAGCACCACCCTGTTGCGGCAACGCCGTAACCGAAATGGCCTCCGCCGAACTCATTGCTGTTCGCTGCTCCCCGCGAGCTTCGCCAGCGCCTGCTGATTGACGGTGACGCCGTAGCGCGACTCCAAGGCGGAGAAATATTCCCCGATGATGTCTTCGCCCATGAACTGCTTGAGCTGGCGCTCCAGCGCCGCGGTTGTCGCCGCATCGAGCGGTGGCGCCGGCGTGATCGTATCCACCTGGAAGACGATGCGAGACTCATTGACGCCAGAAGGGGCCGAACCGTAACCGCCTTGGGGCAGGGTAAAGGCCTGCGTCACCGCGACCGGCAACACATTCACGGTGAGACCGCTACGCTTCAGCGGTTCGGACGGCAGAACCTCGGTGTTGAGCTCCTTGGCCAGCTCGTCAAGGGTCTTTCCCGCGGCGAGCTGCTTCACCAGATCGTCGGTATATTTCGCCAGCCTGGTCCGCTCCTCGTCGAGCCGCCAATCCTTCCCGACCTCGTCCTTCACTTGGTCGAAAGGCTTCAGCTGCTGCGGCGTGACCCCCAACACCTCATACCAGATCAATCCCTCATCCTTGGCGTCGATCGGGTCGTTCTCGACGCCAGAATCGGTGGCGAAGATGGCGTTCAAGAGATCGGTCTTCTGTGGCAGCTCCAGCGCCTTGCCGTCGGGACCCTGACCCTTGCGGTCGACTTGATCGTAGACTTGATAGTTGAGCTTGAATTTCCCCGCGACCTCGGAAAGCTGCGTGCCGGAGGCGCGTTCGTCCTCGATCTTGTCGTGAAGATCGAAGATCGCGCCTTGAGCACGTTCCTTGAGGAGCTTCTTCTCCAGCTCCGGCTTCGCATCCTCGAGGGTCACGATCTTGCCGGGCTCGATGGCGGTCACGCGCAGCAAGACGGTCCGGCCAAGCTGCCCGGTCACAGGCTCGCTCACCTTGTCTTTTTCGAGTTGGAACGCGGCGTCGGCGATCGCGGCATCGGCCATCTCCGTTCGCTTGAGGAGGCCAAGATCGATGTCGCTCTCGCTCAGGCCTTGCTCCTTGGCGAGGGCGATGAAATCCGTGCCGCCCTCGATCTTCTGATGGGCGGCATTGGCGGCGGCATTATCCGCGAATGAGATCTGCTGCACGCGACGGCGCTCGGGCGTGCCGAGCTTGTCCTTGTCGCGTTCGAAGGTCGCCTTCAGATCATCCTCGGTGATCTGCACCTTGTCCTTGACGGCCTCTGGCGTGACGGCAAGCACACCCACCTTACGCAACTGCGGCTGCGTATATTGGGCATGGTGATTGTCGTAGAAGCGCTTCAGATCCTCTTCGGTCGGGTCGGGCACGGCTCCGGCTGCGCTCTTCGGCACGAGCACGTAACGCAGGCTGCGGGTCTCGTTGTTGTAATTGTTAAGCGCATTGAGGAAGACCTGGGACGCGGCCGGCGACTTACCGACCGTGGCCAGGAGCTGACGCCGCAAATTGCGCTCCCGCTCCCCCGCCAGATAGCCTTGCTCGGTTAAGCTCATATTGCGCAAAGCCTGCTGGAAGGCGAGCGCACTGAAATTGCCGGTGGAATCCTGGAACGCGGATTCCTTCATGATGCCTTCGAGGATGGCCTTGTCGCTGACGCCGAGTTTGAGATCCTTGGCGTGGCTGTCGACAGCGGCCCCTCCGATCAGCCTCTCGAGCACGCGGTTCTCAAGACCGGACTCGCGTGCCTCCTGCAAAGACAGGCTTCGGCCCGCATTGGAGCTCATGACCCGCAACACGTCTTGTTGGGCGCGGGTATAGTCCTGCGGGTTGATTTCGGTGTCGCCCACCTTGATCAAGGTCTGGCTGCCATATCCGGTGAAAATGTCGGCGATGCCCCACACGGCGAAGCTTAAGACGAGCAGGCCCATCAGGATCATGCCGAACAGGCGGCCGGCTCCTTTTCGCAAATTATCAAGTATCACGCCTCGACACCTTCTTGTTGGCTGTTTGCAATCGCCGCGCCGACGGGCCAATCTTTCGAGAGATTGCTCGCGCGGCGCCGGCATCATAGGTAGCAAGAGGTGAGGCGGCAAGGCGGCGATCCGGGGTACGGCTAATCATTCGCAGAGGGCCGATCGGCCTATTTTCATCTCGGCCAGGGGCGGGAAACGGGGAAACAGGGTGAACGCAGTCAGGCCTCTCGTTGCCGGCAATTGGAAGATGCACGGGCAGAGCTCGGCTTTGGCCGAGATCAGGGCGCTTCTCGACCTTCTGGCGAAAGGCCCGCGTCCGGAGGCCGACATCATGATCTGTCCGCCCGCGACTCTGCTCGCCCAAGCCCGTTACGCGCTCTCCAAGAGCGATATCCTGCTCGGCGGCCAGGATTGCCACCCCGACGCGCAAGGGGCCCATACTGGCGATATCTCGGCCGAGATGCTGGCGGATGCTGGTGCGCGCGCCGTGATCGTCGGCCATTCGGAGCGGCGCACCGACCATGGCGAGACCGATTCGCTTGTCGCCGCCAAGGCTGCGGCGACACATCGGGCCGGGCTCATGGCCATCATTTGCATGGGCGAGACGAAGGAGGAGAGGCTGAAAGGCGCGACGCTCGAAGTCGTCGGCCGCCAGCTCGAGGGATCGCTGCCCGCATCGGCGGATGCAGTGAATACCGTCATCGCCTATGAGCCGGTCTGGGCGATCGGCACCGGCTTGACGCCGACGCCGGGCGACGTGGCGGAGGTCCATGATTTCATCCGCAAGGGTTTGAGCCGGCGGCTCGGCGCCCAGGAGGGCGGCGGTGTCCGTATCCTCTATGGCGGCTCGGTAAAGCCGGGCAATGCCGCCGAGCTCCTTGCCATCCCCGACGTCAACGGCGCGCTGGTGGGCGGCGCCAGCCTTAAGGCCGCCGATTTCTATGCTATCTTATCGGCTTACGGGGTCCCGCCGGCGATGACGACCGGGCGGACGAGTGAGTAGGCGTTGGCAAGCGAAACAAATATCGCCATTCTACGGCTTGCTGTTTGGTGGGAGAGGGCTCCTCGCGGAGTCCTGACATCGTTGCTGCGCCCTTGCACAATGGCTATCCTGGTTTCGGCTGCGGTCACCGGCCTCGGGTCCGTTGCTGTCGCGGAGCCGCTTGACAAAGAGAGCTGCGCGAAACTCCAGCTCGAGCGCAAGCAGCTGCTCAATAAGGACATGCAGGCCGCCCTCGACCGGGGGCCCGATTGGGTCAAAGAGAATCTCACCGAGGAGGCGATCAGCCGCGTGAGGCACTTCCTCAAGGTCGAGGAGCACATCCAGTTTCGGTGCCGTGGCGGCGGGGTGGCAAAGCAGGTGACCAAAGCCACCGCGGTGCCCTTGCCGGACCGAAAACCGGCCCCGCCATCGACTGCCAGCGATGATGAAGCCAAGCCTAGCCAAGCCCTAGCGGATTCGGCTAAGACACCGCCTGGCAAAGCGAAGGCTACACGATGACCACAGTGCTTCTTGTAATTCATATCATGGTCGCCGCGGCGTTGATCGGCGTGGTGCTGCTACAGCGTTCTGAGGGCGGCGCCCTCGGAATCGGGGGTGGTGGCGGTGGCGGCGGCTTCATGACCGGGCGCGGCGCGGGTAACGCGCTGACCAAAACCACGGCCGTGCTGGGCGCCATGTTTTTCGCCACCAGCTTGGCTCTGACCATCATCGCGAGCCGCCAGTCCGGTCCTACGTCGATCTTCGATCAAGGCACGAGCGGCCCGGTACAGGGCGGAGGCTCTCTCCCTGGCCTGGTGCTGCCATCGGGTCCGGCGCCGTCTGGCGCGCCAGCCTCGCAGGCACCGCAGGCTCCGCAGGTTCCTCAATCGCAATAGAGCCGGGCTCGGAGCGCACAGGCGGCGATTTGCCGGGATTGGCCGCGATTATCCATGATTAGCGGCGGGTAAGCGCGGAGCAGTGGACGCCCGCACCTTTGCACTACGACTCACGTCCCTTTCAGTATATGTTCGAGGCCCATGGCGCGGTACGTCTTCATTACCGGCGGCGTGGTCTCCTCTCTCGGCAAGGGGTTGGCATCGGCCGCTCTCGGAGCGCTCCTCCAAGCGCGCGGCTATAGCGTCCGCCTGCGCAAGCTCGACCCCTATCTCAATGTCGACCCGGGGACGATGAGCCCCTATCAGCACGGCGAGGTGTTCGTCACCGACGACGGCGCCGAGACCGACCTCGACCTCGGCCACTATGAACGCTTTACCGGCAGGCCTGCCTGCCAGGCCGACAACGTCACCACGGGGCGCATCTACCAGCAGATCATCACCAAGGAGCGGCGCGGCGACTATCTCGGCTCCACCGTCCAGGTCATTCCCCACGTCACCGACGCCATCAAGTCCTTCATCACCCAGGGCAACGACGGCATCGATTTCGTCCTGTGCGAGATCGGCGGCACCGTCGGCGACATCGAGGGGCTTCCCTTCTTCGAGGCGATTCGTCAGCTCGGCAACGAGCTGCCGCGGGGCCATTCGGTGTTCATTCACCTGACCCTCGTTCCCTACATCCCGAGCGCCGGCGAGCTCAAGACCAAGCCGACGCAACACTCGGTCAAGGAATTGCGCTCGATCGGCATTCAGCCGGACGTGCTGCTGTGCCGCTGCGAGCGGCCGCTGCCACGCGACGAGCGGCGCAAGATCGCGCTGTTCTGCAATGTCCGCCCGGAGGCCGTGATCCAGGCCCTCGACGTGGCGAGCATCTATGAGGTTCCGGTCGCCTACCATGCCGAAGGGCTCGACCGCGAAGTGCTCGAAGCCTTCGGCATCAAGAACGCGCCCCCGCCGAATCTGGAGCTGTGGCGGCAGATCGCCGAGACCATCGCCGATCCCGACGGCGAGGTGAATGTGGCGGTGGTCGGCAAATATACCGGGCTGAAGGACGCCTATAAATCGCTGAGCGAGGCGCTGGTCCATGGCGGCATCGCCAACAAGGTCCGCGTGAACCTGCATTGGATCGAATCGCAGACCTTCGAGCAGGAGGACGCCTCCGCCTATCTCGAGGACGTGCACGGCATTTTGGTGCCGGGCGGCTTCGGCGAGCGCGGCGCGGAGGGCAAGATTCGAGCCGCCAAATATGCGCGGCTGCGGGGCGTGCCCTATTTCGGCATCTGCTTCGGCATGCAGATGGCCGTGATCGAAGTGGCGCGCGATCTGGCCGGCATCGAGGGCGCGGGCTCGACCGAGTTCGGCCCGACCGAAGAGCCGGTGATCGGCCTGATGACCGAGTGGATGCGGGGGGAGGAACTGGAGAGACGGCAAACCAACGGCAATCTTGGTGGCACCATGCGCCTCGGCGCCTACGACGCCGTGCTGGCCAAGGGCAGCCAGGTGGCCGAGATCTACGGCACCACGCGCATCTCCGAGCGGCACCGCCACCGCTACGAGGTCAATATGCGCTACCGCAACAAGCTCGAGGCCGCTGGCTTGAGCTTCTCCGGCCTATCGCCGGACGGGCTTCTGCCCGAGATCGTGGAGATTCCGGACCACCCCTGGTTCGTCGGCGTGCAGTTCCACCCGGAGCTGAAATCGCGGCCCTTCCAGCCACACCCGCTCTTCGCCTCCTTCATCCACGCCGCCGTGGAGCAGTCGCGGCTGGTGTAGCCTTGAGAGACATCAAGACGAGGCCTGCTTCAATGGTCACGGTGCGGCGCGCCGACACGGACGACACGCCTCTTCTCGTTGCGCTGATGGCCGAGTTTTATGCCGAATCTGAATTTTCGTTGGACCGCCAGTGGGCAAGCGACAGCTTCTCGGCCTTGCTTGGCGACGACACCAAAGGCGCCGTCTGGATCGCCTTCCAGGATGGCGAACCCACCGGTTACGTGGTGCTCACTCTTCGGCACAGCATGGAGTATGGCGGTCCCGACGCCTTTATCGACGATCTCTACGTGCGTCCGGCCCACAGGCGTCAAGGCCTGGGGCGCGAAGCCCTGAGCGCGCTCTTCGCCGAGTGCGCGCGGCGCGGCGTGCTCGCGGTCCATGTCGAGGCGGGACGTAGCAATGCCGCCGCCCAAGCCCTCTACCGAAGCTTTGGCCTCGATGTTTTTGATGCTGCTCGCCAGCTCCTTACCGTCCGGCTTCAAGGCCGCGAGCAAGGTCACTTAAGTTCGTAAGGAACCCCAAATGTCAGACGACGTGCATAAAGGCGGCTGCGCCTGCGGTAAGGTCCGGGTCGAGGCGAGGGGAGAGCCCTATCGCGTCGGCATCTGCCACTGCCTGACCTGCCGAAAACTGCACGGCGCGCCCTACAGCTTCTATGCCGTGTTCCCGACCGATGCCGTCACGATCACCGGGAAGGTCGGCACTTTCGCGAGCTCCGAGCACGGGCGGCGATATTTCTGCCCAGCCTGCGGCTCGCAAATCTATTCCCACTATTCCCGGCCGGATGAGATCTATGTGTATCCGGGCTCGTTCGACGAGCCCGCGCGGTGGCAGCCAAGCTACGAATTGTGGACGATCCGGCGCGACCCCTGGCTGCCCGAGTTTCCGGGCGTCGTCAGCCGCTACGAGGGAGATCGGCCGAGATGGAGCCGGACGGAACCTGAGTGACCCCGCCCGCTTCGTCTGTGTTTCAGCTCGCTACTGCTACTTCCGCTCGCGTGGAGCCGACGCGCCGGGCGCCACGTCGGAAGTCGCCGTTCCGCGCTCAGGGATGACGTCATCCGCGGCGAGAATGCCGGACTTGAACAGATAGCCCGCGAGCCCAGCGCCGATCAGCGGCGCCACGATGAACAGCCACATCTGGTGGAGCGCCTGCGGATTGGTACCGAAGCCGACAATGGCCGGCCCGAGCGAGCGCGCGGGGTTGACCGATGTGCCGGTGATGTTGATGCCGAAGAGATGGATCGCGACCAGCGTCAGCCCGATCGCGAGGCCTGCGAGCCCCACCGGCGCGCCTTTTTGCGTGACGCCGAGAATGCAGACCAGGAACAGGAAGGTGCCGACCACCTCATAGATGAAAGCCGCCGTCACATTGTACTCGCCGAGATAGCCGGGGCCCCAGCCGTTCTGGCCGAGGGAGCCGCTCCAGCCGGAGGCTTTCCCGGAGAGGACGAGATAAAGAACGATTGCGCCGGCGATGGCGCCCAGAACCTGGGCAATGACGTAAGTCACGAAATCCGCCATCGACATCCGGCCCGAAACGAGCACGCCGAAGCTCACCGCGGGATTGATGTGGCAGCCCGAGATCTGGCCAATGCCGTAGGCCATGGCGACGATCGTGAGCCCAAACGCGGCGCCGATGCCGAGACTGTCGATAGAGGTCGCCCCGGTGCCCATGCCGGAGATGACGGCCGCGCCGCAGCCGACCAGGACAAGCGCAAAAGTGCCAATGAATTCCGCAACTGCTTTTTTCATGATGATGCCCCCCATGGCGAAGGCCGGGATGATGGCAGATGACGGTGCCTTGTAACAGAGACGATACTCGCTCAGAATTTGCGAAGATTTTCAGGGGCCTGCTTCGAGACGCTTGAGCGCCGCCTCAAGCTCTTCACGGTCTTCGCTGGTCGGACTCTTGTCGAGCGCCGCGCGGTAGTCGGCAATGGCACGCTCCTTGGCGCCTTGATGGTCGTACACCACCGCCCGGTTGGCGTAGGCCTCGCCAAAGCCGCCATCGAGCTCGATGGCCTTGCTGTAATCGGCAAGCGCGCTGTCGAGACTGCCCTTCTTCTCATAGGCGACGCCGCGATCGTTGTAGGCGACGGCGTCCTTGGGGTTCAGCACAATCGCCTTGGCGCAATCGGCGATGGCCAAGTCGGTTTGACCCTGATCCGTATAGGCGACGCAGCGGTTGACAAAGGCGTCGCCAGATTGCGCGTCGATCTCAATGGCCTCGCTGAAATCGGCGATGGCACGATCGAGGTCGTCCTTGGCCCGATAGGCGAGGCCGCGATTGACATAGACCTTGGGTTGGCGGGGATCGATTTCGAGCGCCTGGTCGAAATCTTCGATGGCGCGTTTGACCTCACGCTTCGACAGGTAGGCGACGCCGCGATTGCCGTAGGCGAGGGCGACATGGGGACTGAAGGGATCTTGCCGTAGGAACGCGGTGCAGCCCCCGATCTGCCGTTCCAAATCGGCGCTTTGATTGCAATCGTCGATCGGATTTGCCAGCGCCACTCCGCCAGCGAGGAAGACGCTAGCGCCAATTAGGCATCTTACCGCTATCATCGCCCGGGTTGCTCCTCCCAGAGGCTACACTGAAACAAGTTTAGCAGAGTTCGCACCATGGCTGATGCTTCCGTCACGGCGCTCCGCGGCACGATTGTCAGCCTTACCGCCGATCCTTTCGTCGTCGATCCGGCGACGGCGCTCCTGCATGAACCGGACGGACTGATCGTCTGCCGCGGTGGCCTCATCGAAGCCGTCGGCCCTTACGCGGCGGTCAGGCCGTCGCTGCCGGCAGCCACTCCGATCACGGACTATTCCGGCTGTCTGCTGACGCCCGGATTTGTCGATACCCACGTTCACTACGTCCAAACCGAGGTCATCGCGGCCTATGGAAAGCAGCTGCTGCAATGGGTGACCGAGTACATCTATCCGGCGGAGGAGGCGTTTGCCAACGAGACGCACGCCCGTGCCGTTGCCCGCGTCTTCTGCGACGAGCTCCTACGGAACGGCACAACCACGGCTTGCGTCTACTGTGCCGTCTATCCGCAGTCGGTCGATGCCCTGTTTGCGGAAGCCCTGAGCCGCAACATGCGTCTCCTCGCCGGGAAATGCATGATGGACCGCAACGTGCCAGAGGCGCTCCGCGATACGGCGCAAAGCGGTTACGACCAATCCAAGGCGCTGATCGCCAAATGGGCCGGCAAGGGGCGGCTCGGCTACGCCATCACGCCGCGCTGGGCCGGATCGAGCACGCCGGCCCAGCTCGAGGCCGCAAGCACATTGTGGCGCGAACATCCCGAGCTCGCATTGCAGACCCATATCGCCGAGAACCGGGAGGAGGTCGCCTTCGTCACCGGATTGTTCCCCGAACGAAAGGACTTCCTCGACATTTACGACCACTATGGTCTCGTCGGGCGCCGCACCATCCTCGGCCATTGCGTCTGGTTCTCCGATTCCGAGTTCGCACGCGTGCATGAGCGGGACGCTTCGATCGCCCATTGCCCCACCTCGAATATGTTCCTTGGCAGCGGTCTGTTCCGTCTCAGCGTCGCCAAGGACCCGAAGCGGCCGATCCGTGTCGGCCTCGGCACCGATATCGGCGCCGGCACGAGCTTCTCGCTGCTGCAGACCCTGAACGAGGCCTATAAGATCGCCGCCTTGAACAGTGCGCCGATGAACGCGCTCAGAGGGCTCTATCTCGCCACGCTCGGTGGCGCGGACGCCCTCGGCCTTGAGGATCGTATCGGCTCGCTTCAGGCCGGGCGCGAGGCCGACATCGTAGTGCTCGATCCCAAGGCCACGCCGCTGCTTTCCTTCCGCGAGGCACGGTCTCGCTCGCTGGAGGAGACGTTGTTCGTGCTGATGACGCTTGGCGACGACCGCGCCGTGCGTGCCACCTATGTGGCCGGCGTCCTGGCGCAAGCCCGCCAGACGATTGACGGCTGAGCTTGACCACCCCATGGTCCGGCCATGACCGCCGCCATGAAGCCCCCTCCAAGCCCCGTCGTCGCCGTGGGCACGGCCAAATTCGGCAATGCCTTGCCCTTGGCTTTGATCGCTGGGCCCTGCGCGCTCGAGAGCCGGGAGCACGCACTGGAGACCGCGGCGGCGCTGAAGGAGATCGCAGCTCGGCTCGGCATCGGGCTCGTCTATAAGAGCTCCTTCGACAAGGCCAACCGCACGAGCCTCGGCAGCGCCCGCGGCCTCGGTCTGGCCGAGGCCTTGCCGATATTCGCCGAGGTCAGAGAGCGGCTTGGACTCCCCGTCGTCACCGATGTGCATGAGCCGGAGCAATGCGCGGCCGTGGCCGAGACCGTGGACATGCTGCAGATCCCGGCATTCCTTTGCCGCCAAACCGATCTGCTGCTGGCGGCGGCCCGGACGGGCAAGGTGGTCAATGTGAAGAAAGGGCAGTTCCTGGCGCCCTGGGACATGCGGCATGTGGTGGCGAAGCTGGTCGGCGTCGGCAATCCAAATGTGCTCGTCACCGAGCGCGGCGTCTCCTTCGGCTACAACACGCTCGTCTCCGACATGCGCGCGCTGCCGATCCTGGCCGAGACGGGCGCGCCGGTGATTTTCGACGCCACCCATTCGGTGCAGCAACCTGGAGGGCAGGGCGCTCAAAGCGGGGGCGAACGGCGTTTCGTACCGGTGCTGGCACGCGCGGCCGTGGCGGTCGGCGTGGCAGGGATATTCATCGAGACGCATCAGGACCCCGACCGCGCGCCGTCCGACGGGCCGAACATGCTGCCGCTCAGAGAGCTTGAACCCTTGCTCACCGAGCTGGTCGAGATCGACCGGCTGGCGAAGCGGCGCTGACCATCAAGGCCGGTCGTCGCATGGTGCGGGGATTGGGTCCTTCGCGCTCGCTGGATCAGCCGCGGCCGCGATACGGCGCGACCCCCTGGTCGGGCAGCCATAGCCCCTCAGGTAGCGTGCCCTGCTGCCAGAACACGTCGATGGGAATACCGCCCCGCGGATACCAATAGCCGCCGATGCGCAAATAGGCCGGCGTGATCAGCTCGACGATCCGCTTGCCGATGCCGACCGTGACGTCTTCGTGGAAGG
>JBAUEK010000371.1:0-6290 GCA_049678565.1 Methyloceanibacter sp. | reverse complement strand
CGCGAGGCGGTCCGCGCGATCTAGGCGCCGTGCACGACGCCATCGGCACGGCGCGCGCGCTCGCCGCCCAACTCACCCGCGCCGCCGATGCGCTCGGCCTGCCGCACGAGCTGGACCTGATCGTGATCAAGCTCAAATCCGTGCCCGAGGCGGTCGAGGCGACGCTTGCCGGCGCGCTCGCGGACGAGCTTCCGGTGAACAAGCGCGACGGGGGCTTCATCCGTGATCGCTTCAACGGCGATCTCGACGAGCACCAGAAGCTCAGGGACGGCAGCCGCCAAGTCATCGCCGGCCTGCAATCGCGCTATGCCGACGCCACCGGCGTCAAATCGCTGAAGGTGCGCCACAATAACGTGCTCGGCTATTTCATCGAGGTCACGGCGACCAATGCCACCACCTTGAGCCATCCGCCCCACGCCGAAACCTTTGTGCACCGGCAGACGCTGGCCAATGTCATGCGCTTCTCCACGCTCGAGCTGGCCGAGCTCGAGGCGCGGATCACCACCGCGGCCGAGCGGGCGCTCGCGCTCGAGCTCGACCTCTTCGCCCGTCTGAGCGAAGCCGTGCTCGCCGAGCAGGCCGCTCTGGCCGAGGCAAGCGGCGGGCTGGCCGAGCTCGATCATCATGCGGGGCTGGCCGAGCTCGCGGTCGAGCAGTCCTATGTCCGGCCCGAGGTCGATGACAGTCCCGTCTTCGCCATCGAGGAGGGACGCCACCCGATGGTCGAGGCAAGTCTAGCCCGCGGCGATGGCGCCAGCTTCGTCGGCAATGACTGCCGGCTCGGGGCCGAGGCGGAGGGCGAAGGCACGCGCATTCTCGTCGTCACCGGCCCCAACATGGCGGGCAAATCGACCTTCCTCCGCCAGAACGCCGTGATCACCGTGCTGGCGCAGGCAGGCTCCTTCGTGCCGGCCAAGGCTGCGCATATCGGCATTGTCGATCGCCTGTTCAGCCGCGTCGGCGCCGCCGACGATCTCGCCCGCGGCCGCTCCACCTTCATGGTCGAGATGGTCGAGACGGCGGCCATCCTCAATCAGGCGAGCCCGCGGTCCTTCGTCGTGCTGGATGAGATCGGCCGCGGGACGGCGACCTTCGACGGCCTCTCCATCGCCTGGGCGACGCTCGAATATCTGCACGAGGTCAACCGCTCCCGCGTGTTGTTCGCAACGCATTATCACGAGCTGACCGCGCTCGCCGATCGCCTTGCCCACGCCGCCAACGCCACGGTCGAGGTCAAGGAATGGCGCGACGAGATCATCTTTCTCTATCGCGTCGTGCCTGGCGCCGCCGACCGCTCCTACGGCATCCACGTGGCCAAGCTCGCCGGGCTGCCCCAGCCCGTGCTCGTTCGGGCGAGCGAGGTGCTGACCGAGCTGGAGAAGGCCGACGGCAGGCCGAAGCCGTCGGATCTCGCCGACGATCTGCCCTTGTTCAGCGCCGCCAAATCCGTTCAGGCTCCGCACGCCCCGGTGGCCTCGCCGCTCGCAGCCGCGATCGAGGCGCTGCGGCCCGATGCCATGACCCCGCGCGAGGCGCTTGACGCGATCTACCGGCTCAAAGGCTTGCTGGACCGCACTACCGGGCCTTAAGTGCGGAGTGCTAGAAAGGCCCATGGACCAAGCAGTCGTCAAATTGGCGCCCTATTTCGATCTCGACGCCTTGCGTCAGGAGACCTCCGAGCTTGCCCATTCTTGTTCCGGGCAGGATTCGTCGCTCCGGATCGCGCTGGTCGAGCGCCTGAAGCAGCTCGTCGACGAGGCGCGCGCCGCAGCCAAGCTCCAGCTTGAGCGCGACGGCGACGGGCGGGCTTGCGCCGAGGGCTTGAGCGCCTTCCAGGACGCTCTGATCCGGCTCGCCTACGATTTCACCACCAATCATGTCTATCCGGCCAAGAACCCGTCCGCGGCCGAGCACATGGCCGTGGTGGCGCAAGGCGGCTACGGGCGCGGCATGCTGGCGCCGGGCTCAGACATCGATCTCCTGTTCCTGCTTCCCTACAAGCAGACCGCCTGGGGCGAAAGCGTCGCCGAATACATGCTCTATCTGCTCTGGGATCTGGGCTTCAAGGTGGGCCACGCCACGCGCAACATCGACCAATGCGTGCGGCTTTCGCACACCGACATGACCATCCGCACGGCCTTGCTCGATGCGCGCCTGATCCTCGGCGACGAAACTCTGTTTGCCGAATTCCAGCAGCGCTTCCGCCAGGACGTGCTCGAGGGCAATGCCCGGGCCTTCATCGACGCCAAGCTCGAGGAGCAGAATGCCCGTCACGCCAGATCCGGCGCGTCGCGCTATCTGGTCGAGCCCAACATCAAGGAAGGCAAGGGTGGCTTGCGCGACCTGCACACCTTGCACTGGCTCGCCAAGCACCTCTATCCGGACAAGGCCGAAGCGGAGTTCATCGACGCCGGTGTGTTCACGCCGGGGGAGTATGTGAGCTTCCGCCGCTGCGAGGGTTTTCTCTGGTCCGTCCGCTGCCAGCTGCATTTTCTCACCGACCGCCCCGAGGAGCGTCTGAGCTTCGACCTGCAACAGGCGATGGCGGAACGGCTCGGCTATCGCGAGCATGCTGGCCTTCGTGCCGTCGAGCGCTTCATGAAGCACTATTTTCTCGTCGCCAAGGAGGTGGGCGAGCTCACGCGCATCGTCTGCTCGGCGCTTGAGATGAAGCAGTTGAAGTCGCTGCCCTCGCTCGGCACGCTGTTGTCGCCGTTCGGCTGGCGCCGCCGCGCCAAACTCCGGCGCACCTCGGACTTCCGCATCGAGAACGGCCGCATCAGCGCCAACCACAAGGACGTGTTCGTCAAGGACCCGGTCAACTTCATCCGGCTGTTTGCGCTGGCCGACGTGCAGCAAGCGACTTTTTCACCCGAGGTGTTGCGTCAGGTGCGGGCGAACATTCGCCTGATCGACGACGGCTTGCGCGAAGACCCCGCGGCCAACCGCCTGTTCCTCAAGTTGCTGTCGGACGCCCGCGATCCTGAATCGGTTCTGCGCAACATGAACGAGGCGGGCGTGCTCGGCCGCTTCGTTCCCGATTTCGGCCGCGTCATCTCGATGATGCAGTTCAACATGTATCACCACTTCACCGTGGACGAGCATTTGATCCGCATGATCGGGTTCCTCTCCGACATCGAGCGCGGGCGCTATGCCGCCGAGCATCCGGTCTCGACCGAGGTGATCAGGACCATCGACAATCGGCGCGCCCTTTATGTCGCGGTGCTTCTGCACGACATCGCCAAGGGCCGTGACGAGGATCATTCGGAGGCAGGCGCCCGGATCACGCGCGAGCTGGGGCCGAGATTCGGCCTGACCGCCTCCGAGACCGAGACCGCCTCGTGGCTGGTCGAGCATCATCTCACCATGAGCACCTTCGCCCAGAGCCGCGATCTGAACGACCCCAAGACCATCCGCGATTTTGCCGACGTGGTGCAAAGCCGCGAGAGGTTGAAACTGCTGCTCGTGCTGACTGTCGCCGATCTCCGCGCCGTCGGGCCCGGGGTGTGGACCGGGTGGAAGGGGCAGTTGCTGCGCACGCTCTATTTCGAGACCGAGCCACTGCTCGGTGGCGGCCACACCACGCTGTCGCGCACCGAGCGCATGACCCGCGCCCAGGACGAGCTCAGATCGAGGCTCAAGGATTGGCCGCAAGCCGCGCTCGACCGCTTCATCGACCGTCACTATCCGGCCTATTGGCTGCGCACCGATCTCGACGTCATCGCCGAGCACGCCAAGCTCACCCGCGCCGCCGAGGCGAAACGCAAGACGCTCGTCACCCACATCGCTACCGACGCCTTCCGCGGCGTGACCGAGATCACGCTGCTGGCGCCGAACCACACGCGCTTGCTTTCGCTCGCGGCCGGCGCCTGCGCCGGAGCCGGCGCCAATATCGTCGATGCCCAGATCTCGACCACGCGCGACGGCATGGCGCTCGACACCATCCACCTTGAGCGCGAGTTCGGCCACGCCGAGGACGAGGAGCGGCGGGCGAAGAAGATCGCGGCGACGATCGAGAAGCTGCTGAAGGGCGAGGCGAGGCTCGCCGACGTCGTCGCCAAGAAGAAGAAGCCGAAGGCGCGGCTGTCCGCCTTCACGGTTGAGCCGCAGGTGGTGATCGACAACACGCTGTCGGACGCGCTCACCGTGATCGAGATCAACGGTCTCGACCGGCCAGGACTGCTGCATGACGTGACGCGCGAGATCGCCGATCTGAATCTCGACATCGCCTCGGCCCACATCGCCACCTTCGGCGAGAAGGCCGTCGACGTGTTCTACGTGACCGACCTCACAGGCAAGAAGATCACGAGCACGAGCCGCATGTCCGCGATCCGCGAGCGCCTGACCAAGGCCCTGGTGGCGCATTCGGAGGCGGCGTTTTCGCCCGCGTAAGCTACTGACCACCTCTCCACGGCTCTAGACCATGGCCCTCTACCGCGCATTCGCCACCGTCGGTGCGATGACCGCCTTCAGCCGCGTTCTCGGCTTCGTCCGCGACGTGTTGATCGCGGCGGTGCTGGGCGCGGGACCCGTCGCCGACGCCTTCTTCGTGGCCTTTCGCGTCCCCAATCTATTCCGCCGCCTCTTCGCCGAGGGCGCCTTCGACGCGGCCTTCATCCCGCTCTTCGCCAAGCGTTTTCATGGCGAGGTGGGGGAGGCGGGGGCGCGCGCCTTCGCCGAGCAGGCGCTGGCCGGGCTCACCCTCGTGCTTCTGGTGTTCACCGTCTTGGGCGAGATCGCCATGCCCTGGCTCATGCTCCTGCTGGCGCCGGGCTTTACCACCGACCCGGCCAAATTCGATCTCGCCGTCCTGCTCGCCCGCATCGCCCTGCCGTTCCTGCTCTGCATGTCCCTGGTCGCGCTCTATTCCGGCATTCTCAATGCGCTCGGCCGCTTCGCCATTGCCGCCTTCGCTCCGAGCCTGCTCAACATCGTGTTGATCGCCATATTGCTGGCGGTCATGGCCTTTGGCGATGGCGGTCAGAGCGCCGCCGCGATCGCGCTCGCCTGGGGCATCGCCGCTTCGGGCGTGTTGCAGGTGGTGGTGGTCGCGGTGGCGGCGACGCGGGCGAAAATGCGGCTCTCGTTTCGGCCGCCGCGGCTGAATGCCGACATGCGCCGGCTGCTGGCGCTCGCCGCGCCCGGGTTGATCGCCGGCGGCATGGGCCAGATCACGGTCGTGCTCAACACCGTGATCGCGTCGCTCCAGGACCGGGTCGTGTCCTGGCTGTATTACGCCGACCGTCTGTTTCAACTTCCACTCGGCGTGATCGGCGTGGCTATCGGCGTCGTGCTCCTGCCCGAGCTCAGCCGCCGCTTTCGCGCCGGCGATCATGCCGGGGCCATTGCCGCCGAGAACCGCTCGCTGGAGACCGCGCTGCTATTGACCCTGCCGGCGGCAATGGCGCTGTTTCTCGCCGCCGGCCCGATCATCCGGGTGCTGTTCGAGCATGGCGCCTTCACCGCGATCGACGCCAAGGCCACCGCGGCGATGCTGGCCGCGCTGGCCCCGGGCCTGCCCGCCTTCGTCCTGATCAAGGTGTTTCATCCGGGCTTCTTCGCCCGCGAGGATACCAAGACGCCGATGATCTATGCCGGCATCGGCATGGCCGCCAATGTCGCCTTGGGCCTCACTTTGTTCGTGGTCCTCGGCGCGGTTGGCATCGCCATCGCCACCTCCATCGCCGGCTGGCTTCAAGTCGTCCTCCTTGCCGGCACGCTCAAGGCCCGCAACGAATTTTCCCTCGATGCCATCTTCCGCCGCCGCTTCCCCGGCATCTGCGCCGCGACGCTGCTGATGGGCGCCGCGGTCTGGGCCATGGCGCGCGGGGGCGAGGGCTGGTTCGCCCCGGCCAACGGCTTGATCGTGCAAATCGCGGCACTGCTGGCGCTGGTCGCCACCGGCCTTGCCGTCTATGGCGTCGCGGCCTCGCTGCTCGGTGCGGTCGAGCCTAAATCCCTGCTCAGGCGGCTGACCCCTGGCTGAGGCTGAGATTCCTTGCCATGCAAGGCAGGCCACGCCGGAGCGTGCTCTATATGCCAGGGTCGAAGGGCGCATGGTCGAGCGGCTGCATTTCGCCATGGCCCAGCGCACCGTCGCCATCGCCGAGCAGATCCGCGAGCTGGACTCGGCCGACACCCGCGCTTGCGCATCGGCTGACCTCAAGCCATAACCGCCCGAGTTTTGCGATCAGGGGCGAAGCATGGCAGCCGCAAAGACCCGCGTATTCTCCGGCGTTCAGCCCACCGGCAATCTGCATCTCGGCAATTATCTCGGCGCCATCACCAAA
>JBAUEK010000370.1:0-3920 GCA_049678565.1 Methyloceanibacter sp. | reverse complement strand
CCCGCGAGCGGCATTTCGGGCATGCGGCCGAGGCTTGCGGCGTGAGCCAGCCCACGCTCTCGGCCGGGATCAAGCAGCTCGAGGACGGTTTCGGCGTTCTGCTGGTGCAACGCGGATCGCGCTTCCAAGGCTTCACCCCCGAGGGCGAACGGGTGCTCGACTGGGCCCGCCGCATCGTCGGCGACACCCGCGCCATGCATCAGGAGATCGATGCGCTGAAACACGGCCTCGCGGGCCATATCCGCATCGCCGCCATTCCGACCGCGCTGGCCATGGTGGCGATGCTCACCACCCCATACCGGGCCAAGCACCCCGATGTGAGCTTTGCCATCCTCTCGCGCAATTCGATCGAGGTGCTGGGTGAGCTGGAGAATTTGGAGGTGGACGCGGGGCTCACTTATCTCGACAACGAGCCGCTCGGCCGCGTGCAATCCGTCCCGCTCTATAGCGAGGAGTACCGGCTGCTGACCTCCTCCGACAGTCCGCTCGGCAATCGCGACAGCGTTACCTGGGCCGAGGTGGGCAAGGTGCCGCTCTGCCTCCTCACCCCCGACATGCAGAACCGCCGCATCATCGAGGATTTGTTGCGGCAGGCTGGCGCGGAGGTGGCGCCGACGCTCGAATCCGATTCGATCATCGTCCTGTTCGCCCATGTGCGCACGGGACGGTGGGCGAGCGTGATGCCCGCCAGGCTTGCATCCGCCTTGGGCCTGACCGACACGGTACGGGCGATTCCCATCGTCGAGCCCGAGGTGAAACATTCGATCGGGCTGGTCGTGCCACAGCGCAACCCCCTGACACCGCTGATCAATGCGCTGGTGAGCGACGCCAAGAAGCTCGCTCTGGTCCTGAGCGGCGATGGGCCGCCGAAACCATGACCATCCGGATTGCAGCCGCACGGAAGGGATGATTCCGGTGTCAGCTTCAGGAGACTTGAAGGGATTGCGGTTTGACCGGGCGGAGCTCGCCGGGGCCGTCGCCGATCTCGGCGTGCTGGTGCCGATCGCCGTGGCCCTGATCGTCAAGAACGGCCTCTCCGCCACGGCCGTATTGCTCCCCGCCGCCCTGCTCTATGTGGCGGCAGGCTTTATCTACCGGCTGCCAGTGCCGGTGCAGCCGTTGAAGGCCTTCGGCGTGATCGCCATCGCCCAAGGCCTCGGCGCCGACGAGATCGCGGCCGGGGCGCTGTTGATCGGGGGCATATTCGTCGCACTCGGTGCCTCCGGGCTGCTGGATCGGGTCGCCAAGATCTTTCCGCAGCCGATCATCCGCGGCGTGCAGCTCTCGGTCGGACTGCTATTCTGTAAGCTGGCTTGGAACCTTTGCACCGCGCCGCCGCCTGAGTTCGCGGATCACGTCCAGCCGACCTGGTGGCTGGTGGCCGGCGCCATAGCGATAGCGGCTGCGGGCCTGCTGCTGCACCGGCTCACCGTGGCGCTCGTCCTCATCGTGCTTGCCACCGTCGCTATGGTCCTGGCTTATCAGGGACCCCTCGCGTTCGGCCCCGCGCCCATCGATTTTCCCGAGCTGAGCGGCGCGGCCTTCGCCACCGCGGCTGTGGCGCTGGTGCTGCCGCAGCTGCCCCTGACCTTCGCCAATTCGTGCTTGGCGACCGCAGACGTCGCCCGGACCTATTTTGGGCGGGCGGCAGATCGCGTGCGGCCCGGACGGCTAGCGCTCAGTCTCGGCGTGACCAACCTGTTCGCTGGTGCGATCAGCGGCATGCCGGTGTGCCATGGCGCAGGCGGCATGACCGCCCATTACGGCTTCGGGGCCCGTACCGGCGGCGCCCCCATATTCTTGGGCGCCACATTGCTGTTCCTTGCCGTTGCCTTGGGTGCCAGTCTCCCTGCCCTTCTCGCGGGCTTCCCGTTGCCGATCCTCGCGGGATTGCTCGCCATCGCCGGCCTGCTGCATATCGCCCTGCTCAAGGATTTGCGTCACCCCGCCCATTGGGCGCTGGCGATCGCCGTCGGCATCACGGGCCTGCTCAGCAACCTCGCGATCGCATTGACGGGGGCGCTGCTGATCTGGTGGGCAGCCGAAGCAATCATCGCTCTACGGAGTCGGGGGACCGGGACAACCCATTCGTGAGACGTGGCCAAGCCCGTCAGGGCATGATGGCGACGCCCCAGGGCAGACGTCCGACCGGCACCGACTTCTCAGCCTTGAGGCTTTCGACGTCGATGACCGTCATGTCGTTGGTGAGGCCATTGGCGACATAATACTTCTTGTCGTCCGGACCGAACTCACCATGCCAAGGGCGTTGGCCGACCAGGATGTACTCCTTGACCTCCTTGGTCGCGGCGTCGATGACGGCGACGCGATTGGACGGACCAAGCGGCGTGAACAGCAGCTTGCCGTCCCTGGTGAAGTCCATGCCGACCGGCTGCAACTGCTCGGGCCGGACGCCCGGGACCTCGAAGGTGATCCGCTTGGTGACCTTCCAGGTGGTGGGATCGATGACGGAGATCGAACCGCCGATCTCGGATGAGACCCACAGCTCCTTGCCGTCCGGCGTGAACTTGGCCTCGCGCGGCCGCGAGTCGACCAGCACATTGGCGATCAGCGTGTTGGTGGCGTTGTCAATGACATGGGCCATGCTCGTGCTCTCGGAGGTCGCGACGGTATATTTGCCGTCGGGGCTTACCGTCATGCCTTCGGGCTCGACGCCGACGGGAACCTCGGCCAGCACCTCCCCGCTCTTGATGTCCATGATGGTGACCAGACTGTCGTCCTCATTGGCGATGTAGATGATCTCGCCCTTTGGATCGACGGCCATCAGCTCTGGGTCCGGCCCGGATTCAAGCTGGCGCGTCACCTCCAGTTTCTCGGTGTCGATGACATCCATGATGTCGCCGTCGCCGGCGGCCACGAACAGCTCCTTGAAATCGGGACTGAGCACGATGCCGCGCGGACGGCGCGCCACCTTGATGGTCTTCTTGACCTCAAGCGAGTCGCCATCAATCACGGTGATGGTGTTGTCCTTCTCGTTGGAGATGAAAATCGTGGTGGCGAAGCACGGGGTGGTGAGCAGAAGAGAAGCCGCCAGCGCCGCGGTGATGGAGGATCTAAACATAGGGGACTACCTTCGGAGTGGTTATTAGAATTTGCACTTGGTCTCGGGCTCATCGAAGCCGAGGGTGTCGGTGATGTTGGTGGGATGCAGGAAGCCCTCCTGCGGCGAGGTCGAGACGGGGACACGGGTGCCGCCGCCGAGGATGATGGGCTGGCGCATCTGGTGGTCCCAGGTGCGGAAGCTCATCGCCTGTCCCTTAAAGCCTTCGAGTTTGAACTGGTCCGAAAGCATGTAGGCCTTCACCTCCTGGGGCGCGGTCGTGCCCGACTTCATCGCCGCATCGGCGATAGCGCGAAAGCCGAGCCAGGCGGTGTAGTCGCGCTCGACCGGCTGGCGCTTGGCGATGCGCGGGATGGCGTTCTGAAAATGCATGCCGCCGGATTCGGTGTAGGACTTGTCCCAGGCCGTCGCCTGTAATCCTTGCGTGCCCACCACCGGCCTTGGCGTAGAGGTGCGGTAAGCGAGGTAGTCACCGAAATCGTCATCGCTGTTGATGACCCAGGCGACGTCATGCTCGGGCGCGCCTTCCGTCTCCATCGGGATCTGGGACTGCACCTGCTGGTAGCCTGAATCCAAATTCCGCGCTCCTGGCGGCAAATCATAGACCTTGTCGTCGACCACCTTGCCGCCGAAGCGCGCGGCCGAACGCTGGACCTGGGCGAGATAGTCCTGATCCTGCGGCGTGTCGCGGCGGATCACGAACCATTTGGGCCATTTCTTCCAGATCAGATATTGCGCGAGCGCGTCGGCGCGCATGGCGTAGTCGGGGATGATGTGGAACACGTTCGAGCGGCATTGCTCCTGGCGCAGCGCGGTCGCGCTCGAACGGATATTCATGATC
>JBAUEK010000369.1:0-10841 GCA_049678565.1 Methyloceanibacter sp. | reverse complement strand
CCCTAAGTGTGAGCGCAAGGCGTGCATCCGGCCCACAAGCCCTATAGGGATCCCCATCCGCGTGACCCACAGCTCTTCACTCCTTGCGCGTTCGCTTCCCCTCGCGGCGGTGCTGGCGCTGCTCGCTGGCCCGGCGTTTGCCCAAGACGTGCCGCAAGGCCACCCGCCGGTCGCGGCGACGCAAAGCGCCGATGCGCCGTCAACCGACGCCAAGCCAGTCGAGGCGACGACGGCGGACGCGGCGGCATCGTCCCTGCCCCCGGCCTCGATCACCCATCACAGCGTCACCGTCGACGGCGAGCAGCTCGGCTACACGGCCACAGCGGGGACCATTCCCCTCACCGGCTCCGACGGCAAAACCACGGCGGAAATCTTCTACACCGCCTATACGCGCGACCCGCTGAACACCAAGCGCCCCATCACCTTCGTCTTCAATGGCGGCCCCGGCGCCGCGTCCGCCTATCTGCATCTCGGCGGCATCGGCCCGCGCGTGGTTCAGGCCAATGACAAGGGCGAGGTCCAGGGCCCCCCGCCCGAGCTCGTCGACAATCCGAGCACCTGGCTCGACATGACCGATCTCGTCTTCGTCGATCCCGTCGGCACCGGCTACAGCCACGCGCGCGAGGGCAAAGACGAAGACTTCTGGGGCGTGGAGCAGGATACCGACGCGCTCGCCGATTTCGTGCGGCTCTATCTGATCAAGCAGGCTCGCATGCTGTCGCCAGTGTTTCTCATGGGCGAGAGCTATGGCGGCTTCCGCGCCGCGAGCCTGGCCCGCGCCTTACAGAAGAGCGGGACCAACTCTCCGAGCGGCATCGTGCTGATCTCCCCCGTGCTCGAATTCTCCCTGCTCTATGGCGACGATTACAACCCGCTCTCCTGGGCGCTCGAGCTGCCATCGCTTGCCGCCGTCAACCTGGAGAGCAAGGGCATCACCGAGCGCGCGGCGTTGCGCGACGCGCTGAAGGAATCCGAGCGCTACGCCATGACCGATTATTTGGTCGAGCTTGCCTCGGGCGTCGAAGCTGGCGGCAAGGCGGCGAGCGACACGGTGGCGAAGCTGACCGGCCTTCCGCTCGAGGTGGTGGAGCGGCAGCACGCGCGCATCACCTCTTCGCTCTTCACCAAGGAGTTCGACCGCGCCAACGGCCAAGTGCTCAGCCGCTACGACGGCAGCGTGAGCGCGCCCGATCCCAATCCCGCCAGCAGCTGGCCGACCGGGCCCGATCCGGTGCTCGATGCAACGATCCCACTTTGGTCCGCGGCCTTCGTCCACTATGCCGCGGACGAGCTTGGCTATAAGACCGAGGCGAACTACCAGCTGCTCAATCGCAAGGTGCGGGCCAAATGGGACTTCGGCACCAGCCCCACGCGCCAGGGCTATGCCGGCGTCGTCGACGAGATGCAGGAAGCCCGCTCCGCCAACCCCGAGCTGCGCGTTATGATCGCGGGCGGCTACACCGACCTGATGACGCCTTACCTCGCCTCCAGCTATCTCATCGGACAATTACCGCCGCTGCCGCGCGCGGCGCCGATCCAGATCGAGACCTATGCCGGCGGTCACATGCTCTATCTCAGGCCCGACTCGCGCCAGGCGCTGAAAGAGGACGCGAAGGCGATGTACGACCGGGCCGCCAAGGCGGCCTCATGGCCTGCGGGCGAGCAGCCAAGCTAGCCGCAATTCGTACGCCGCCGGTGGACCGGCCACGACGATCGGCTAGGATGCAGAATCGGGTGGACCTTCGAGGAGGGAGTGGGCCATGGCACTTCGGAGCATAGCCGTCGCGTGCATGATGCTCGCCGCCGGCGCCGTGAGCGCATTGGCCGAGGAGCCAACCGCGCCTCCGCCCGAAGAAGAGATGCAATGGGTGGACTTCCAAGCCCCCGAGCGAGGCTTCGCCGTGTCCCTCCCCAGCCCGCCGCAAAAGTCGATCGAAGCCGTCGCCGGGCAAAATCCCCTCATTCGCCACAGCTTCAAAGCCTATGAGGGAGAGGACACGGTCTATACCGTCGTGGTGCTCGAATACCCGGCCGGGAAGGCCCCCAATCCTCCCGGCGAGGCCATGTATGTGAAGATGATCTCGGCCTACGCCAAGCAGAGTTCGTCCAAGGTGCGGAAGCGGGGCGCGAAGAGCATCGCCGGCCAGGACGGTTTTGAGGCCATCACCGATGAGAGCAAGGCGAAGCTCAATCACCGGGTGAGCATCGTTCCCGCCGGCGACCGCATCTACATGCTGATCTCGGCCGGTCCGCGGGGCCACGTCCCGAGCGAAGCTGCCGACCGCTTCCGCGACTCGTTCCGCCTGACGGACGGGACGTCACACTCGGCCGCCGAGCCCCCTGCCCCCTCCCCTTGAGCGCAAGCAATCGCGTTGGGTCGAGCGTCAAGCCTGACGCGATGCCGCCGCCACATCCTTGAGCAACTCGGCAAAGGCCATGAAGTCCGTCCGGCGCGGCGACGTGTTGCGCCAGGCGAGCCCGATTTCGCGTTTCGGCTCGGGCGCCGCAAAGTTTAGCAGGCGAATGTCGTTGCGATGGTGCACCTCGCTCTCGACCGCCATCTCCGGCAGCAACGTGATGCCGTAGCCATGCGCGACCATCTGCACGATGGTGGCGAGGCTCGACGCGCCGAAACTCTCGCGCGCCTCTGGCGTCACCAGCCGGCAGAACGAGAGCGCCTGATCGCGAAGGCAGTGCCCCTCTTCAAGCAGCAGAAGCCGCTCATGGGCGAGCATGTCGTGCGTGGCCATCGGCGGCAGCCCGTCCGTGCTGGCTTGCGCCGCGAGCACAAATTTGTCGTCGAACAGATAGACCGTTTCGACCTCGGCATCCTCGATGGGCAGCGCGACGAGGATGAGATCGAGCTCTCCCCCGACCAGCTCCCGCACCAGGGTCTCGGTGATGGTCTCGCGCAGCTGTAGATTGAGCTCGGGGAAGCGCCGTTGCAGCTCGGGCAAAGCCGCCGGCAGCAGATAGGGCGCGATCGAGGGGATCGCGCCGAGCTTCAGCGACCCAGACAGCAGCCGCTCTCGATGCTTGGCGTAGTCGAGCAAATCGCGCACCGAGGCGAGGATCGTCCGCCCCCGCCGCGCGATCTCCTCACCCTGCTCGGTCAGCTCGATCCCCGACCTCCGCCGCTCAACCAGGCAGACCTGAAGCTCCGCCTCGAGCTCCTTGATCTGCATGCTGAGCGCCGGCTGGGTCACGGCGCAGGCCTCGGCCGCGCGGCCGAAATGTAGCGCCTCCGCCAGGGCTTCGAGATAGCGCAGCTGCCGCAAACTCACCATAACGATAAGAACCACTTATGTTCGACATAAGGAAAGGCGATTTGAATTTATCATGGCAGCCG
Source organism: Methyloceanibacter sp. (assembly GCA_049678565.1). Taxonomy (GTDB): domain Bacteria; phylum Pseudomonadota; class Alphaproteobacteria; order Rhizobiales; family Methyloligellaceae; genus Methyloceanibacter. The sequence goes on along the minus strand of JBAUEK010000369.1, from coordinate 7,492 downwards.
ACCATAGTGAAGTGTAGGGCCCCGCGACCGGACGCTAAGTCAGTCCAAGTCGCGATAAGGGCCAGAAAGTCGCGATAAGGGCCAGACGCTTGAGCCTGAAACCGCAAATCTGAGGAGAGCTAAAAATGCGTGAGTGGCACAAGCCGACGGTTGAGGAGACGGAGTCCGGTATGGAGGTTACGAGTTACCTGCCGGCTGAGCTGGATCGCGCTTAGTCCGCCTCTACTCATCCTCGGAAATTGGAACGGCGATCCCGCTGGCGCAGGGTCGCCGTTTCCTTTTTGTGGCGGCGCCTCGCCGGCGGCAACCAATTGCCAAAACTTCCCGTTCAGATTTTCTTAATGTGGTATGCAGGCGGTATTCATCGCGGCGTCATGCAACGCTCATCCACGCTTCCCATGTTAAATTCGGGAGGAAAGCGACCAGGAACAACGACAGTGGCGGCTTTCTCTTAATTGTCGAAGATGGGGTTGACGCGCATCAAGGCAAAATTCGGCCTTGGCCACTTGGCTCTCCTCATCGCCAACTGATTAGTGAGGTCTAGGCCGTGACCAAGATCATGAGTCCCGAGGAGCTTGAGCAGGAGCTTCGCGCCATCGGCGCCGAGCGCTATCACGACAAGCATCCCTTTCATCAGCTCCTGCATGGCGGCAAGCTCAACAAGGGCCAGGTGCAGGCTTGGGCCCTCAACCGCTATTGCTATCAGGCCGCGGTGCCGCGAAAGGACGCCGCGCTGATCAGCCGGTGCCAGGATCGCCAGCTCCGGCGCGACTGGATTCACCGCATCCACGACCATGACGGCTATGGCGAGGAAGAAGGCGGCATCGAGCGCTGGCTTACCTTGACCACCGGACTTGGCCTCGACCGCGACTATGTCGTCTCGACCAAAGGCGCCCTGCCCGCGACCCGCTTCGCCGTGGAGGCCTATGTCGATTTTGTCCGCGAGAAGACCCTGGTCGAGGCCGTGGCTTCCTCGCTCACTGAGCTGTTCGCCCCGAAGATCCACAGGGAGCGGATCGCGGGCATGCTCGAAAGCTACGATTTCATCAGCGACGAGGTGATGCAGTATTTCAAGCGCCGGCTGACGCAGGCGCCGGGAGACGCCGAATACGCCCTCGACTATGTGAAGCGCAACGCCCGCACGCCCGAAGCTCAGAACGCCGCGCTCGATGCCCTGAGATTCAAATGCAATGTGCTTTGGTCCCAGCTCGATGCGCTCTATTTGGCCTATTACGAGCCCGGGATGATTCCCCCGGGGGCCTTCGTGCCGGAGTGATGTGATGGCCGGAACCACGTCCGCGACGCGCCTCATCGTCGACCCGCAGACGCGGCCACAGCTTCCGTCTTATCTGAAGCTTCGCCACGATGCGGGGCGGGACAAGTGGGTTTTATTGGCGCCGGAACGGGTTCTGACGCCGGACAATACCGCCGTCGCGGTGCTCAAGCTTTGCGACGGCAAGCGAACCGTGGAGGACATCGCCGAGACGCTTGCGGCCGAATATTCGGCGCCCGTCGAGGTGATCAAGGCCGACGTCCAGGAGCTCCTGCAAGGCCTTGCCGACAAGGGATATATAAGGGCATGAAAAACGCGAAAGACGCGAAGGGCAACGGGCATGTTCAGTCCATCACCGTGGACGACGAGCCCACGAGCGGCGTCAGCGGAAACGCGAATGCGAGCGAGGCCCTCTGTGCCTTCGCTCCCCTCGGTCTGCTCGCGGAACTCACCCATCGCTGCCCCCTGCAATGCTCTTATTGCTCCAACCCGATCGAGCTCGAGCGCGTCAACAAGGAGCTCTCGACCGAAGAGTGGGTTTCGGTGATGGAGCAGGCCGGCGCCATGGGCGTGCTCCAGGTGCATCTCTCCGGCGGCGAGCCGACCGCGCGCAAAGACCTTGAAGAGATCATCGGCGCGGCCTCAAAGGCCGAGCTCTATACCAATCTGATCACCGCCGCGGTGACGCTGACCCGGCCGCGCCTCGAAGAGCTGGTCAAGCGCGGACTCGATCACGTGCAGATTTCCTTCCAGGACGTGGATGCGGAGAACGCCGAGCGCATCGGCGCCTATCCCGGCGCCACGCAGAAGAAGTTGGACGTCGCCCGTTGGGTGACGGAGCTCGGGCTGCCTTTGACCGTCAACGCGCCGATCCATCGGCAGAACATCCACAATGTCGGCCGCTATATCGACCTTGCGCTCAAGCTCGGCGCCCAGCGGCTCGAAATTGCGCATGTGCAATATTATGGCTGGGCCTATCTCAACCGCGCGGCACTGATCCCGACTTACGAGCAGACCATCCAGTCGATCGAGATCGTCGAGGCCGCGCGCGAACGGCTGAAGGGCGTGCTCACCATCGACATGGTGGTTCCCGATTATTACGCCAAGCGGCCGAAGCCCTGCATGGGCGGCTGGGCCAAGGGGTTCATGAACATCACACCGTCGGGCAAGGTCCTTCCCTGTCATGCGGCCGAAAGCATCAAGTTCCTTTCCTTCGACAATGTGAAGGACCGGCCGCTGCGCGACATCTGGCTGAGCTCCGATGCCTTCAACGCCTTCCGTGGCGACGAATGGATGAAGGAGCCCTGCCGCTCCTGCGCCTTCAAGGAGATCGACTTCGGCGGATGCCGCTGCCAGGCCATGGCCATCACCGGCGATCCCCGCAACACCGACCCCGCTTGCGCGCTGTCGCCCTATCACGGCGAGATGGTGGCGCTTGCCCGCGGGGAAGCGGCGAAGCCCCCGACACCCTTCATCTATCGCAATCCGCGCAATGCCGCGAATGTGGCGAAGACGGCTACAGCCGAACCGGCCCTAGCGGACTCTTAACAACCGCTCCCGCCACCTCGGCCTGCCACAGGCTTAAGGCTCACATCCGCGCCACGAGCGCCGCCCGTTGATGAGGGACGCCGATCGACACGCGATAGGCGCGACTTCGTGGCAAATAATAGTGCCGAATATTCCTGCCACGGTTGCTATCTTGCAATGCCGCTTTGATTGTCGCTACCATGCCTCGGCCTTAGGCCAGTCACGCGAACCGCTGGCCGTGAGCTGTTTTCGGTTCGTTCAACACGTAACCGAGCTGCTCCACGAGAGCGTGCTCCCAGGTTGAATCCGTCATGCACCTCGCTCCTCCCCGAAAAGCTTGGTTCATCGGCTTGAGTGTCGTTCTTGCTGCGGCCGTGCTGTTGCTGCCAGACCAGCACGCGTTGGCGGCGGCACAACTGGGAGCCGAAGCTGCCCAGGCAGCGGCGCCGGCCGCCGGGACCCTGAAGAAAGAGGGCGGCGTCATGGTGCAAATGCCCCAATCGCCACCCATGACGGCGGTGCCCATCGGTTATCTGCGCGTGGCCGGCGAAGATCCACGTCCCGCCTCGCGCATGGACCGCGAGCCCGCCGATGCAGGCGTTGCCGGGGCCGAGCTTGCCCTCGGCGAGAATAATGCCGGCGGCAAATTCATGGGCGACCTCTACACCCTCGACGTCAAAACCGTCACGCCCAAGGGCGCGGTCGAGGCCCTGCAAAAACTCTACGACAGCGGCCACCACTACATCCTCGTCGATGCTTCGGCCGAGACCTTGCTGAAGCTCGCCGACTGGGCCGCGGGCAAGGACATCCTGCTCTTCAACATCCGTGCCACCGACGTCTCGCTGCGGCAGGAGGACTGCCGCATCAACGTCATGCATGTGGCGCCGGAGCGATACATGCTCGCCGATGCGCTGGCCCAGTATCTCGTGATCAAGAAATGGACGAAATGGCTCCTGGTCCACGGCTCGACCCCAGGCGACCTCGCTTACGCCGAGGCGGTCAGGCGCGCGGCCGAACGCTTCGGCGCCACCATCGTCGATGTGCGTGAATACAAGGACATTTCAGGCGGCAGGCGCGATGATGTGGGGATAATCCCGCCAGGCAAGCAAGCGAGCGCGGACGCATCCTTTGCCGCCGACCCAGACTATCAAATCATCATCGTCGCGGACGAGGACCAGATGTTCGGGCCCTTCATGCCCTATCGCGGCGGCGGCAAGCCGCGTCCCGTGGCGGGAACGACCGGCCTCATTGCCACCACCTGGAGCCCCGGCCATGAGAAATGGGGCGCCACCCAGATGAACAATCACTTCATGAAGGACTATAAGCGGGTGATCCTGCCGATCGACTATCAGGCCTATGTGGCGATGCGGACGATCGGCGAGGCCGTGACCCGCAAGCACGGCGCCCCATTCTCCGAGGTTGCCGCCTTCGTCCATAGCGACGAACTTCAGCTCGCGCCCTTCAAAGGCATCAAGCAGCAATATCGCCCTTGGGACGGACAGTTCCGGCAGCCTCTCCTCATTGCCACCGACAAGGTCCCGGTCTCGGTCTCACCGCAAAAGGGCTTCCCCCATGCGAGCCATCCCGACATCGAGGTCGACACGCTCGGCATCGACGAGCCTGACAGCATTTGCAAGATGTAAGCGGGACCGCAGGCAGCGCCTTCAGCGCTCCGCGGTGGGAGCCTCGATCAGGTTGCCGCTCTCGTCCACGAGCGGGACATTGTACTCCCGCAGCATGGCGTAGATGTCCCCCTGATTCTCGGAGATAAGCTTGTTGAGCGTGTGCTTCCACTCCGGCTCGTTCGGGCGCACCCCCATGGTGATGCCATAGACCGTTGCCGGCCCCGCCATCTCCTTGACCAAGGGCACGATAGCCAGCGGCAGCCTAGTGCCTTTCGCGTAATAGCCGCCAAGCGGACCCCAAAGGATGCCGGCGTCGATTTCGCCTGACGCGATCGCGGCGACCACGTCCTCGGCCGGACTGGCGACACCATCCTCTCCCTGGCTATCGAAGGATCTCGCATTGGCCACGAGCCCATTCATCGCCATGATGCTCGCCGGGGGCGTGCGCGCGATGATGCCGATCGTCTTGTCCTTCAGCCGCTGATCCGAAAGGTTCGTGACGCCGGCGAGGCTCGAATCGTCCTTCCGGTAAATCAACACGTAGGACGTTCGATAATAGGGATTGGTGTCCTCGACCAGACCAGTCCCCTGGGCGTAGCCCATGAGGATGTCGCATTCGCGGCCATCGGGCAGTCTGGCGACATGTCCGACGACGTGGGGCAGCCAAGTGTAGGCCACCTTCATCTCGAGCTTGGCGGCGATGAGGTCTACGAGCTTGTTTTCGAATCCCTCCCCCTCCTCGTTGGAAAACGGCATGTTGTGGGGATCGGCGCAGACATGGAGAACCCGGCCGGCATATTGCGCCCGAGCGTCGAAACTAGCGCCCAAAGCAAGAAGGGCCATCGAGACGGCGGCCAATATCGATCGGATCAGGCTGGGTCCCAGCCTGCCCAGGACACGACTCCTCAAGGCAGCCTCTCGCGTTTCGTCAACAGGGCCGGAGAGCATAGCATAGGGCGGTCGAACTCGTGCCAGGGCTCCCTGCGAGCCGGCGGAAATTTGCTTTCGGTCAAGGAATTGAACGGGGCGCGTGGCGTCTACCCAGCTTCGGGCGCGAGCCGAACCTAATATTCGGCGGCACACTTGGCGATGTTGTCGGCCCGTTCGATGCCGGTCGGGTAATAGGCCCCGGTAGGCTTCGTACCAAATGTCGACATCGTGGCGCGCGCCGCCTCGATGGTCTCAGCCTCCTTCTTGAGCCTCAACATCCTGACGGCGCAGCAATCCGCGTCGAGCTCCATCCCCTTGAGTTGCGGTGCGATATAGAAGAAGGGTTGAGGGCCGAGATGTCCGAGTTCTCTGTGGTAGGCCGCCACATGCCCGAGCGTGTGGTGGCAGCACTCGTGAGCCATAAGGAATCGGCCGTAAACGCGGGATTCGACCATGGTCATGGCGCTGACCACGATGATCGGGCGGTCGTCCCGATCCAAAGTGGACATCGCCTGCTCGGCCAACTCCGGCAGGAGATAAGTCGTGATCGCGCAGAACGGATTATCAACCTCGGGAAGCCAAAGTTGACGTGCCGAAGTGCTGCCGCAAAACAGCCCGAGACCTAGGATAGCAACCGTTGCTAAGACTGGAAGACGCATAAGGGCCCTCCAACATGCTGATTCGCTTTCCTATTTGAGTCTAGTCTGGCCACAGAATGCCACCAAAGCCTTTTACGAGTACAACGCATGAAAATGATTATATGTAACCTCGATCCCACAGTGGATTAACGCTGCGGCAGCACGGCTGAATAGTGAGCGCCAGACAAATACATCGCGTAAATACAGGAATTCGTACTGATGGATATGCAATCGACTGAGACCAAAAACGAGACAGACAAGGTCTGCATCATCGGGGCAGGCTCGTCTGGACTGGCTGCCGCCAAGACCTTTGCCGAAAGAAATATTCCTTTCGATTGCTTAGAGCGCGAGAACGACATCGGAGGACTTTGGAACGACACCACGGGCACCGGCGTGGTCTATGACAGCACCTATCTGGTCTCCTCCCGGAAATACACGGGCTTCGAGGATTACCCGATGCCCGAGGAGTATCCGACCTACCCCTCGCACCGCGAAGCGCTGGCTTATCTGCGCGACTATGCCCAAACGTTCGGCATCCTCGATCGCATCCAATTCAACACCACGGTGGAGAGTGTCGAACGGGTCGAGGACGGTTGGCTGGTGCACATTGCCGGCAAGACGCGGCCCAGACTGTACCGCGCACTCGTCGTCGCCAGCGGCCATCACGATATTCCACGCCTGCCCACGATTCCGGGCAAGTTCACCGGCGAGATCATGCATTCGCGCGACTATCGCAGCGTGAAGCAGCTCATCGACAAGCGGGTGGTTGTGGTGGGCGCCGGGAACTCAGCCTGCGACATCGTCGTCGATGCAACGAGCGTGGCTCGCGACGTCTATCAGAGCTTCCGCCGGGGCACCTATTTCGTGCCGAAATTCATGCTCGGCCGACCGACCGACGGCATCGTCAATTTCTGCGAAAAGCTGCCAATGCCGCGAGGCCTGCGCAACCGGCTTTATACGATTTGGCACCTGCTCATGGTCGGCTCCAACGCGCGTTATGGGCTGCCGGAGCCCGAGCATCGGATCATGGACACCCACCCCACCATGAATACGGTGCTGCCGCAGCTCGCGGCCCATGGCCGCATCGGGGTGAAGCCGGAGATCACCGAACTCAAGGGGCGCCTCGTCCGGTTCTCCGATGAAAGCGAAGTCGAGGCCGATCTCCTGGTCTACGCCACGGGCTACGATATCTCCGTGCCCTTCATCGACGATGATTTGCTCTTCGACGCAGACAGGCGGCCACGCCTCTACTTTCACGTCTTTCACCCGCAATTCGATGATTTGTTCGCTGTCGGTCTGATCCAGGCCAATGGCAGCATCTGGCGCACCGCCGAGGATCAGTCGAAGCTCATCGCGAGCTTCCTGGTCGCGGCCGCGGAGGGGCATGAGCGCGCATCCTGGTTCCGCGCGCTGAAGGCGCAAGGGCCTGAGCGGGCCGCGGACGCCCCCTACGTGAAGAGCGAACGGCATCGTCTCGAGACCAACTACTACGCCTACCG
>JBAUEK010000368.1:0-7453 GCA_049678565.1 Methyloceanibacter sp. | reverse complement strand
CGGCTCGGACATGGCGGCGATGGCGTCCGGCAGCGCGTCGAGCATGCTCCCCGTAGGAACCATGATCTTGGTGTGGTCGGTCTGAAAGCGTTCGGCGACGATGTCCGAATATTTGAACTCATCGCCCACTTCGCCATGGGCGGCCTCGAAGCCGATGGAGAAGGTCTTCAACCCCTTCTGGCCGGCCTCGGCCAGCAGGCCGACGATCAGGCTCGAATCGAGGCCGCCGGACAACAGCACGCCCACGGGGACGTCCGCGACCATGCGCCGGTCGACGGCACGGCGGAGTGCTTCGCCGACGCGCTCCTTCCAGATCGTGGGGCTCAGAGCCAGATCGTCGCTGTTGCGCTCGAATTGAAGGCCCCAATAGACCCTGTCCTTCATCGTCCCGTCAGGCTCGATCACCCTGATGGTGGCAGCCGGGAACTTGCGCACGCCTTTGAGGATCGTATGGGGCGGAGGCACCACCGCGTGGAGCGTCATGTAGTAGCTCAGCCCCACGGGATCGATCGAGGTGTCGACGCCGCCGCCCGCGACCAGAGCAGGCAGGGTCGAGGCGAAGCGGAGCGCCTTGCCGTTCAGGGCGTAATAGAGCGGCTTGATGCCGAGCCGGTCACGGCACATCACCACCCGGCCCGACTCGCGCTCGTGGATGACGAAGGCGAACATGCCGTGAAATCGCTTCGGCGCCTCGACACCCCAAGCGTGCCAGGACTTGAGGATCACCTCGGTGTCGCTATCGGAGAAAAAGCGATAGCCCATCCCCGCAAGCTCGGCTTTAAGCTCCTTGTGATTGTAGATGCAGCCATTGAAGACGAGGGTGAGGCCGAGGTCCGGATCCACCATCGGCTGCTGCCCCTTCTCCGACAGATCGATGATCCTGAGGCGGCGATGGCCGAGTGCGACCCGGCCGCGGGCGAGAATGCCCTCGGAATCGGGTCCGCGGGGCACGAGCGTCCCGGTCATGGCGGCGAGCGCCTCCACCGAGGCTGGAGAACCATCAAAAGTGATCTCGCCACAAAGGCCGCACATGCAAACTCTACTCCCGGTCCAAGAGAATTTCTGAAAAGGCGCCAATTGAATCGCCAACACGCCGTGCAAGATGCATTCCGCACAGCCTATAGGGCGAGGTTCCGCCTGGGCTCCGCTGTAGCCGAACACTGGCTTCAGCTGTCGAATATGATGTTATGTGGCGCTTTATTGCACCAAACGCGTCCTCGATCAAATTTGATCCGGGCGGTTGTTTTGCCGACACCGTGGCCGATGGGCGTGCGAGACTGCGCGATGCTTGCGGGCAGGGCTGCTGTACCGCGTCGGCCTTACTCTCGTCCCGCAGTCCTTGCGGGTGCCGAAAATGGCTCTCAGCTTGTTGGAGTCTGACGATATAATATATTGATTATATTGTGAAAATACTAGGCAGTCTGAAGCGGTCCGCCGACCAGCCACGACACCCGCGCCGCCCGATTGCTTGGGGCCCGGACCGGCGCCGGAGCGGGAGGCTGTGGCGCCCTCGCCTGTTCCTCAACGAGGTCGAGCGTGCTCATCACCCAGGATTTGGGCATCTCCAGCCCTGGAGGCAGCAAGGTGGTCCGATCGCCTACGGCCTCGGCCAGCTGTGCCGGGGTCAAATTGCGCGCCTGCGCCATATCTGCGCCAAAGAGATTGGCCCCGGCGAGCTTGGCGCCGGCGAAATCCGTGCGATCGAGAACGGCTTGGGTCAGATCGATGTTGGAGAGATTGGCGCCGTCCAAACGGGCATCGGTCAGATCCGCTCCGGACAGGTCGGCTCCTTCGAGTGTCGCTCCCGAAAGGGTTGCAAAGCGCAGCGAGGCCCGGCGCAAACGCGCCGATGCGAGATTGACCGGGCCGCCATTCATCGGACCCATCTGTCGCTCGCCCACGCTGAGGGAAATTCGGGTGAGGTGCGGAATGGTCAGCGGATGCTGACGCCTCCAGGCGTTCCATACCCGGGGGCCACGGCGCAGAATCTCGATGTGCTCGGAATCGGCCGACACAGACACATACTCACGCTAACCGTTACGGAACTCACTCGACGGCGTTAGCCTAATTCACGTTGCGCGCTCTCCGCAAGAGGCTCGACGGTCCAAACGCATTTCTTTGTGCAAATTGTCTGAGCTGTTGGCCTAAAGCCACACAGACGCGCAACGGAAGCCGGGACCGGTGGACATGGTCCACCGGCCCCCGGGCCACAAGACGTAGGACTGCCTGCTAGTAGCGCCAGCCATATCGGCGATAGGGCCGATAGCCATAGCTCCAATATCGGTAGGGGCGGTAATAGCCATAGGGCCGGTAGTAACGGGGGCCCCAATACCGGTACGGGCGATAGCCGCGTCGATACCGGTAGCCGACCGTCTCGGCCTGCGTGGCGAGGTTCACAACGCTGTTCGGTGAAAGCACGGGCGCGGCATTAGCCTTGGGACCTGCGAACAGGCAGGCGGTCAGCAGCGCGGCGCCAAGTATCATTGGGAGGTGAGGCATTCATATCTCCTTCGTTCACTTCCCTCGGCCCGGTCGATCCTATGCGTCCACCCCCTCCCCGGCAATGAAGCGGAAATCACAAGCGAGTGACCGGGGCCTCTGCCGTAAAGTCCCCGCTTGATTTCCGGCGACCGAGCCGGGAGAGTTGCCCCCCGATCAAGCTTGGGTCCAATGAAATGCAGCTCGATATCGTCAAAGACTATTACGGCAAACTGCTGAAGAGCTCGAAGGATCTGAAGACTTCCGCCTGTTGCGACGGGGCCGAGCTGCCGCCTTATTTGCAGCCCCTGCTGGCCAATGTGCACCCTGAGGTCGCCGCCAAATATTACGGCTGCGGCCTGGTCGTCCCGCCGGAGCTTCGCGGGCGGCGCATCCTCGACCTCGGTTCTGGCTCGGGCCGCGACAGCTATCTCCTGGCGCAGCTGGCCGGCGCCGCGGGAGAGGTCGTCGGCGTCGACATGACGGAGGAGCAGCTGGCGACCGCCAGGACCCATCTGGACTGGCACCAGGCGCGCTTCGGCTATGGCCGCAGCAATGTGCGCTTCCTTGGAGGCTACATCGAAAGGCTGGACGAGCTCGAGCTTGAGCCGGAAAGCTTCGACGTGATCGTCTCCAATTGCGTGATCAATCTCTCGGTCGACAAGCCGGCGGTGTTCCGCGGCGCGTTCCGGCTGCTGAAACCCGGCGGAGAGCTCTATTTCTCCGACGTCTATTGCGATCGGCGACTGTCCGACGCCGTCAGGACCGATCCGGTGCTGTATGGCGAATGCCTCGGCGGGGCACTCTATTGGAACGACTTCCTGCCCATGGCCAAGGGCGCCGGGTTCTTAGACCCTCGCCTTGTCGCCAGCCGGCCGATCGAGATCACCCATGAGGCCGTCAGGCAGAAATTGGGCACGGCGGCGTTCTTCTCCGCGACCTATCGCTTGTTCAAGCTCGAGGGTCTGGAGCCTGCATGCGAGGATTATGGGCAGGCGGTCGCCTATCGCGGCGGCGTCGCGGAGCAACCCAACGTGTTTGAGCTCGACAACCATCATGCGATCGAAGCCGGCAAGGTGTTTCCGGTTTGCGGCAATACCTGGCGCATGCTGGCGGAGACACGCTTCCGCCAACATTTCGCATTCATAGGCGACTTCTCCAGGCATTATGGGATCTTTCCCGGCTGCGGGACGACCATCCCCTTCGCCGCGGCGGAAGCACCGGCGGCAAGCGCTGGGGCCTGCTGCTGAAGCCGGGGACCGGGGGCCTGGACGCAATTGGGGGGATTATGGAGACGTTCGACTTAGCGCGCCGCTTGGCGGCGGAGGCGCTCGGCACGGCGCTGCTGGTGGCGGCGGTGATCGGCTCCGGCATCATGGCGGCGAAGCTTGCCGGCGGCAACGAGGCGCTGGCGCTTCTGTGCAATACGATCGCGACCGGAGCCATCTTGGTCGTGATCATCACCATCTTCGCACCCGTGTCGGGCGCGCATTTCAACCCCGCCGTCAGCCTGGTGATGACGATCAGGGGCGAGCTGAGCCAGCGCCAGGCGCTGTTCTACATCCTGGTGCAGATCGCGGGCGGCTGTCTCGGCGCCCTGTTTGCGCATCTGATGTTCGGCTTGAGCCCGCTGCAGCTCAGCACCACGGTGCGCACCGGGCTGCCGCAGTGGTTCGCCGAGTTCGTTGCCACCTTCGGGCTGGTCATGACCATCGTCGCTTGTGTGCGTTTCAAGCCTGATGCGGTGGCCATGGCCGTCGGCCTCTACATCACCTCGGCCTACTGGTTCACGGCATCGACGTCCTTCGCCAATCCCGCCGTGACCATCGCGCGTTCGCTGAGCGACACTTTCGCCGGCATTTCGCCGGCGGACGTGCCGGCCTTCGTCGCGGCAGAACTGCTCGGGGCGCTGGCGGCAGCGGCATTCGTGGGCTGGCTCCTGGCCAAGCCGCGGGCCCCTGGCCGATCCTCGCCCTGAAGGGCGCAAGCAATGAAGAGCCGCTCGAAAGCGGCTCTAACAATCGCGAGATGCGGGGTGGTTAAGCTCAGCCGCCGATGCGCGCGGTGCCCGCATGGCCGTCGTTGCGCACCCATTGCACCTTGGTGCCATTTTGCGTGAGCTTGTAGCAGTAGGATTTTCCGTCCATCCAACTCGACCAACGTTGGCAGAGCTGGTCATCGGCCACCCACCATTTGCCGGAATCGGATGCGCCATCGCCGCGCGAGAAGCTGGCCGCCACGGCCCCCATGGAGCCCTTCATGCGGCCGTTGGACGAATAGCGGATTGGCAGCTCGAACCCGGAAATGTTGAGAAAAACGGTCTTGCCGCTGACCGCTTGACGCAGCTCGTCGCCCGCGAGCGAAACGGATTCGGCTGCCGCCGGAAGCGCCGGCAGGGCCAAGCCCGCCGCCAACACGAATGCTCCGATTTTCATCGCTTCCCCTTGCTTTCTTCTAAGACAGGTGTGGGAAACGATACCGCCGGGGAAAAAAGGTCAATTTTGGGCTTCGCTGAGGAAGTTACGTGACAAAGTTAAGTCCCTCTTGGACTTAATGTCCGTCTTGCTGCCCGCGCTTTGCCGCCCTCGACCTGCGCCTGGCGCGCGAGGCCATGACGTTGACGGCCTCGACCGCGGCCGAAAACGCCATGGCGAAGTAGATGTAGGCGCGCGGAATGTGGAAATGGAAGCCGTCGGCGATCAGGGCCGCGCCGATCAGGAGCAGGAATGAGAGCGCGAGCATCTTCGTCGTTGGGTGCCGCTCGATGAAGGCCGCAACTGGCTCGGAGGCGAAATACATCACCACGATGGCGACGGCCACGGCGGCGATCATCACCTCGATATGGTCGGCCATGCCGACGGCGGTGATGATCGAATCGACCGAGAAGACGAGATCGATCAAGGCGATCTGAAGGATCGCCGAGGTTACAGTGGCGGTGACGGCCGAGTCGCCCTGTTCGCCGTTATTGCCCTCGATGTCCTCATGGATTTCGCGCGTCCCCTTGACCAGCAGGAATAGCCCGCCGGCGATGAGCACGAGATCGCGCCAGGAGAAGCTATAGCCGCCGACGGTGAAGATCGGCGTGGTCAGATGGATGAACCAGGCGATCCCGGCCAGCATCGCCACGCGGAAGATGAGCGCGAGCGAAAGGCCGACACGCCGCGCCATCAGCCGCTGTCCCTGCGGCATGCGCGAGACCATGACCGAGATGAAAACAACGTTGTCGATCCCGAGCACGATCTCCATCGCGCTCAAGGCGAGAAAGCTCGCCCAGACATGTGGATCGGTCAGGAATTCGATCATCGTTGCGCTGACGGGAGGTTGCTCGAACCGACTCTATTTCGGAGCTAATAGCTTAGGCCTTGGCCGAGGTCCATCGCCAACCTTTGGCTCAGCGAGCACCCCACGCGTTGCGCCAGGACTGACGCGCCCCGACGGCCGCGAGACAGACGGCGGTGATGGCGAGCAGCAGCTTGACCCAGAGCGGCGAGGGAAATGGGTTGGCCACGGCGCCGATGGCCCCCAGGCCCCAGAGCGCCGTCACGAGCCAAATGAACGGCCGCCACGCGGTCACGCGAAACGGGTGCACGCTGAGGATCGGCACGAAGGTGAGCACCACGAAGAGAGCGACAATTGAGAGCGAGACCAAGGGCGGCGGCGCGAGGGCGAAAAGATAGAGGCAGACGACGTTCCAGATGGCGGGAAAGCCGACGAAATACCCCTCCCCGGTTTTGCTCTCGAGGTCGGCCATGTGGAACAGGCTCGACAGCACAATGGCGAGCCCGGCCGCGAGCCGGAACGGCGCCGGCAGGAGGTCGGCCTGGGTGAGGGCAAAGGCTGGGACCGTGACATAGGTCAGGAAGTCGACGATCAGATCCAGCCTCTCGCCACTCCAGCGCGGCAACACCGCCGTCACGCCAACGCGCCGGGCGAGCGGTCCGTCGATGCTGTCGACGACAAGCGCCACGCCCAACCACGCGAACATCGACTGCCATTCGCCTCGCGCCGCGGCGATGAGCGCGAGCAGCGCGAAGGCGGCTCCGGTCGCCGTCAGAACATGCACCGCGGCGGCGCGCAGACGCATGCTCATGCGCCCTCTATCCAGGCATGGAACGAGCGCGCGGAAGCGGCAAGGCTGCGACGGCTGGGCGTGTTGATGTTCGCCAAGAGTCTAGAAGTGGCGCTTGACCTTGCCGAGCACGGAAAGGTCGCTGTCCTCGGGCAATGAATCTTGCGGCAGAGAGCCCTGCTGCAACGCCATCGGCTGCTCGCTGTAGAGCAGCTCGAGTCCGAAGTCGAGCTTGGGCAGCACGCTGAAACCAAAGACCTGGCCGCCGGTTTTCTTGGGCGCCTGCACTGGCGCAGGGCCGGTCGGAGGCGATTGCAGGTTGAGGGTCGGGCCCACGATCTCGGGCAAAGCCTGCACGGCTTCGGCTGGCGGAGGTTCCGGAGTTTCCTGAAAGGCGAGCGCGGGCCCCACGCCAATCACGAGCGCGGTCATTGCAGCCGCAACTGTCCAAGCCCTTCGCATGGTTTACTCTCCACTTACAGGATGCGCGCCCGGTACAGGGATTTCAAGCGTGCCGCAAACGCGGTTAACATCCTGCTAAGATTGGAGAATTTGACTCTGTTTCAGCTTGGCTGTGGCGTTTCCGCCACAGACTTTAGCACGAAAAAAGGACCGCCCCGAAGGACGGTCCTTGGCTGTCCCGGGAAGGGGACGCTGAAAATCAGAACTGGATGCGGCCGCCCATGTAGAACACGTCGAATTCCTCGAGCGCGATGGGAACGCGATCCAGATTGCTGTCGACCAATTTGATCTGGGGATCGATGTGCTGGTAGGCGGCGTAGAGGTTGAGCGCGGCCGAGTCGATCGCCTGATCGATGGCGAAGTAATATTTGGTCGTCTTCGAGGCCGTGATCTCGGTCTCGAATGGGATGTTGGCGAAAGCGCCGGCGTCAACCTTGCCATCCC
>JBAUEK010000367.1:0-2982 GCA_049678565.1 Methyloceanibacter sp. | reverse complement strand
CCGGGCGCGAGCCCTTGCGTAGCTCGAAATGAAGCTGCGGCTGGCTCACCTGTCCGCTATTGCCGGCCTTGGCGATGACCTGGCCGCGGCGCACCTGATCGCCACGCTTGACCAGGATCTCGCCATTATGGGCGTAAGCCGAGACCCAGCTGTTGGAGTGCCTGACCAGCACCAGATTGCCATAGCCTTTGAGCTCGTTGCCGGCGTAAGCGACGACACCGTTCTCAGCCGCCTTCACCGAGGTGCCTGCGGGCACGGCGACATTGATGCCGTCATTATGCCCGCCATCCGGCTTGGTGCCGAAGGCGGAGATGATGCGCCCCTGCACCGGCCAGCGGAAGCTATTGCCGGACATCGGCTCCGGTGCCGGCAAGCGATCGACGCTCGCAACTTGCGCATTCTGGCCGCGGGACGTGCCCCCGCCGATGACCTCGGAGGAGGCTGCGACCGCGGGGGCGCTTTCCGGCTTCCCGCTTCTCCCTGGCGCCGGGATGGTGGTCGTCTTCACCGTCCGCACTTCGGGTGCGGCGGCAGGCTTGGCGCTTGCCACTGACGGCGCCGGGCGAGCCCGAATTGCCCCGTCGGCGGCGACCGCAGAGCCTGGCCCCGGAATGACGAGAGGCTGCCCGATCTTGAGGCGCGCGTCGGTCAGATTGTTGGCGGATTGGATGGCGTCGACGGAGACACCGTAGCGCCGCGACAAGGTGTAGAGGTTGTCGCCCTGGCTGACGGTAATTGTCTCTGTCCGCGCCGGGCGCGGGTGCGAGGTCGTGCGCAGTACCGCCGGGTTGGCCCGCGGCAACGCCGCCTGCGGCGCGTAGGCGGCCCGCTGCGGCTTGATGCTTTGCGTGGTTATGTCGGCGCCCGCCGGCGAATAGGCGGCAGGCGTCGCTTGCGCGTAGGACCCCGATGGCGGCGGCAGGCTGCTACGCGCATAGCTTCCGCCATTGCTCGGCGCACCGGAAGCATAGACCGACTCCTGTGGCACCGGCAGCGACGCCGTGGCCGTCGGGTCGGCGAGCAGCGCATCCTGCGAGCGCGTCAGGCCGAAAGACGGAAAGTCAAAGCGCGAAACGCTGGAACTACAGCCACCAAGACAGATCAGGGCCCCCGCAGCCGTGGCCATTAAGGCGCAACGGCCAATCCCCGACCACACCACGCCAGCTTGCATTCCCCCACGCCCCCTCAACACAACAATACTCGTAGAACAGCAATAAGAGTTAAGCGCGTGAACAGTGAACAAGCGCTTAAGGATCTTCGGCGCTTCCGAAAAAGAAAAGAAGCGTTGCCCGAAGGCATCGCCAGGCACGGTCAGGATCGCTCTTCCGCCTGTACCCGGCCGCGCATGAGGGGCACGAAACGAACGGGGAGCAACGTCTTCGCTTTGACCCCCGTCTCGGTCTTGTCGATCTGCACCAGCGACTGCGAATCCCGGTCATGTCCGAGCGGTATGATCATGCGGCCACCGGCTTTGAGCTGATCCACCAGCGCGGCCGGCGCTTCGGCCGCGGCCGCGGTGACGATGATGCGGTCGAAGGGCGCTTGCGGCGGCCAGCCGATCCAACCATCGCCGATGATGGCGGTGACATTGGTGATGCCGAGCTCGGCAAATCTGCGGTCGGCCGATTTCTGCAGCTCGCGCCAGCGCTCCACGGTGTAGACGCGGCGGCTGAGATGCGACAGCACCGCGGCCTGGTAGCCGGACCCTGTGCCGATCTCCAGCACCTTGTGGCTTTTATCGAGATCGAGCTTCTCGGTCATATAGGCGACGACAAAGGGCTGCGAGATGGTCTGCCCGCATTCGATCGGCAGCGCGATATCCCGATAAGCGTGGTCGGCGAAGGCTGGATCGACAAACAGATCGCGCGGAATCCGCTCAATGGCGCGCAGCACGTCGGTATCGCGGATGCCGCGGCGCCTGAGCTGCATGATCAGGCCGATCTGGTCTGGCGCGCTGGCCATGATTGGCCCCTTCGCGAGGAGTTTCCGTCGAGTATCCGACGATTCTTACCCCCTATGCGAGCCGGCGTAAGGCTTATTCGCCCAGCGCCTCGGCAAGCTTCTCGCGCGCTTCCTCGTCGGTGAAGTCGAGTTGCAGCGGCGTGACCGAGATGCGTTCGGCCTGGACGGCCCAGAGATCGGTGCCCTTGGGCGGCCGAGCCTGGCGGCGCTTGATGCCGACCCAGTAATAGGCCTTGCCGCGCGTATCGAGCCGGGCGTCGATGCGGAGCAGACCGGGATCGCGCTGGCCCTGCGTGGTCGCGGACATGCCCTTCACCGCCTTGGGCTTGCAATCGGGGAAATTGACGTTGAGCACGACGCCGTCGGGCCAGCCCGCCTTGAGCAGCTTGCGCAAGAGGCCGGCGCCATGGTGCATCGGCGTATCCCAGCTAGGCCGGCCCCCCTCCATCTGCCCGGTAGCGAGGCTCATGGCGATGGAGGGCACGCCCAGCATCACGCCCTCGATGGCGCCCGCCACCGTGCCGGAATAATTGACGTCGTCGGCGAGATTCCCACCGCGATTGACCCCCGACAGCACGAGATCCGGCGGATCGTCGGCGAGCAAATGGCGCACGCCCATGATCACGCAATCGGTGGGCGTGCCTTTGACCGCGTAGCGCCGCTTGCCCAGCTCGCGCATGCGCAACGGCTCGGCCAAGGTGAGAGAATGCGCGGCGCCGGACTGATCGGTCTCCGGCGCCACGATCCAGACGTCGTTGCTGATGTCGCTGGCGATGTGCTCCAGCACGTCTAGCCCCGGGGCCTCGATGCCGTCGTCATTGGTGAGCAGCACGCGCATTCGTGTCAGGTTGCAAGCTCGATCCGCTCGAGCCCGCCCATATAGGGCTTGAGCGCATCGGGAACGCGCACGCTGCCGTCAGCTTCCTGGTAATTCTCGAGCACGGCGACGAGTGCGCGGCCGACGGCGACGCCAGATCCGTTCAGCGTATGCACGAAGCGGGTGTCCTTGGCGTTGGCGGG
>JBAUEK010000366.1:0-5002 GCA_049678565.1 Methyloceanibacter sp. | reverse complement strand
AGCCAGGCTCGATCAGCCCGGCCTGTTCGAGAGCGGCGATCTCATGCGCCAGGATGTGGAGCACGGCCGGGTATTCGTCACGCATATAAAGGTAGATCCGTTCGGCTTCGACCGCCCAGGCCCCGATCAGCGCGCCTGCGAACATGCCGTGTGGCTCGCGCTCCAGATAGAAGCGGTCCTTGAAGGTGCCGGGCTCGCCCTCGTCGCCATTGATCGTCATCAATCTCGGGCCGTGATAGGACCGGACGATCTGCCATTTGCGCCCGGTGGGGAAGCCGGCCCCGCCCAGCCCCTTCAAGGATGCATCGGAGAGTTCGCTGATGACGGATTCGACGGTACGTGCGCCTGTCCGGCAGCTCTGGAGCATCGAATATCCGCCCTTTGCCCGGTATTCGGCGAGCGTCTGATAAGGCGGGATCACGGGCTCCCGCTTGCCGCTTTCGACCACCGCCTCCACCGAATCGACCGTGGCATGATCGACATGCAGGTGACCGATCTCGCACACCGGCGCCGTGTCGCAGCGGCCCATGCAGGGCGCCCTAAGCACGCGAACCTGCGAGGGATTGGCGTGGGCCTTGAGCGCCGCGTGCAGCGCTTCCGCCCCCTTGAGCTCGCAGGTGATGGAGTCGCAGACCCTTATGGTGGTCGGCGGCGGCGGCGTGTCGCCCTCCTTGATCACGTCGAAATGGGAATAGAAGGTCGCGACCTCGTAGACCGCCGCCTGCGACAAGCGCATTTCCTCGCACAGCGCCCGCAAATGCCGCGCCGAGAGGTAATGATAGCGATCCTGGATCAAATGCAGGAATTCGATGAGGAGATCAGGACGCCGTGGCCGGGAGCCCAGCAATTCGCGTACCTCGCGCAGCGCCGCGTCATCAAGCTGGCGTCCCTTGGGAAAGCCTCGGGCCCGCTTCCGCGACCCCACATTGCGGGCCGGGCGGTCCGGGCCACCACCATTGGCTACGATTTTCTGCCCCACTCCACTTTTGCCCTTCTTCATTCGGTCACGACCCACGGGAGGCAGACCCGGCAACGGCTGTGCCGATAAATGCTGCAAATCCTTACAGGGCTGAACGCCGACCGGCAAGTAAGCCTCATCACTTGCCTTCTTTTCCCGGGCCGCAGGCCCTAATCTCCACACGAAGTTAGTGTTTCTCGCCGCTGTTGTAAGGGCCCCCAATGTTGGACCTCTCCGAAGCCTTCCGCGCCGCCCTACGGCAAATCGCCGCGCTCGACCCCCAGCTGATCGAGATCATCGGCCTGTCGCTGCGGGTAACGCTGACCGCGGTCGCCATCGCCACGGTCATCGGCTTCGCCCTCGGCGGCGTGCTTGCGGTCTACCGCTTTCCCGGGCGCGGCGCGGTGGCCGCGCTTCTGAGCGCGCTGATGGGCCTCCCCCCGGTTGTAGCGGGCCTCATCGTCTACCTGCTCCTGTCCAATGCGGGCCCACTCGGCGTGCTGCAACTGCTCTACACGCCGCAGGCCATGATCATCGCCCAAGTGATCCTGGTTACCCCCATCGTCGCGGCCCTGACCCGCCAGACCTGCGAGGATTTGCTTGAGGAATATCGCGAGCAGCTCCGCTCGCTCGGAGCCTCATCCGCGTCGATCGTGACCACCCTCCTGTGGGATGGCCGCTACCGTCTGACCACGGCCGTGCTCGCCGGCTTTGGCCGGGCCATCGCCGAGGTCGGGGCGGTGATGATTGTCGGCGGCAATATCGACCACGTGACCCGCACCATGACCACGGCCATCGCCTTGGAAACCTCGAAGGGCAACATTGCGCTTGCGCTTGCCTTGGGCATGATCCTTCTTGTTATCGCCCTCGCCATCAACATGGCGCTGATGGGGATAAGGAGGCTCGCCTCCCATTTTGCCTATGCTTGAGCAGCCGACATCCCTCACCGCGCTGGACGCGCGCGCGCTGTCCTCCGGACGCCTGCTGCCGCTCGAGCTCAAGAGCCTTTCGCTCGAGACGGGCGGGCGGCGCTTGATCGACAATGTCGACCTCAGGATCTCGGAGCCGGGCATCAGCGTCATCATGGGGCCGAACGGCGCGGGCAAGAGCCTGCTGCTCCGCCTCATGCATGGCCTGATCGTGCCGACCGAAGGTGCCATTCTCTGGGGTGGCGCCACGATGGATGGCCAGATCAGACGGCGTCAGGCCATGGTGTTCCAGAAGCCGGTGCTGCTCCGCCGCACCGCGGCGGCCAATATCACCCACGCGCTCGGCTTGCGCGGCGTTGCCAGAAGCGAGCGCGGCGCGCGCGCCATCCAGGCTTTGCAAGCCGCCGGGCTGGAGCGGCAAGCCTTCACGCCGGCGCGGGTGCTGTCTGGCGGCGAGCAGCAGCGGCTTTGCCTGGCGCGCGCCCTCAGCCTCGACCCAGAGATCCTGTTCCTCGACGAGCCGACGGCGAGCCTCGACCCCGCCTCCACCCTCGCCATCGAGCGGCTACTCATCGAAGCGAAGCACCGCGGCATCAAGGTGATCGTCGTGACCCATGAATTGGGCCAGGCGCGAAGGCTGGCGCAAGACGTCATCTTCGTGCATCACGGCCGCATGATCGAGCATCAACCGGCGCCGTGCTTTTTCGAGCAGCCCGAGAGCGACGCCGCGCGCGCCTTCATGGCCGGCGGGCTGGTCCTTTGAATATTGGGAACAGGCCGATGATGGGTGTCTGCACGCGACGGAATGTTCTGGGACTTGCACTCGCGGGTCTTGCGTTTCTCGCCTGTGGCGTTCCAGTCGCGTGGACCGCGGACAATTTCATCATCGTCCAATCGACCACATCCACCCAGAATTCGGGGTTGTTCGAGCACATCCTGCCGCTCTTCACCAAGAAGACCGGAATCGAGGTTCGCGTGGTCGCGGTCGGTACGGGCCAGGCTCTGAAGAACGCAAAGAACGGCGATGGCGACGTGGTGCTCGTTCATTCCGAGCCGGATGAGGCGAAGTTCGTGGCGGACGGTTGGGGCGTGAAGCGCTACCCCGTGATGTATAACGATTTCATCATCGTTGGCCCGGCCGACGATCCCGCCAAGATCGCGAGGCTGAAGCAAGCGCCCGAGGCCTTGAAGAGGATCGCCGAAGCCAAGGCGCCCTTCGCCTCCCGCGCCGACGATTCCGGCACCCACAAGGCCGAGCTCAAGCTATGGCAGGCGGCCGGGATCGACCCCAAGGGCGCGAGCGGCAATTGGTATCTGGAAACCGGCTCCGGCATGGGCGCGACGCTCAACACCGCGGTCGGCAAGCGGGGCTACGCGTTGACTGATCGCGCCACCTGGCTGGCCTTCGCCAACAAGCACGATTTCAAGGTTCTGGTCGAAGGTGACGACAAGCTGTTCAACCAATATGGCGTCATCCTGGTCAATCCGGAGAGGCACCAGAATGTGAAGGCCAAAGAGGGTCAGGCCTTCATCGATTGGTTGACCGGCGCCCAAGGCCAAGCCGCGATCGCCGCCTACAAGATCGACGGCCAGCAGCTCTTCTTTCCGAATCCACGCCCGCAGAGCTGATCTTGAGGCCGGGGATCGGCCGCCGGCCGACTGACGGGCCATTTCCCGCCGATCACCAACAAATGATGGGGCTCGCGCCTCCCTGGCTGGTGAGTTGGGGCCAGCGCGGCCTATGCTGTCGGGAAGACAACGGAGAGACCACATGACCCCGGCCGCTCTCATTTTTGTCGTGTGTCGCGCCTTAGCCGATCAGGGACCCGTGGACGTGAACGGCTTCCCCGCCGACGGCGTCAAGCTCGACTACGGCACCTGCCGCAACGAGATCGTGCAGATCTACGATCAGACCGAAGGGCTGGCCTTGCCGCAACATCCGGACCTATCCAACCCGAATGTGTGCTCGCGCATGTCGATGAGCGAGACCGCCGATTGGGAGAAGGACCACCCAGGCTGGTATGTAAGATTGGTGAAGTGCCCGCATCCCGACGGCACCTTCCCTGGAGACACCAACGTCTAGCAACGGCACAGGACGCCGCAGCGCCGCCTATCGAGGCAGGGCACATTGGCCGGGCATCCCAGTCCTGCTCCTGGCCGCAGCCACGCTATGCGTTACCCCGGTCATCGCCGAGACGCGCTCCGAGGCCCAGGCCAACCGGCTGATCCACTCTGGAAGTCCTTATCTTCTGCAACACGCACATAACCCGGTCGATTGGTTCCCTTGGGGAGTGGAAGCGTTCGAGAAGGCTCGGAGGGAGAACAAGCTGATCTTCCTGTCGGTCGGCTACAGCACTTGCTTCTGGTGCCATGTCGCCGAACGCACCATCTATTCCAATCCTTCGATCGCGGCGCTGATGAATGAGACCTTCGTCAACATCAAGGTCGACCGGGAAGAGCGGCCGGACATCGATGAGACCTACATGTTGGCCCGTCAGCTGCTGACCGGTGCGGGCGGCTGGCCGAACAATGTATTTCTCACTCCGGACCTGAAGCCCTTCTTCGCCGGCAGCTACTTCCCGCCAGAGGATCAGGCCGGCAGGCCGGGCTTTGCGTCCGTTCTCAGATTTTTGCATCAGGAGTGGCAGAAGAACCCGGACAAGATCGGGGACGCCGCCGACAGGGTGCATCTCGCGCTGGTCGAGGCGCATGACGGCGGCCGCAAGCCCGCAAGTGTCGGGACCCTCGTCCCCCACCAATGGCTGTCAAGCGCCCGCGATCGCATCCTGCGTAGCCGGGACGTTGCCTTGGGCGGATTCGGCCGGGACGGTCCCAAATTTCCCCAGTCGCCTTGGCTCGACCTGCTGCTCACGGATTACCGCCTGACCGGCACGACGGAGTCGTTGCAGACTGTGATCGCCGCGCTGGAGGCCATGGGCCTTGGTGGCATCCATGACCATTTGGGCGGCGGCATGCACCGCTACAGCACCGAGCCGAGTTGGTCAGTGCCGCATTTCGAGAAGATGCTTTACGACAACGCGCAACTCATCGCGCTTTATGCCGAGGCTTACGCCATCACCCGCGATCCCCTCGCACGCGAGCTGGCAACCGATCT
>JBAUEK010000365.1:0-5851 GCA_049678565.1 Methyloceanibacter sp. | reverse complement strand
GCTTGATCCTTTTGCTCCTTGAACATCTTGCGCTGGGAGATGTTGCCGAAGAGCTGCTCGATCACGCCTAAATCCTTGCCGCGGGCTGGGGTCTCGTCCTTCGAATATCTGACCACGATGCCGTCCTTCAGACCGTATTGATCGACCTGATCGACCGCGCCACGGCCGCCGAAATAGACCGCTACGACTTTCCTGTCGATCTCCCAGGGCTTGAGGAACGCGTAGGATTTCTGCGTGGTCGAGATATAGTAGAAGGCATCGCCTCCGACCGTGCTCGTGGTGTCTGGGGACCCGAGGAAATTCATCACCTCGTCCTTCGACATGCCGGGCTGAACCTCAGCAAGGTCTATATCCATGAAGACGTGGCCATGACGGTCGATCTGGGCACAGCCGATAACGGACATGGCAAGCAGTGCCGCTAGACACGCAAGGCCTGATCGTCTCGCCCGCGGGCTTGGTGCCTTATCCCTGATCACTCCGAAATCGCCCCCGATGACCCAGTGCAACGATATTCGACAGATCGAATCAGCTCGCTCAATCCAACCGTCCGGAAGCTGCTCGAAAGCGCGTCCAAGGGCCGTCGGCGGCCATTGGGATCGCGGACGTTAAGCGAAGTGGCCCCAGCTTTGAACCCCTTCAATCGCCTGCGGCGCCGACGCTCAGAGACGAGCAACAGCGAAAAACTCTATGGCGCGATTGTGGCGCAGACGCGGCTCCCGGTTTTCTACCGTGACCTTGGCGTGCCCGACATCTTGGAGGGGCGTTTCGGGTTGTTGTCGCTCCACCTTTTCATCCTGTTACACCGGTTGAAGGGGGAGGGCGCCGACGGTCTTGCTCTGGCGCAGGATCTCATGGACAGGTTCAGTCAAGACATGGAGACGGTGCTGAGGGAGCTCGGGGTCAGCGACGTCCGCGTTCCGAAGCGGATGCGGAACCTGGCCGCCGCGGCCCAGAGCCAGCTCGAAGCCTATGAAGAGGCCTTCGCCGCGGGCGAGGGGGCTTTCGCCGCGGCCATCGCCGCGGCCCTGCCGCCTCGATCAGACACGGGGGAGGCTGGTAACAAGGCTCTGACATCCTATCTAATGCGGTGCGCAACCGAGCTTGAGCGGCAGAAGCTGACCTCGTTGCAGCAGGGCACGCTCGACTTCCCGGAGATTGTCAGGTCTTAGCGATGAAAACACCGGCGACCAAGGATTCGCACCAGGACACCGCCCCTCCACCGCTCGCGAGGACCTTCAGGGTCGATGAGATCAAGGATGGGGAAGACCGGCTGATCGAGATCGGTCAGGCCGAGCGGCAGTCGCTTGCCGCCCTGCTCGATCTGGCCGGCCTCGATCGCTTGAGCTTCGTCTTTCGCTTCGATGGACGTGGGGAGGGCCGCTTTGCCTTGCATGGCAAGCTACTCGCCGCGGTGACCCAGACTTGTGTCGTCTCGCTCGATCCGGTGGAGAGCGTCCTCGAAATTCCGGTCGAGCTCGAATTTTGGCCGGCGAGGCTGGTCGAGACCTTTCGGGAGACCGCCGACGAGACGGCGGATCGCGAGCTTCGTGATTGGCCCGAACCCATCGTTGATGGGAAAATCGATCTCGGGCCCATTATCTACCAGACTCTCGCCACCAGCCTCGACCCTTATCCAAAACGCGAAGGCGCGAGCTTTGCTTGGCCGGAAGATGGGAGCCCCGAGACGCCCAAGGGACCATTTGCCGCGCTGGAGCAACTGAAACAGCGCCGTTAGCATCATTTGGCTTGGCCAAATTCAGGTTGTCACCAAGTCCCATTTGAGTATGTTCGGGGTCCGCTCCTGGGGGCTAACCCGGCCATTTTGGCCGTGATCTGCAATCGTCTTTCCTAATCGGCACGGCAAAAGCATGGCTGCTCCAGTCACGATCGCGCTCGACGCCATGGGCGGCGACCACGGACCCAGCGTTATCGTCGCCGGCGCGGCCATCGCCTTGGTGCGGCATCCCGAGACCAGGTTCCTTCTGGTCGGCGACACCGCGCGCATCGAGCCAGAACTCAAACAACACCCGGCGCTCGCCGCCAAGTCCGAGATTATTCACACCGATGTTGCGGTGGCCATGGACGCCAAGCCGAGCCAGGCTCTGCGCAAGGGCCGCTGGCATTCGAGCATGTGGCTCAGCCTCGAGGCGGTGCGGGACGGTCACGCCGCCGCCGCGGTGTCCGCTGGCAATACCGGGGCGCTGATGGTTATGGCCAAGTTTTGCCTGAAGACGACCGCCGGCGTCGACCGTCCGGCGATTGCCGCCATCTGGCCCACGATCGACAGCGAATGCATCGTGCTCGACGTCGGCGCCAATGTCGGCGCCGACGCCCGCCAGCTGGTTGAGTTCGCCCTGATGGGCGCCGCCATGGCCCGGGCCCTGTTCGGAATAGAACGGCCCAGCGTCGGCCTCCTCAATATCGGGCGCGAGGAGGTCAAGGGTCTAGACCATATCAGGACCGCCGCCGCGACCCTCAAACGCGCCCCATTGCCGATCGAGTTCCGGGGCTTTGTCGAGGGGGATGACGTCGGCCGCGGGGCCGTCGATGTGGTGGTGACGGACGGCTTTACCGGGAACATCGCCTTGAAGACCGCGGAGGGAACCGCTAAGCAAATCGGCGAGTATTTGCGGGCCGCCATGGGGCGGTCCTTGCTCGCCCGCACTGGCGCAATTTTGGCGCAGGGCGCTTTCCGCGCGCTCAAGGAGAAGATGGATCCCCGCCAGCTGAACGGCGGCATCTTCCTTGGGCTCAACGGCATCGTCGTCAAGAGCCACGGTGGAACCGACGCCACGGGTTTCGCCAGCGCCGTCGATCTTGCCCACGACATGGCGTCGAGCGGCGTGGTGAAGCGGCTTGCGGCCGATATCTCCCGCTTTCACACCGAGCTGGAGCTTGATGGTGCGGCCTAGGCTTTGGAGTTGGTGCAGGTGAGCCGGTTAAGGACCGTCGTCAAAGGTTGCGGTGGTTACCTGCCCGAGCGGGTGTTGACCAACGCGGACCTCGCTAAGTTCGTCGACACGAATGACGAGTGGATCACCGCGCGCACCGGCATCAAGGAGCGGCGCATCGCAGCCCCTGGCGAGCTCACCTCGGCCATGGGTGTCGCCGCCGCGCGAGCGGCGCTCGCCGACGCGAAGATGAACCCCGAGGATATCGACCTCATCATTCTCGCCACCTCGACCCCCGATCAGACATTTCCCGCCACCGCCGTCACCATTCAGGCCGATCTCGGGATCACGGCGGGGGCCGCCTTCGACGTGCAGGCCGTCTGTTCCGGCTTCGTCTTCGCCATGGTGACCGCCGACAATTATCTGAGGAGCGGCGACTTCCGCCGGGCCCTGGTCATCGGTGCCGAAGCCTTCTCCCGCATTCTCGATTGGAACGATCGTACCACCTGCGTGCTGTTTGGCGACGGGGCCGGCGCCCTCGTGGTCGAAGCTGAGATGCAGAACGGTGCCACGACCGACCGGGGGGTGCTCGCCTCCTGCCTTCGCTCTGATGGCCGCTACCGCGACAAGCTCTATGTCGACGGCGGTCCGTCCTCCACCGGCACCGTGGGCCAAGTGCGCATGGACGGCCCGGAGGTGTTTCGCCACGCGGTCACCAAGATCAGCGAGGTGATCGACGCGACCCTGCGCAAGGGGGGCTATCAGGCCTCCGATATCGACTGGTTCGTGCCCCATCAGGCGAATAAGCGCATCCTGGACGGAGCAGCCCGGAAACTCGGTCTCGACCCTGAGCGCATCATCATCACGGTGGACAAACACGCCAATACCAGCGCCGCATCCATCCCCCTGGCGCTCGATAGCGGCTGCCAGGATGGGCGGATCAAACCGGGCGATCTGGTGCTGATGGAGGCCATGGGAGGCGGATTTACCTGGGGAGCCGTCCTGGTCCGCTGGTGAATTTTTGTGCAAACCGGCGCGCGAAAGTCACACATTCACAGAAAGTGACGCAATATCAGGAATTTGATCGCCGGAGCGATTGACCGCGTTGCGCCTGCTCGTTTAGCATCTTGGTTTATCCCGCGACCCTGGGGGAGCTGTCGTTCAATGAGCGGGAAGACATTGACGCGTGCCGACCTCGCCGAGGCGGTGTTCCAAAAAGTTGGTTTGCCGCGGAACGAGTCCGCCGAAATCGTTGAGCTGGTGCTCCGCGAGATTGTGGCAAGCCTCGAGCGCGGGCAGACGGTCAAGCTCTCCTCCTTTGGCTCTTTCGGCATTCGCGACAAGGGCCAGCGAATTGGCCGCAATCCCAAGACGGGTCAGGAAGTTCCCATCACGCCGCGACGTGTGCTTGTGTTCCGGGCGAGCAATATCATGAAGCAGCGCATCAACGAGACGCTGTCCCGGAGAAAGGCGGCCGAATAGAACGGCGGGAACGTCAGTTTTCAACCTTAGCGGCGGGGAGTTTGGAACGGTGGACAAAGCGCCCGAGGCCTTTCGTACAATCAGCGAAGTTGCCGATGAGCTCAAAGTGCCGAAGCATGTACTTCGGTTCTGGGAGGCGAAGTTCGCCCAGCTCAAGCCGATGAAGCGCGGCGGCGGTCGCCGCTACTACCGGCCAGAAGATGTTGCCCTGCTGCGTGGCATCCGCTTCCTCCTTTATGACGACGGCTACACCATCAGGGGCGTGCAGAAGATCCTCAAGGAGCAGGGGCCCCGTTTCGTCATGGAGCAGCGGCCTCATGTCGACACCGACAAGAAGGGTCCGAAGATCGAGCGCGAGATTCCCGATGTCGCCGCCGAGGCGGCGCAGAGCCGAAGCTTGGGCCGCCCTCCGGAGCTCAAGGTCTCAGGCGCCGGAATGGACGTCGACGGGCTCGGCGCGGTGCTCAAGGAGATCGAGGACTGTTACCGGCTTCTGCGCGCCGCCAAAAGCTGATCCTCACTTGCACTTGTCTCGGCGGTTTGAGCGTGTATATCCAAGCTCATGGCCATGAACGGCTTCGGAGCGTAGCGCAGCTCGGTTAGCGCACCGGTCTGGGGGACCGGGGGTCGGGAGTTCAAATCTCCCCGCTCCGACCATTCTTCCCTTTGATTACGAAGAGTTGCCGAGCCAGAGTGCGACGGCACATCAAATCGATATTGGAACAAAACAGCGCCAAAGGTCCCGAAGAGGAGCGAAAAGTCCCGAAATAATCCCGAAGGATGTTCACGCCTGTTCGCCAGTCCCTGGACGAGCAACACGCGCCTTGCATCACAGCGCCGTGGGCGGCGTTCACCTCCGGCTCAGCACGCTCGACTTCCGCGTCGAGGCGACGGCGTCAGTGCCTGAAGATGCTCATTGCCCTCGAAGGCGCTCATGTTTTCTTCTGTGAGCATCTTCGGCAGACTTGAGCACCTTCGCGCTGAGGAAAGGCAGACCACGACGTTGCCCCACGCCTTAGTCACGCAGGCTGAGACCTCGCTCAGAGATCAACAACTGCAACCCAATTCTTGTCAGGTGCACAGGATTGAAGAGCGTCCCACGCCTTTCTGAACACCTCATGTCGCGAGGCTGCGGCTTTGAGGGCTGTAGGGCTCTTGACCACCATGGCCCCGAGCGGCGGATTGCTCATACCTGGTTCGGCTGCCCCATAGGCCGCAAAGCCGATCTCATTGCGCAGCTCACCACGCGCCTCTAGCACTTCGTCCGATTGCTTAATGATGTCGGTAAAGAACACGGCTGCCCACGCCGCTGGGTCGTTCGTCAAATTCATAAGGAAGAAGGGACCTACTCCAAACCGCTCACCTAACGTCTCCTCAATAAAGTCTTCGGCGTCTTGCTCCACTTCGAGGCTCCCATCAGTGTTTTTCCAACCAGTCATCTGGCCCGTTTCCGGGTTCTGCCCACGCTGAGACATCTC
>JBAUEK010000364.1:0-2330 GCA_049678565.1 Methyloceanibacter sp. | reverse complement strand
AAAAAGCGCCCGCAAATCCAGGCCCGCCAAGGCATAGGCCTAGGGCGGGAACGAAAACGTCAGCTTCTGATACCAGCAGACACCGGTAAATCCGCTGCCAGCCGACTAAATCAACAAAATCTGCCAGCAAAGGACATTGCTCAGACATCGTCCGCTGGTTTCCGATCAAATACTTTCCGCCCCGTGAACATGGCAGAGACGAGACCCCCGTCTTCTCGTAGCTCAGTCACAACGACTCCGACGATATGGATCACGATCAAGAACAGGAGGGCATAAAAGGTCCAGTAGTGCACCGTCACAAATGGCGAGCGGAAGGCGCGCATCGCATCCCAGGATGCCACATCGATGCCTGTCTTGTCGTAGGGCACAAGCGTCCAAGGGTCGACACCCGGCGCCGCAACCCAGCTGGCAAACCAGTACCCAAACGGCGGGTAGTAGATGTCGGTCCCGGCAAGAACGAGACCCGTGACGGCCTGCACGACAAGGATGAGAATAAGTAGCGAGACCATCAGGCGCGCAACGGGATTGTGACCGAGATAGGGGCGCCCATCCCCTCGGATCAGTCCGCGGACATAGGTTCTGAGCGCGGTTCCATAACCGGGCCGGAAGGGGAAGATAGCGGACCACCTTGCCTGCCGGTTGCCGAAGAAGGCCCAGGCGATGCGCCAGCCTAAGTTTGCCGCGAAGACGTAGCCAAACCAAACATGAGTGGTTTTCAAGAGAATCTTGCCGTCGTCGATAATGCCCAGCTCCTTGCTGTAGAGGATAGCCGTGCCAACGACGGCCAGAGCAACGACACAAACAAAGTTGATCCAGTGGAACCAGCGCGTCGGACCGTCCCACACCACGTAGGATTGAAGTTTCATCATCGTCTTTCGGCCCCGCTTGCTAGCCCCGAGGTGTCTTGTCGACGGTAGCTCAAGAACCTGAATGCCTTTATCCCGGTCGCACATTGATCGACGTCAACGGGGACGGGGCGCAACTGCGCACGGTCTGACAGGCCCTCTTTGGGTCATTTGCAGACATTCGAGCACGGGAAAAAGATGTCTGTTTCACCCTAACAGCTGACGTGCTCAGCGCCCGTGATTCAGGGAGGTACGCTCCCTAGTTGAGACGAGGCGTGCGCGAGAAAGACGACTGCACCCAAGAGCACTGCCTAGAGTGGGTGCCCCTGCCTAAAATGTCACCTCGAGGAAATTTTAAGTGGCAGATTTCCTTGAGCTTTTTCGTTGTCACCGGTTCTCCGAAGGCAGAGGTCAGGGGTTCGAATCCCTTCGGGTGCGCCAATTCTCTCAAGGGCTTGGGCGGAACGACGACACAGAGACCGCGCGACTTCAAGCGCGAGTGCACAACCGGGTCACGGCGCAGTCAGCCGACAGCGGGCCACAACAAGCCGACGAGCCCAGCCAATTGCGCTGGGGTGAGGTGCCCGACCTACTTCTCAGCGCGCCGATGCTGAGGCCGTGCTTCGGGTGCCGGACAGTAAAGCGCCTGGTACGAGCCGGGCTCGGCCGTACAGCGGCCATGATGCATGACCGGCGGATTGTAAATGCCCGTGGCAGCTAGGACTGGCACGGCCATAATCCCTATGATGGTCCCCATTCGACCCTCCCCATTTTGGCGTGGCACACTGCCCAACCACAGTACCACTCGCGTCCGGGCTTCCACGCTCCCACTGAAAATCGTCCACTGAAAACGCTTCGTGGCTGAGCCCGCGCGGCTTGCGCTCCGCCGGGTCAGGTGCACTCCAGCAGTTCGATCACGGCAGCGGCGCGCAGCTGCCATCATCGAGGGGAGCCGTGCCTTCAGGACACGGTGGCGGGCCATCCTTGTCCTTGCCCTTCTTGGTCTTTTGGCCGCCCTCGCCATCGGGAGGGGGAGGGGCGCCGTTGTCGTCCCTGCCTTTACCCTCTCGCTTTGGCTCGGGGCCAGGCTGCTCGACAGCAGGTGGCGGCGGCGGCGGCACGGCCTCCTCCATCGGCGGAAGGCCCGATGGTGGCGCGCCCTTGTCCTTAGCCTTCGACTTGTCCGGCCTGGCCTTGCCCTCCTTGGGCTTCGGCTCCTCCATGGGAGGTGACGGTGGTGGCGGCGGCGGGGCCATCTCCTCCGGTGCAGGCGGGGGTGGCGGTGGTGGCGGCGGCGGCGGCGCTTCGTCCTGCGGCAGCGGTTTCATCGGCGGCGCGCCTTCAGGCTGCGGCGCGCTGTCTTTCTTGGGTTTGAGTCCCTTCTCCTTGGTCTTGGCCGGCGCTTGATCCTCGACCGGCGGCGGCGGAGGCGGCGGAGTCACCTCAGGCATGGGGGCCTGCTCCGCTGGCGGCGCGGCTGGAGCC
>JBAUEK010000363.1:0-1832 GCA_049678565.1 Methyloceanibacter sp. | reverse complement strand
CGACGCATGGCCGGTCGCGCCGAGCGATACGCCGGCATTGGCAAAGCCGAACACTGGCAGCACGATGAACGCGACCCAAGGCGAGAGTGCCCGTTCCATGCCGTGGAGCAGCGAGTGACTGCTGTCGGTGTCATTGTTGAGCGGGATCGCCATGGCCAGGATGACCCCGGCCAGCGTGGCGTGGATGCCCGAGAACAGCATCGACACCCAGAGCACAAAGCCGAGGAGCAGATAGGGCGCAAGCTTGCTCACCCCGGACCGGTTGAGCCCAAACAGGCCGGCCGCCGCCAGCGCCGCCACCGCGAGCGCCACCAAGGACAAATCCTTGGCATAGAACGTCGCGATCACCAGGATCGCGCCAAGATCGTCGATGATGGCGAGCGAGGTGAGAAACACCTTGAGCGAGTTCGGCACGCGTGAGCCGAACAGAGCGAGCACGCCAAGGGCGAAAGCGATGTCGGTCGCCGTGGGAATGGCCCAGCCGCGCCAATTCTCCGGGTGATCGAGGTTGACGGCCATGAACACCAGAGCCGGGACGAGCATGCCGCCAAAGGCCGCGACAAGGGGAAGTGCGCGCCGGCGCCAGGTGTCGAGCTGGCCTTCCATCATCTCCCGCTTGATCTCGAGACCGACCAGCAGGAAGAAGATGGCCATCAGCCCATCATTGATCCAATGCAGGACGTCGAGACCGGCTATGGGGGTGTGCAACACCTCCGCATAGGTCCCGGCCAGGGGAGAGTTCGCCACGGCGAGCCCGAGCGCCGCGCTCGCCATCAGCACCAGCCCGCCCGAGGTCTCGGACTCGATAAAGCGCCTGAAGGTCGTTCTGGACCGGCGAGATTGAGGCATGAATGGGCCTTGGCGGGACGTGGTCCGTTCCTATAGCCGCCGCCAGGCCAGGGGCCAACCCAAAGAGACGGCTAAGGCAGACGAATCTGACAGCCGCGCCGGCGGCGAAGGCGGGAGTCCCAAGGCGTGGCGTCGCCGCCCGCAACCGTTCCTAGATCAGGAGCCCGACACGGGCCTTGCGCCTAATGGCCAGGGTCGCCGCGGCGGCTGGTCTCGAAGAGGAACCAGACGCGGCGTTCGGCCTGGTCGATCCAATTCTCCAACAGGCTCGCGGTAGCGACGTCGTTCTCCTCGTCGCAAAGGTCGTGCGTCTCGCGCAAGGAAGCGATCAGAGCCTGATTGTCGGAACGAAGCTCGCCCACCATGTCGAGTGGATCGACATAGTCGGCGTCGTTGTCCGGAATGCGCTGCAGGCGCGCGATGTCGCCGACGGAATGGAGCGTCAGCCCGCCGATCTTGCGCACGCGCTCGGCGATCTCGTCGGTGGTGGCGAAGATCTGCTCGGCCTGCTCGTCGAACATGAGATGGAGGCCGCGGAAATGCGGGCCGCTGACATGCCAGTGAAAGTTCTTGGTCTTCATGTAGAGCGCAAACATGTCGGCGAGCAGCACATTCAACGCACCGGCGATGTCGCGCCGCGCATTGGCGCCGAGGTCTGTCGGGGTCTCAAGCGGCGCCTTGCGCCGATCCTTCGCGGTCGATTCCTTGGTCACGGGGAACTCCTCACATGGGGCAGCCTGAATCAGCGCCGCTAGACAGCAACAGGCCGGGCAAGGGGAAACAGTCTAGCGCATGCAGGTCAGTTTAGCGCCTGCAACAAGATCGCGCACGGCCTTGCGGAAACCGGGTGGCTCAAGCGTCGAATTCGACCTCGCGATCCGGGCGGCCGATGCTCCCAGTCTCGGACAACAGCATCGCGGCCGGTCGCGTCGTCTCGATATTGGCGAGCACGAGCATGAGGATCGCGGTAATGGGCACCGCTA
>JBAUEK010000362.1:0-2426 GCA_049678565.1 Methyloceanibacter sp. | reverse complement strand
GGCACGATCTCATACAGATTGCCGATCACGCTGTAATCGGATTCGACGTGGATCGGCGCCTTGGGATCGTTGTTGATGGCGACGACCGTGCGCGCGCCCTTCATGCCGACGATGTGCTCGATCTGTCCGGAAATTCCGCACGCCATATAGAGATTGGGCTTCACCGTCTGCCCGGACAGGCCGATGCGGCGATCCGTGGGCAGCCAGTCGACATCTCCCGTCAGCGGGCGTGAGCCAGCGAGGACACCGCCCAGAGCGGCCGCAAGCTCCTCCAGCATGGAGAGATCCTCGACCTTCTTTATGCCGCGCCCGGCCGCAATGATGATTTCGGCCTTGGTCATGTCGACGGAGCTCCTGACACGCGGTGAGGTGGCCTGCACGCGGACGCGCGGCGCAGGGAGCGTGACCTCGAGCACCTTGCTCGATCCGGCGGCGTCCTTGACCGGCTCCGCCTTGGGAAAGCGGCTGGGCGGGATGGATACGACCTGCGGGTTGCCTTTCAAAACCTGCTTGGCGGTGAAGCGGCCGCCATAGACCCGCCTCTCGATTTCGAGATTACCCTCCTCATCCCGGCGCAAGGCCATGCAGCTGCTGGCACAGGGAACCCCCAGCGCCTGAGCCAAGCGCGCCATGACATCGGCGCCCGTGCGCGTGGCGCCGACCAGGATCGTGGCCGGGGAGGCGACGCTGACCGCTTCAAGCAAGCCAAGGACAAGCTCTTCGGGCCCAGGGCGCGACCCTTCCGGCGTCTGTAGCACCAAAGCCTCGTCGGCGCCCCGCGCCAGGCAATCCTGCGCTATCGCTGCTGCCGTCGGTCCGATGGCGACGGCGGTCACGCGCCCCTCCGGCCCACACAGCGACCGGCCCGCGGTCAGAAGCTCGACCAGAGCGTCGGAGCTTTCGGAAAAGACGAGTATCTGTTGGTTGTCCATTAGACTTTCACCTCACCATCTGCGCCGAGCAGGGAAAGAAGGTTCGCCGCCATCTCTTCGGGATTGTCCCCGACGACGATAATCCGCTTGCGCGAGCTCGGCGGCGCCGTGATGTCGAGCGTCCGCAAGCAGGGACGGTCCTTCGGCTCTTCGAGATCGAACCCGGGAAGCTCGCCGATCGGTAGCTCCTTGACCGGCTTCTTGCTCGCTCCCATGACCTGAAGCACCGTCGGGATGCGGGCCTGGTTGATCTCGTTCCCAACCGTCACCAGGGCGGGAAGGTCGGCCTCCAACGTTTCGGACGTGTTTTCCGTGGAACGATGGGCGATGAGCTTGCCCTGCTCGATTGCGAGCTTCGTTGCGTAGGTAATCGCCGGAATGTCGAGAGCGACGGCTACGCGCGGTCCGACCTGGGCGTTGAATTGGTCGGCGGAGGCTTCGCCGGTAATGAGCACATCGAAGGACGAGATGTTCTCCGCGGCCTGAATAGCGCGGACCGCGCCGGCGAGCGCCAGCGCTAGACGATAGGGGCCCACCGCGTTCTTGTTCTCATCCTTGACGAGATAGAGCGCCTCCAGCCCCATGGCGAGCGACCGCAGCAGCACGTCGCGCGGCGGCATGGCGCCTGCCAGAACGCTGAGGCCGAAGACACGCCCCCCATTCTGAGCGGCGAGCTGAAGCCCAGCCTCGATCGCGTTCTCGTCGAAGGTGCTGATCCGGAACGGAGCCCGCGCCAGATCGGGGTGCCCTTCCGCATCGGCCTGCAATTGGTTGGGGTCGGGAATGAACTTCAGGCAGACGAGTATGTTGAGCGGGCTTCCGGTCATATTGGTTCCCCTTCTTTTTGGGCCGGAGACGGCGTTATCAATTCACCCCTTGTTTCGCCTCCCTCTTGGTCGAGGGCTTCGGCGACGACCTCCGCGATGTCCTTGATTTGCAAATTGCTGTCGGGCGCTGCCATCGTTGCGCCTTGGGCTAACATTTTGACGCAAAACGGACATTCAGCCACGACGGTCCGCGCCCCAGTGCCCACCGCCTCCTTGATGCGCAGCGCGCCCGCGGATTCGTTCTTGGCCACGTCGTACCAATAATTGCCGCCGCCGCCGCCGCAGCAGAAACTCTGCTCGGCATGCCGCGGCATCTCGACGAGGGCGTCGCCATACACCGCCCGCAGCACCTCACGCGGCGCCTCGAAGATCCGGTTGTACCGGCCGACATAGCAGGAATCGTGCAACGTCGCCGGCTCCATCTCGTCGCGACGCAGCCGGATCCGCCCCTCCTTCAATAGGGTGGCAATGAGTTCGGCGTGATGCCTCACCTCGAACTCTCCGCCAAAGCGGGGATACTCGTTCTTGAGGACGTGGTAGTGATCCTCCCCCACTGAAGTGGTCCGACTCGAAGTATGGCTTTAGGCCTGAGGAGGACCTGGGATGGCAAGGAAGAGACACAAGCCGGAAGAGATTGTTGCGAAGCTACGTCAGGTGGATGTCCTGA
>JBAUEK010000361.1:0-3967 GCA_049678565.1 Methyloceanibacter sp. | reverse complement strand
CCGGGGCAATGTTCGAGGAGCGGCCGCTCCCGGTCAAGCCTCAATCCGATTGTTCAAGCCGGTGGACATCCTGTGGACAGCCGTCGCCAGGGTTCGGTGGCGGCGATCCAGTCGCGCGTCCTCTGTTCAGGGTCCTCGCTCATGACGATGTCGGTGACGACGGCGGCGGATGCGGCCCCCGCCGCGAGCACCGCAGGCGCGCGCTCCAGATTGATGCCACCGATGGCGACCAAAGGGCAGCGGAGCTTGGTGCGCCAGTCGCCGATGCGGTCGAGACCTTGCGGTTGCCAGGGCATTGCCTTCAGCTTGGTGGGGTAGATGGGCCCGAGGGCGACATAGTCGGGCTCCATTGCGAGTGCCACGGCGAGCTCCTCGGGACTATGAGTGCTGATCCCGATCC
Source organism: Methyloceanibacter sp. (assembly GCA_049678565.1). Classification (GTDB taxonomy): domain Bacteria; phylum Pseudomonadota; class Alphaproteobacteria; order Rhizobiales; family Methyloligellaceae; genus Methyloceanibacter. The sequence continues at coordinate 3,567 of JBAUEK010000361.1, read as the reverse complement.
TGATGCCGGCGGCGCGAATGGCGGGGAGATCGGCACCGGCCAGGTCCTGCTGGCCGAGATGGACGAAATTGGCGTGGAGGCGGATCGCCTCGCGCCAATAATCATTCACCACGAGCTGACAATCAAAGGCGGAGACCGTCTCTAGCGCTTGGGCGATCTCAGCTTCGACCGCGTCACGAGCCATGTCCTTGACACGTAGTTGAATGAGCTTGGCGCCTTGGCCAGCGATCCGCCGCACCCAGTTCGCATCGGGAACGATGGGGTAGAACGGATCGAGTTCGATCAAGAGACGCGATCGATCTTGAAGAAGGGTGTGCCCGCGACCGGGGTCGATGGCGTCGCCATGTCGCGCGGCTCGAGCAGCCCCGCCTCGAAGGCGAGCCGCCCGGCCTCGATGGCGCGGGCGAAGGCCGTCGCCATTCTTACCGGGTCGCCGGCCTTGGCGATGGCCGTGTTCAAGAGCACGCCGTCATAACCGAGCTCCATCGCCTCGGCCGCGTCGGAGGGCGCGCCAATGCCGGCATCGACGATCAAAGCCACGTCGGGGAAGTAAGCCCTGAGCGCTTTCAATCCGTCTTTGTTGATGAGCCCGCGCGCCGAGCCGATCGGTGACGCCCAGGGCATCAGCACGGTGCAGCCGGCGCCAATGAGCCGCTCCGCCACGCTCAGATCCTCGGTGGTATAGGGCAGCACCTGGAAGCCTTCGCCTGAGAGGATCGCCGCCGCCTCGACCAGACCGAGAAGCTCGGGCTGCAAGGTGTCGTCATTGGCGATGACTTCGAGCTTGACCCACGACGTGCCGAACAGCTCGCGCGCCATCTCGGCCGTGGCGATGGCTTCCTTGGCCGTGTGGCAGCCGGCGGTGTTCGGTAGCACGCGCACGCCCAATTGCTCGATCAGCTCCCAAAAGCCCTGGCCAGCACGGGCCCGCGCCGATTCACGCCGCAGCGAAACGGTGACGATCTCGGCGGACGAGGCCTCGACCGCTTGACGCAGGATCGCGGGTGAGGGGTATTGCGCCGTTCCCAGAAGCAGGCGGGAGGTGAAACGCTCGCCGTAGAGTTCAAGCATCAGCCGCCCTGCCTCGGCGCCACGATCTCGACCTCGTCCTGGGGCGCAAGCGGCGTCAGCCCGCGTCTGCCCGCGGCGACGAAACTCCCGTTCAAAGCAGTCGCCACCTTCGCCTCGGCGAAGCCGAGCTTGGCGCACAGCTCCTGAAGGTCGCGGGCGTCGGTCGCCAGAAGCTCACCGTTGAGCAGGATCTGCAACAAACACCTCCGGGTCGGTCGTGCCGGTGTCGATGAAATCGGCCACGAGTTCAGCCAGGGCCGGCGCGAGCAGAAAGCCGTGCCGGTACAGGCCGTTCACATAGATATAGCGCTGGCTGACCATAATCCTAGGCTGGTTGTCGGGGAAAGCCGGCCTGGCGCCTGCGCCTTGCAGCACGATTTCGGCCTCGGCGAAGGCAGGGTCGAGGGCGTAGGCGGCGGAAAGAAGGTCGAGGGCCGAGCGCACACTGATCGGGCCGGTCTCCTCGCTCTCGATCACCGTCGCTCCGATCATGTAAGTGCCGTGCCCCCACGGCACGACATAGAGGGGAAAGCGCGGATGCAGCATGCGAATAGAACGCGTGAGAGTGACGTCATGGCTCTTGACCACGATGCGCTCGCCGCGCACGCCGCGCAAAGTTAGCAATTTGTCCTTGGCGGAAAGGCCCCTGCAATCGATGACGTGGTCGGAATCGACCGGATATTCACCTTCGCCGAGGCGGACCTCAGCGCCGGCCGCTTTGACCTGCTCCAGCAGAAAATGCAGCGCCGGCTCGGGCGACAGATGACCTTCTTGCGGATAGAGCAGCGCGCCGGCGAAGCGGTCGGCGAGCGCCGGTTCGAGTTTCTTGAGCTCGTCGGCCGACAGACGCTGATGGCCTTCGGTCATGCGGCCGAAGCGGTCGAGCTCGGCACGGTCGCGCTGGAGCGCTACGACCAAGGTGCCGTTGACGGTGATACCCGGATAGATGTCGCGCCACAGGGCGATGCTGCGGAGCCCGAGATCGCGCACCACTGGCTCGGCGCTCTCCTTCTCGCAATTCGGCGCGAGCATCGCCCCGGCATAGAGGCTGCAGGCATAGGTGAAGGGATAGGGCGAACGCTCGCACAGCGTCACGCGATGTCCGCGGCGGGCGAGCGTTAGCGCTTGCCACAGGCCGACGATGCCGGCGCCGCGGATGGCGATGTTGCGAGTTTGCTTGGTCATGGCCGGGCTCTTCCTGTCGCCAAGGGGCTAATCCCCGAGCGCCACGCCTTCGCGGCGTGGGTCGGCGCCTCCTTCGAGCCCATCGGGCGTCACGGCGATGATGTGCAGTCCGCTGGTGAAGCCAAAGCGCTCGACCTCGTGACCGAAGCCCTGCATGGCTTCGGCCAGTCCGTTCCACGCATCGCCCGGCTCGATGAGGAAGCCGCGGCCGGTCGAGCCGAAATTGACGAGCGCGGTCGCGTCTTGCGGATCGAGGTTCCAGTCGAGCATGGCAACGATCGCCTTCACCACGAACAGGATGATCCCCGGACCGCCCGGCGAGCCCAACACGTAACGCAAGCTGCGGCCGTCGCTCTCGCTGAAGATCATGGTCGGGTTCATCGAGCTGCGCGGGCGCTTGCCGCCCTCGACTCTGTTGGCCACGGGACGCCCGTCCTCATCCACGGGTGCGAAAGAGAAATCGGTGAGCTCGTTGTTGAGCAAGAATCCCCGCACCATCAGGCGCGAGCCGAAGGACTGCTCGATGGAGGTGGTCATGGCGACGGCGTTGCCACTGCCATCGACGATGGAGATGTGGCTCGTGCCGGTATTCTCCACGGTAGCGTCGCGGCCATAAAGGCCTTGGCGGGTGTTTGGCGGCGTGCCGGCGCCGACTTCGCCGAGCGCGCGGGTTCGATCGATGAGCGCGCGGCGGTGATCGATGTAGGAGGGATCGAGCAGCCCGGCCGGAGCCGGGACGAAATCCGGATCGGCGAGATAGCGGCCGCGATCGGCGAAAGCGAGGCGCTCGGCCTCGACGATGAGATGGACGGGCTCGGCCGAGAGTGGTTCAGCACCGAGATCGAAGGGCTCGACCAGTGCCAGCACCTGACCCACGGTCACGGCGCCGGAGGAGGGGAGTGCCGCGCCGCACACCTCATAGGCGCGATAGGGGACACAGACGGGCTCGCGCAGTCTGGCACGGTAATTGGCAAGGTCCTCTGCGGTCAGCGCGCCTGGCCCGCGTGGATCGCTGCCGACCACCGCGGCGATCGCGCGCGCAATGCCGCCATCGTAGAAGGCCGCGGTTCCGTGTTTGGCGATCCCCTCGAAGGTTTGAGCCAGTGACTGGTTGGTCAGTCTGTAACCCATGGGCAAAGGCCGCCCCTGGGCATCGAAGAAATAGGCGCGCGCCGCCGGGGCGAAATTCGCGGGATCGGAGCCGGCCAGGAGTTGCGCCAGCCGGGGCGAGATGGCGAAGCCGTCGCGCGCGAGTGCGATGGCTGGAGCGAAGAGGTCGGCCCAAGGCAGCTTGCCGTATCTGTCATGCGC
>JBAUEK010000360.1:0-3459 GCA_049678565.1 Methyloceanibacter sp. | reverse complement strand
AGCGAGATGTGAGTTGGCGCCGGGCTCGCCCTGATAGGCGATTTTCTTCGATCGCGATTTGGTCATGGGTCGTCGGGGAAGGGCGAAATCAGCTGCGGGATTCAAATAGCTCGCGCGCCCGGGCAAGGTCGGCCGGAGTATCGACACCGAGCGGCACAGTGTCAACGAGGGCCACGTGGATGCGCAATCCGGCCTCAAGCGCGCGGAGCTGCTCCAGCCGCTCGCGAACTTCGAGGGTCGAAGGCGGCAGCGACACGAAGCGCTCGAGCGCCGCGCGCCGATAAGCGTAAATGCCTATATGGTGATAGAGCGGGCCATCGCCGTAAGGCGCCGTGGCGCGCGTGAAATAGAGCGCCCGCAAAATGCGCGGCACGCCTAGCGGTGAGCCCACGACCTTCACCACATTCGGATCGGTTCGCTCCTCCTCTCGCGTGATCTCCGCGGCGATGGTGCCGATATCGGCCTCGGGCTGGCCAAGGGCGCCAAGGCACGCCCGCACGAGGCTCGGCTCAAGGGTCGGCAAGTCGCCCTGGAGATTGACGATGGTGTCGACGGCGCGCTCGGGATCGAGCTTGCGCACGGCCTCGAAGATGCGATCAGACCCGCTTTGGTGATCGGGGCTCGTCATCAGCGCCTGGCCGCCCGCCCCCCGCACGGCGTCGCAGATGGCTTCAGCATCGCAGACAACCAATACCGGACCGCAATCGGCCTCGACCGCCCGGCGCCAGACATGAACGATCATGGGCTCGCCGGCGATGTCGGCGAGCGGTTTGTCCGGGAGCCTGGTCGCGCTAAGCCTTGCCGGAATGACAATCAAATTCGACGCCATAGGGGTCAGATAACACGGGGAGGCGGCGCTCGCGACACCTTGGCAGGGCGAAATGCCTCGGCTACAAGAAACGGATACGACTGATAAACTCGCTTAGTGTTGCAAGAGCTCGTTAAGCAGCCTCTGCACCCGGGGGGACACCGACCAATGAAGCATTACCGCCTGAACCAGATCGCCATGGCCGTTCTTGGCGCATTGCTGCTGATCTTCGGCACCAGGACTCTGATCAACATCGCTTTCGAGGAACACGAGCCGGAAAAGCCGGGTCATGAGGTCGCAGGGGCCAAGCACGGCGAGGAGCCGGCAGGGGCCGAGAAGGCGGCAGGGCCCGACCTTGGCACGCTTCTGGCCGGTGGCGACGCAGCCAAGGGCGAGACCGCGGCGGCCGTCTGCAAAGTCTGCCATGGCTTCGAGGCGGGCGCGCCGAGCCCGATCGGTCCCAATCTCCATAACGTCGTCGGCCGCAAGATCGCGTCGGTTGAGGGCTTCAATTATTCACCCGCGCTCAAGGCCAAGTCAGACGAGACTTGGACCTACGAGCATATCGACGCGTTGATCCACAAGCCGGCCGAGTTCGCGTCCGGAACCTTGATGGCCTTTCCGGGGGTTCCGGACGCCAAGCAACGGGCCGACGTGATCCTGTTCCTGCGGACCAAGACCGACAACCCGCCGCCGCTGCCGGAGCCGAAGGCTGCCGCGCCGGCGACGGCCGAGGGTCAGGCGCCAGAAGCGGCCAAACCGGCCGGCCCCGATGTGATCGCGCTGGTTGTGGCTGGAGACCCAACCAAGGGCGAGGCTGCGGCGGCGGTGTGCAAGGTGTGCCACAGCGTCGACAAGGGTGCGCCGAGCCCGATCGGACCCAATCTTTATGGGGTGGTCGGACGGGACATCGCCTCCGTCGAGGGCTTCAACTATTCGCCAGCGCTCAAGGCCAAGGAAGGCGATTGGACCTTCGAGGAGATCGACGCCTTTGTGCACAAGCCCATGGAGTTCGCGCCCGGGACCTTGATGGCCTTCCCAGGCTTGCCCGATCCCAAGCAACGGGGCGACGTGCTCGCCTTCCTGCGGATCAAGGCCGACAGCCCGGTGCCGCTGCCCGAGGCAGCACCGGCTGAGACGCCCGCGGCGCCCGCGGCGGAGGAGAAGCCAGCCGAAGAGCCCGCGGCGCCCGCGGCGGAGGAGGAGCCGGCCGAAGAGCCCGCTGCTCCAGCAGCCGAGGAAAAGCCAGCTGAGGCTCCTGCTGCTCCGGCAGCCGAGGAGAAGCCGGCCGAGGAGCCCGCCGCTCCGGCAGCCGAGGCGCCAGCGGCCGAGCCAGCAGCGCCGGCGGCAGACGCGGACTTCTCCGAGCCATCGACCTCTGCTCAGCCGCAGCCGGTGGTTCCCAGCGAGGCGCCAGCGGAGGAGACCCCAGTACCCGCGGCGGAGGAGGCACCAGCGGCTGCTCCGGCGCAGGAGAACGCGTCTGAGCCTGCCACGTCGACGCAGCCGCAGCCGGTCTACCCCGACGGGGCACCGGAATAGCATTGGCCGAGCGGCGCCTGGCCGCCGGCTGCAAGAATTAACCCTCCCCGCCACCGGTGGGGAGGGTCCGGATCCCGGCCGAAGCGGGTGCGCAGGCCCTGAAATATGAGCGATAATTCATGGAGGGGCACGCTGCCCCCATGTTAAGAGGCGTGGCTCTCGCCTCGGCCCCGGCCTCCCAAGCGCAGGCGGTCAATCGTTCAACATCCAGCGCGGCACCCCATCATGATGCTCGGTCGCTTCCTGCTTTCCGTCGCCCTTCTAGGTCTGAGCGCCGTCACGGCTCCTGCCGAGGACGCGCCGCAGCGACACCACGCCGTCTCCCTCATCGGCGCGCCGAAATATCCCGCCGATTTCAAGCATTTCGACTATGTGAACCCGGACGCGCCCAAGGGCGGCACCGTGCGCATGGCCGATATTGGCAGCTTCGATAGCCTCAACCCCATCCTCTACAAGGGCGAGGCCGCGGGAGGTCTTGGGCTCGTCTATGAAAGCCTTATGTCCGACAGCCTGGAGGAGCCTTCGACCTCCTATGGCCTGATCGCCGAATGGGCTTCCTATCCGCCGGATTTCTCCTCGGTCACCTTCAAGCTCCGCGACGGCGCACGCTGGCACGACGGCAAGCCGATCACCATCGACGACGTCATCTACAGCCTCGAGGTGAACAAGGCAGCCAATCCCCGCATGGCGCTCTACTACAAGAACGTGTCGCGGGCGGAGGCGACGGGACCGAACGAGGTGACCTTCAGCTTCGACGTGAAGGGCAATCGCGAGCTTCCCATGATCATGGGACAGCTCACCATTCTGCCCAAGCACTACTGGACCGGTGAGGACGCCAAGGGCAATCAGCGCGACCCCTTGAAGACCACGCTCGAACCGCCGCTTGGCTCTGGACCCTACCGCATCAAGCAGGTGAGCCCGGGGCGGACCATCGCCTATGAGTGGGTGTCGGATTATTGGGGCAAGGAGCTGCCGGTCAATCGCGGCCAGTGGAACTTCGACGAGGTCCGCTTCGACTATTACCGCGACGAGACGGTCGCGTTCGAAAGCTTCAAGGCCGGCAGTCTCGACTATCACCAAGAATCGAGCGCGAAGAACTGGGCCACGGC
>JBAUEK010000359.1:0-7105 GCA_049678565.1 Methyloceanibacter sp. | reverse complement strand
CTGCCCTTCGGCACGTGCCTGGTTGTTGGCAATCCGCGCACCGGCAAGACGGTCAGGGTGCGCGTCAACGATCGCGGACCCTTCACCCAGGGCCTGAGCCTCGACCTCTCCGCCGGAGCGGCAAAGGCGATCGGCATGCGCGCCACGCAAAGCGTGAGCATGCGACCCTGTTGATGGCAGACGCGCAAGCGCAAGGGCGCTGTCAACACTCTCAGGCGTGAGCGCGATGGTGGTGTTGCCAAGCGGCGCGCAGGCGGTCCTTGTCGATCGTACCGCCGACGAACAGGACCGCCACCACCACGCCGCAGACCGCTAGCGCGCCGTCGACCAGGAATGCGGTGTGGATGCCCTCCGCCAGTGAGGACGCGCTCACCACGATCGCCGTATTGAGACCAAGGCCAATCGAGCCGCCGGCGATTTGGCACATATAGACGATGGCGCCGGCGAGGCTGGCCCGTGACGGGTCCAGAGCGGTGATCGCTGCCGTGGTGACCGACGAATAGAACAGGCCGACGCCAATGCCGAGCACGACCATTCCGAAAATGAGCTGGTCATAGACGGTCGTTGGATCGATCGCGGATAACAGAAACATGCCGGTCGCCAACAGCACGGCGCCAAGCGTGACGCTAAGCTTCGGTCCGAGGCGCTCGTAAAACCGTCCAGCCACGAAGGACGTCACGGCAAAGATGCCCATCATCGGCAGCAGCCCGGCCCCAGACTCGATGGCGCTGAAGTTGAGCACCTTGAACATGAACTGCGGCAGATAGAGCAGAGCGGCGAAGAAGATGGCTGACATCAACAATGTGGCGAGGCTCGCTGCGGCAAACGCCCGGTTTCGCATGACATCGTCGGGGACCAGGGCACTCGCACCAGCCGCGCGTTCGACAAACGCAAATGCGACCAGTGCCACAGCCGCGACCGCGAAGAAGGCAATGATCAGCGGGTCGGTCCAGCCAAGGTCCGTGCCCCAGTCGAGCGCGAGCAACAACGCCAGCAGCCCGAGCGACAGCACCGCCATCCCGCGATAGTCAATTCCTTCGTGGGCCTTCGTCGGCGCGTCACGAGGCACGACAAGCAGGGTGATCAGAGTCGCCGCCGCGGCGACCGGCAAATTGATAAAGAAGATCCAGCGCCATCCCACCGTATCGGTCAGCGTGCCGCCCAAGAGCGGGCCGACGGCGTTGCCGAATCCGGCGGCGCCCAAGACCACGCCCCCGGCCAGCCCCGCTTTGTTCGCCGGCAACAGCCCATAGGTCATGCCGAGAATCGCAGGCCACATCATCGCGCCGCCGATCCCCATGGTGAAGCGGGAGGCGAGCAGCAGCCACACATCCGGGGCAAATCCGCCGATCACAGAAAAAATGGCGAAGATGGCCGATCCGATAAAGAAGATGCGCCTGCGGCCGAACATATCGGCCAAGCGTCCGCCGGTGACGATGCACACGCCGAACACCATGGCATAGCCGTTGATCACCCACTGAGCTGTGGTGACGTCCGTATCGAAGGCCTTCTCGATGGCGGGGAGCGCGACGGAGAGGGCGGTAAAGTCGTTGGCGACAACGAGAACGGCGACGCCCATGGCGATCATGCCGAGAATGGCTGACTTGCTGAGACTCTCCCCTGTCGCTGTCACTCCGCCTCCCTCTCCTTGGTGAGGTAGAGTTTGGCACAGCAGGCCATGACAATGCCACCGTTGGCCCCGGAGGCTATTGTCAGTCGGAGGGTTGTTAGAGAGGTTGCTTCACCCCAGGGTTGGCCAGGGGCGGAGCCGAGCCTGTGGGCGCTTCGCCGGGCGCTCCCGGTTCCACCTCCCAGCGCGTGTTCCACCACATCCATTGCTCCGGCGCTTCGCGGATCCAAGCCTCGAATTGCTTGAAGATGGCGGCGGTGATGACACGGATGTCGTCCTCGCGGTTCTTCGTGCGCGTGATCTCGAGCTCCTGGAGCTCGCCCAGAAACCTCGTGCGGCCACCAACTCTCAGGCAGCGCGCCATCCATAGCCGCGCGCCGACATGCCGGGCGATCATCGATGGCACCGGGGTGAATTTCACCTCGCCGCCGAAGAAGGGAACAGGGATGCCACGGCGATCGACCTGGTCGAGGACGAAGGCCAGATTTCCGCCTTGCCTGACATAGCCGGTAATCACGCGCGCCGTATTTTGACCGCCTGGGCCGGTGTCGTGCGCGTCCCCCTTGGTGAACAAGCCGCCGGAATAAAGGTGCTCGCGCTGCCGGCGCAGCGTGCGGTCGACATAGGGATTGTTCAGGGGCCGGTACACGCCGGCGGGGTTGCCGCCGCAAAGCTTGCAAGCCCAGGCCGCAAGCTCCCAATTGCCCATATGCAAGGTGACGCCGATCTTCGGACCAGGTTTATGCATGGCCACGTCCAGTTCCTCCCGGTTCACGATCTCGACGCGGTCGGGCTGTTTGAGGATGCGGTCGAAGACCATGGTCTCGGCGACCACGCGTCCGAGATTCTCCCACATGGCGAGCGCGATCGCTTCACGTTCGCCTGCTGTCTTGTCGGGGAAGGCCAGCGCGAGATTTCTCAGCACGCGCTTATGCCGCCCGGACCGCGGCCCGATGATGCGCCACGCCCGGGCGCACAGGCTGACGGTCAAATCGAGAGGGAGCAGGCGGAACAGGGCGAAGGCGGCGCGGAACAGCCCGTATTCGAGCCGATGTTTGAAATCCCCGAGGCCGGTTCCTGGCGTACCGGGTGCGGCCACGGGCTGGGAAGGAAGCGGCACCGATTTAGTCCTCGTTTGTTCGTCCCCCTCACTTAGCCGCCGCGTCCATGATGGTGAAGTCCTTTCCGGTGCGCGTTTCGGCATTCGCCAGCTGGTCGGTGGTGACGAGCACCATCCCCGGGGCCATGCGGGCGTCGATGGCGGCTTGCACCCTCGGGCGGCGGCGTAATCCGCTCCACGGTCGAGGTGTCGGGCTTCTTCGCGCCGTTCTTGCCGGCGGCGAAGCCGCTCGCTTGCCAGGTGAAGCCGTCCTCGTCGCCGCTTTGCAGGATGAACACGTTAGACCCGAGCGGCTTCGACGGGTCGGCGATGGTGGCCGTGCCTTGGGCGACGATGGTCTTGCGCGAACTTGTCGACCCCGCGCGCGTTTTTGCTTCGATCATCATCGGGCGCACGCGAACTATCGCGCTTTCCACAACCAGGCCGCCCCGCCTGGCAACTCAGCTCGCAACCCCTCGCGCGGGATCATTTTTTGATCCTACGCGCATGCGACAAGCTGCCGCACTAACATGGGTTAGTTTGCCGAGAACTGGTGGCCAAAGCCTGGAAGCGGGCCCATAACGCCTGCAGCAAGCCGAGGCTGCGGATAGCTCAGCGAAGAAGACGGAGCCGAATGAGAGTCATCTACATCGCCGGTACCAGTCACAGCGGCTCGACCCTGCTCGACCTCATGCTCAATGCCCATCCTGAAATCTGTGCGGGCGGAGAGATGCTCAAGCTCAACCGTCAGCTTCAGGTCAAGAACACGCGGAGAGGGACCTACGCGCCTTGCGCCTGCGGCGCACCGTCTCTTTGGCAATGCGCGTTCTGGTCGCGCGTCGATGAGCGCACGCGAGCGACTGCGGGCAGATCGCTCGTCGATCTCGATATGCTCGACCACAGCGAGGTCGACGCCGCGCGCGCACCCAATGCGGTGGTGTTCAAGGCCATGGCGGAGATTTCGGGCAAGAACTTCGTCGTCGATTCCTCGAAACTGCCGAAGCGGCTGTCCTACCTCATGCGTCTCAAGGAGCTGGACATCTATCCAGTTCATATCATCCGCGACCCTAGGGGGCAGATCCACTCTGTGCGGCGGAAGCACGGAGGCTTCCTCAAGCACATCTTCCGCTACGAACTCATCCATGCGCAGATCAGCCGCAGGCTGAGATCCATCCCCCATAGCGTCGTTCGATATGAGGATCTGGTGCGAGACCCGGCGGCAACTCTACGCAGCGTGCTGGAGCCCCTCGGACTGAGCTTCGATCCGCGGCAGCTCGCCTGGGCGGAGGCCGTGAAGCACGAGGTCGCCGGTAATCACATGCGCTTTTATGCCTCGAGCGAGCTTGTCCTCGATGAGACCTGGAGACGGGGCCTGACGCCCGCGCAGCAGCGCGCCATCGATGTCGGCACGCTCCTCTCCAGGCGGACGTTGCCGCGGACGGGACCCGCGTCCGCCTAAGGCGCGCTCGGCCTCATCGTGGAGGTAGGCGCCGCCTTCAGGGCCAAATCCTGGGCTAAACCTATTGTCGCCGGCTCTATTCGAGGGCCTAATCGTTCTTGGTCGGGCGCCGGCCCGTGCCGCGCCGAAATTCTCTGCCCCGAAGGCGTACTCTATAAATGCTGCATTCGGCCCCGCTGATCTCGACCCTGGTGTTCGGGCTTGTGCTCGCCTTTGCCTTTGGTTTGGTGGCCCAGCGCCTACGCATGCCGCCTTTGGTCGGCTATTTGCTGGCCGGCATCGCCATCGGTCCCTTCACGCCGGGGGTCTTCGCCGACCAGGGCGTTGCCAATCAACTCGCCGAGATCGGCATCATTCTGCTCATGTTCGGCGTCGGCCTCCACTTTTCGCTGGCGGATCTGCTGTCGGTCCGCGCCATCGCCATTCCCGGCGCGCTCACCCAGATCATTATCGCGGCGCCCCTCGGGATGCTGCTCGGCTGGGCCATGGGCTGGCCGCCCGGGGCCGGCCTCATCTTCGGCATCGCGCTGTCGGTGGCGAGCACGGTGGTGCTGCTCCGGCTGCTCCAGGAGCGGCGATTGCTCGATACCGAGCGCGGGCGCATCACCGTCGGCTGGCTGATCGTGCAGGACATCGCCATGGTCCTGGTGCTCGTGCTCCTACCGGCACTTGCCGCCGTGCTCAAGGGCTTGGGCACCGCGCCGAGTGCCTCGGTTCTGCTTGCGACCGTCGCCCTCACACTCGGCAAGATCGGCGGCTTCCTCGTCGTCATGCTGGTGGTCGGCAAGAAGCTGATCCCATGGGTCCTGCATTACGTCGCTCACACCGGCAGTCGCGAGCTGTTCCGGCTCGCCGTGCTGTCGATCGCGCTCGGCTTCGCGTATATTGCCGCCGAGCTGTTTGGCGTTTCGCTCGCCCTCGGCGCCTTCTTCGCCGGCATGATCTTGAGCGAGTCACGGCTGAGCCAGCAGGCCGCGACGGAGTCGCTGCCGTTCCGCGACGCCTTTGCCGTTCTGTTCTTCGTCTCGGTCGGCATGCTGTTCGATCCGAGGATCATCGTCGACGCGCCCGGCGCGCTGCTGGCGACGCTGTTCATTATCCTCGCCGCCAAGACCGCGGGGGCGTTTGCCGTGGTCCGGCTGTTCGGTCACCAGGTGCCGACCGCGCTTGCCATCTCCTTTTCGCTGGCGCAGATCGGCGAGTTCTCCTTCATCCTCGCCAATCTCGGCGTCCGCCTGGCGCTGATGCCAGGGAGCGTGCGCAGTCTCATTCTTGCCGGAGCCATTATTTCCATCCTGCTCAATCCTCTGCTCATGGCGTTGGTCGAGCGGCTGCCGCTCCGGCGCAAGCAGCAAGCGGACGACAAGGTCGCGGCCGCCGAACCCGAACCCGAGGCGCTTGGCCGCGAGCCGATCCCTGTGACGCGCCTCAGAAATCACGTCGTGCTTGTGGGTCACGGCAGGGTCGGGAGCGTCATCAGCGCCGCGTTGCGCGAGGACAAGATCCCCTATCTCGTCATCGAGACCGACGAGGACGCGGCGGCCGCTCTCCGCCAACAGAGCATCGAGACCATCACCGGCAACTCGGCCGATCCGGAAGTCATCCGGGCCGCCAATCTAGCCGCCGCCCGCTGCCTCCTCGTGGCGATCCCCGAAGCCTTCGAGGGCGGTCAGACCGTGCTGCAGGCGCGGCGCGCCAATCCGCAACTCCGGATCATCGCCAGGGCCCATTCCGACGAGGAGGTCGACTATCTGAAGGAGAACGGCGCCTCGATCGTGATCATGGGCGAATTCGAGATCGCCAAGGCGATGATCGAGGACGTGCGCGAGGTGGTGCCGGCCGTGAAGGAGGGCGTGGCGGAGAAGGAGGCACGGCCCCCGATGTCCACGCCGGCGGAACAGCCGACATCCACCTAGGCGCCAAGTCTCCTGCCGCTCACAGCAAGATGAAGTCCCGGAGCTGGCTCGCTCTGATGCCATGCGCACGGGTTCCAATAAGCATGGTTGCCATAGTCGTGGGGGCAAGACGGAACCCGTGCCGCGGACTCCGCGTTTCGCTAATAGCCTTGATCCGTCGCGCTCCACCCCCATATCGGGCTTCCGAACTGGAGTCTTGAACACGATGAGCAGCACAGAGCAGGTACTTGGACGTGGATGGCCTCGTGGCGATGCCCGCCGCGGTGCGGCCGCGGCTGAGTTCCTGCGCGAATTCAATACCGGACTCACCCACCACCAGCGCCTGGAGCAGGTTCGCTTCATCGCCCGCCTGATGGACGATCGCTTCGCGGTCCCGGGGACTAAGCTCCGCTTCGGCCTCGACTCGCTGATCGGCATCTTCCCGGGGTTCGGCGATGTGGTGACCGGCGCCATCTCGCTTTTCATCGTGCATCACGCCTGGCAGGCGGGAGCATCCAAGCTCACTCTGGCGCGGATGCTCGGCAATGTCGGGATCGACTTCGTCTTCGGCATCGTCCCGGTCGCCGGCGATTTGTTCGATTTCATGTTCAAGGCGAACCGCAAGAACATGCGCCTGCTCGAGGCCCATCTAAACCGGCAAGAGGCCAAAGGCACGGTTGAGATCTTGCCGCCGCTTAAGCGGCCGTCGCGGAAGTAGCTCTACGCCGCGCCTTCGAGCGCATCCACCTCGTCGTCGGTGAAGACGCGGCTCCGCGTTAGGAAGCGGACCCCTTCCGGCGCTTCGAGCGAGAAGCCGCCGCCACGACCAGGCACCACGTCGATAATCAGCTGGGTGTGCTTCCAATAGGCGAACTGGTCCGCGTCCATATAGACCGGCGCACCGCCAATCTCTCCGAGATAGGTGTCGTTGCCGCCGACGCGGAACTCGCCCGCCGGATAGCACATGGGGGAAGAGCCGTCGCAGCAGCCGCCGGACTGATGGAACATCAGCGGTCCGTGCC
>JBAUEK010000358.1:0-5710 GCA_049678565.1 Methyloceanibacter sp. | reverse complement strand
AAGCGAGCGTCACCTCGCCTTCGGCCCCGCGCTCCTGCACGGTCGCCATCAAGCTGCCGAGCAGGCAGACGTCGCCCTCTTCGCCAAAACTAATGCGGTCGCCAGGCTTCAGCCGCTTGGCCGGGCGCGCCAGCGCCTGCCAGCGATCGATCCCGAGCCGCTTGGTCAGGGTCACCGAAACTTGCGCGGCCACGCCGTCGCGCATCCGCCTGCCCTTGAGCTCGGCCGGAATGACCTTGGTGTCGTTGAAGACGAGTGCATCGCCGGGCGACAGCAACGCCGGTAGATCGACGATCATGCGGTCGGCGATGGTCGGGCAGGCGGCGGGATCGACCAGCAGCAGCCGCGCCGCGTCGCGCGGGGCCGCTGGCCTGAGCGCTACCAGCTCTTCCGGCAGATGAAAATCGAAGTCGTCAACGCGCATGAAGCCGCTGCTTCACAGATAGCGAACCATCAATGCCCCGGCCAGCACCATGAGGGTCCCGCCGACGCGTCCGAGGGTCAATTCGCGTTCGACCAGCCCGAAAACGCCAAAGCGGTCGAGCATAAGCGCGGCCAGGAGTTGACCGGTGATGCCAAGCGCGAAGATCGCGGTGATGCCGATGCGCGGCGCGAGAGCGGTGTTGGCGGTGACGAAAAACGCGCCCAACAAGCCGCCGCCGACCATGACATAGAGCGGCATCGTTTTGAACGCCGCGAGATTGACGTCATGGCGCACGAATAAAAGGGTGACGATGAACAGCGCCACGGTGCCGGCGCAAAAGGACATGGTCGCGGCAGCCAAGGGACTGCCGAGCCGCGCGGCGGCATCGGCATTGATCGGCGCCTGACACGCGATCAGCGCCCCCGAAACGAGCGCGAAGAGTGTGAGAATGAGACCAAGCAACGGCATCGGATGCCTCCAATTCCGTGGCGGACTACACGTCCGAGGCGATTTTGACCGAGAGGACCTTGTCCGGACTGGCCGGCGGCTCGCCACGCGTCAGCTTGTCGACATTGTCCATGCCGTCGATGACACGGCCCCACACGGTATATTGGCCGTCGAGGAAAGTGGCGTCGCCGAAGCAGATGAAGAACTGGCTGTCGGCTGAATCGGGCGACTGCGCCCGGGCCATGGACACCGTGCCGCGCGTGTGCGGCTCCTTACTGAATTCGGCGTCGAGCTTCTGGCCGGAGCCGCCGCGCCCGGTTCCGGTCGGATCGCCGGTCTGGGCCATGAATCCGTCGATGACGCGATGGAATACGACGCCGTCGTAAAAGCCCTGCCGGGTCAGTTCCTTGATGCGGGCGACGTGATTTGGCGCCAGATCGGGCCGCAGCGCCACGCTAACCTGGCCGCGGCTCGTCTCGATGATGAGGGTATCTTCGGGCGTTGCCGCCATTGGAGCTCTCCCTATTGTTGGGCCTTCAGCACGGCGGTGGCCGCGTCTTTCGAGGCCTGATCGGCATCGGCGGCGACCTGCATCTTGACGATCTTGTCGGGATTGCTCGGAGGCTCGCCGGGCTTGATCTTGTTGACGGCGCCCATGCCGTCGATCACCTGACCCCAAATCGTGTATTTGCCGTTGAGGAACGGCGCCGGTGCGAGGTCGATGAAAAATTGGCTGTTGGCGCTATTCGGATCGTTGCTCCGCGCCGCGCCGACCGTGCCACGCTCGAAGGTCGCGGTGTTGCTGAATTCGGCCGGCAGATCCGGATAGGACGAGCCGCCCGTGCCGGTTCCGGTCGGGTCGCCGGTCTGGGCCATGAAACCGGGAATGACGCGGTGGAAGACGATGCCGTCATAGAACCCTTCGCGCGTGAGCTTCTTCACCCGCTCGACATGTTTGGGCGCGATGTCGGGTCGAAGCAGAATGGTGACACGCCCATCCTTCAGGTCGAGAAGCAGGACATTGTCGAGGGCATCGGCGGCGGACGCCGCGCGGGGCACTGCTCCTGCGAGCGCGAGGAGCAATGCGGCAAGGACAAGAACTCGATTGAGCATCATGCGCTGAATTTCCTCCTCAAACTGGCAGCGACCGCGGCCGGCACGAAGGCCGACACGTCACCGCCCATTGCGGCGATCTGGCGAACGAAACTGGCGGCGATGTAGCGCGTTTCCGGCGACGAGGCCAGAAACACCGTCTCGACCGTCGGCACGAGCGCGGCGTTCATCCCGGCCATCTGCATCTCGTAATCGAAGTCGCCGGCGTCGCGAAGGCCGCGGATGATGACGTCGGCGCCAAGCTCGATCGCGGTGGTGACGGTCAAGGTGTCGAAGGTGGTTACGTCGATCTCGGCCCCGGTTTCGTTGGCGACGGGGCGGAGCGCATCCACCACCATAGCCACGCGCTCATCGGCCGAAAACAGAGCCTGCTTGTCGTGATGGGTGCCGACGGCGATGACGAGGCGATCGAGAAATTTCAGCGCGCGCCTGGCGATATCGATATGGCCGAAGGTCACGGGGTCGAAGCTGCCGGGGTAGAGGCCGATGCGCGTCATCGTGACCTTGTAGCCGCGCAGTCATGGCCCCGGCAAGGCCTGCCGGCGGCGCTCATTCGCCTGCGTCCTCGTCGTCGCCATTCTCCACGTCTGGAATATGCTCGACCGCGACCACCCGCTCGTCCGAGGCGGTGTTGAACACGATCACCCCTTGGGTCGAGCGGCCGACGATGCTGATGCCATCGACGGGAATGCGGATCAGCTGGCCGCGGTCGGTGACGAGCATGATCTGGTCGCTGTCTTCGGCCGGGAACGAGGCGACGAGCTTGCCGTTCCGCTGATTGACGGTCATGGCGATGATGCCTTTGCCGCCACGCCCCGAGATCCGGTACTCATAGGCCGAGGTGCGCTTGCCGTAGCCGTTCGCCGACACCGTCAGCACGAATTCCTCATGCGCGCTGAGCTCGGCGTAGCGCTCCGGCGTAAGCACCACTGCCTCCCCGCCATTGGCCTCGGGCTCGATGTCGGGCTCGTAATCGGTGCCGCCCTTGCGCACGACATTGGCCTGACGAACGTAATCGGCGCGCTCGGCCGCCAACGCCTCGATATGGCTCAGGATCGCCATGGAGATGACCTGGTCCTTGCCCTCGAGCTTGATGCCGCGCACGCCGGCGGATTCGCGGCCCTTGAACACGCGCACATCGGTGACCGGGAATCTGATGGCCTGACCGTCGGCCGTGGTCAGCAACACGTCGTCGCGCTCGCTACAGATCTCGACGCCGACGATGCGGTCGCTCTCGTCGAGCTTCATCGCGATCTTGCCGTTCTGCCTCACCTCGACGAAATCGGACAGCTTGTTGCGCCGGACGGTGCCGCCATTGGTGGCGAACATCACATCGAGCGTGCCCCAACTGCTCTCGTCCTCGGGCAGGGGCAGGATGGTGGTGATGTTCTCGTCCTTGGCCAGCGGCAGCAGATTGATCAGCGCCTTGCCCCGCCCTTGCGGCGGCGCCACGGGCAAGCGCCAGACCTTCATCTTGTAGGCCATGCCGCGCGAGGAGAAGAACAGCACCGGCGTATGGGTGCTGGCGATGAAGATGCGGGTGACGAAATCCTCTTCCCGCGTCGCCATGCCGGCCCGGCCTTTGCCGCCGCGCCGCTGGGCGCGATAGGCGGAGAGCGGCACGCGCTTGATGTAGCCCTTGTGGCTGACGGTGACGACCATGTCCTCGCGCTGGATCAGGTCTTCGTCCTCGACCTCGCCCTCGGCTTCGAGGATTTCGGTGCGGCGCGGGGTGCCGAACTCGTCCTTGATGCTGACGAGCTCGTTCTTGATGATGTCAATGATGCGGGCGCGCGACCGGAGGATGTCGAGATAGTCTGCGATCTCGGTGCCAAGCAGCTTGAGCTCGTCGCCGATCTCGTCGCGTCCGAGCGCGGTCAGGCGTTGCAGCCTGAGATCGAGAATGGCGCGCGCCTGCTCTTCCGACAAACGGTAGGTGCCCTCGGCCGAGACTTTGTGCCTCGGATCGGCGATCAGCTCGACCAGGGCGATGACGTCCTTGGCCGGCCAGTCGCGGGCCATCAATTGCTCGCGCGCGGTGGCCGGATCTGGCGCGCGGCGGATCAGGGCGATGACCTCGTCGATATTGGCGACGGCGATGGCGAGGCCCACCAGGATATGGGCGCGGTCGCGCGCCTTGCGCAGGAGAAATTTGATCCGCTTGCCGACGACCTCCTCGCGGAAATCGGTAAAGGCGCGGATCAGATCCTTGAGGTTCATTAGCTCGGGGCGGCCGCCGGTCAGCGCCACCATGTTGCAGCCGAAGGTCGATTGCAGCGGCGAGAAACGATAGAGCTGGTTCAGAACCACATCCGCCATCGCGTCGCGCTTGAGCTCGATGACCACGCGCATGCCGTCGCGATCGGACTCGTCGCGGATATCGGAGATGCCCTCGATCCGCTTCTCGCGCACGAGATCGGCGATCTTCTCCACCATGGAGGCCTTGTTGACCTGATAGGGAATCTCGGTGATCACCAGCGCCTCGCGCTCCTTGCGCAGGGTCTCGGTAGTCACCCGGCCGCGCATGAGCACGGAGCCGCGGCCCTTGTGATAGGCGGCGCGGATCCCGGCCCTCCCCAAAATCAGGCCGCCGGTGGGAAAGTCCGGGCCAGGCACGATTTCGGCCAGCTCGCCAATGTCGATCGCCGGATTGTCAAGATAGGCGATGCAGGCGTCGATGACCTCGCCGAGATTGTGCGGCGGGATGTTGGTGGCCATGCCGACGGCGATGCCCCCCGCGCCATTGACGAGCAGGTTGGGGAAGGAGGCCGGCAACACCACCGGCTCGCGTTCCGAATTGTCGTAATTGTCCTGGAAATCGACGGTCTCCTTGTCGATATCCTCGAGCAAATTCTGCGTCACCTTGGCGAGGCGGACCTCGGTGTAACGCATGGCGGCGGGCGGATCGCCGTCAACCGAGCCGAAATTGCCCTGGCCGTCGATGAGCGGCAGGCGCATGGAAAAGCTCTGCGCCATGCGCACCAGCGCGTCGTAGATCGATTGGTCGCCATGCGGGTGGTATTTACCGATGACGTCGCCGACCACGCGCGCGGATTTACGGTGGGGCTTGTTCCACTCATAGCCGTTCTCGTGCATCGAATAGAGAATGCGGCGATGCACGGGCTTCAACCCGTCGCGCACATCCGGCAGAGCGCGGGACACGATCACGCTCATGGCGTAATCGAGATAGGACCGCTTCATCTCCTCGACGAGCGAGACCGGCCGAATGTCGGAGGGAGTTAGCGCGCCCGATCCGGGGTTCTGATCGTTATCGGCCAAGGCCGGATGTATCCGTTGATGTCGGTTGTGAAGGCCAAACGCCGCCGCTTGCGGACGCGTCGGCAGGCGCTTTTCTATAGCTGATTTGGCGGCTTCGACGCAACCAATCAAGCGGCTTTATCTGGCCCTCAAACTAGGTAAATTTCTGCATATAAATCAATCTGTTATGGCGTTTCATCGAGCGCCTCCGGCAGCCTGCGACAAAAGCTCTTTATCAGTACCCAGACGAATGCCGTTGGCGGCCATCAACCAATGCCGTTGGCGGCCATCGCGGGAACGCTCGAACGGGCGCGGACGTCGCTTGCGGCGTCACGCGGAGTGCTCGCTTGAGCCCATGCGAGTGAGAATTGAAACGGCAAAGACAGAGCCCCATGAACCGCTTATTTGCGGCTTTGTCGGTGGTGATGCCGATGGGTGTGAGCCCGGCAGCCGCCAGGGTCGGCGGCC
>JBAUEK010000357.1:0-1886 GCA_049678565.1 Methyloceanibacter sp. | reverse complement strand
CCACCGCGATCATCGTGGCCAGGCCCTCGGCGCTCCGCTGCTGTTTCAGCCCGCGCAAGCGGCCAAGCTCGGAATAGACTTTCTCCGCCGCCTTCTCGCGAATGTGGCAGGTATTGAGGATGATGAGATCGGCCGCGCCCATATCCGCGGTCGGCTCATAGCCCTCCACCGCCAGCGCCTCCGTCATGCGCTCGGAGTCGTAGGCGTTCATCTGACAGCCGAAAGTCTTGATGTGCAGCTTTTTGGGGGCTTCCGCCATCACCTTTGGTGGGACACCTCCGGGGCCTTCGTCAAGCCCTGAGGGTGCCGCGTCAGCGTCGATTGGGTTTTCAGCTGGGCTTCGACTTGGCATCTCCCCGAAACGGCGCGGCGGCTAGGCAGAGATAGAGGGGCAGCAGCGCGAAGGCGCACATCAGCCAGATCTGCCAAATGCCCCAGGCGAAGGTCGCCATCACCGCGAACATGACGAAGCTTGCGACGGCATAAGGTTGCGCCTCCCAGGCGAGGAGGGGAATGCGCAACAGGACGGCAGCGCCCGCGATCGCCATCAGGATCACGCCGGCCAGTCCCAGCTCATACCAGGCCTGGAGAAAGAGATTATGGGCGTGCTGGCCGGTCGTGCGCTTGTACACGAACCCCTTCGGCCAGTCGGGCTGCGCCTCGCTCTTGGCTTTGACGGCGGGCGTCGAATCCGCGCCGATGCCGAACCACGGCCGCTCGAGCACGCGCTCCGCCGTGAACTCCCAGATGATGATTCGCGCCCTGGCCGAGCTCGGCAACCATGTGGCCTGGTGCAGCTCGGCCTTGTAGGCGAGGAAGTCCAGCGGCAGCACCAGCACGAAACCCAGGCACCAAGCAAGCGCGAGTCCGCGAATGACGGCGCGCGGCCAGCCCCAGGCAAGCGGCAGGACGATGAGCGAGGCGACCAGTGCCACTTGCGAGGAATCATGTTCCGACAGCGCGATGGGCACCGCCAGCACGGCGAAGAACAGGACCATGATAAGAATGCGGCGTGGTCCATACAGCGCGCGAAGCGCCAGCAATCCGGGCCAGAGTGACAGCGCCAGCATGGCGACATGCTGATTGAACTCCGACAGATTTATTTTCGTCACTCTGCCGCCGACGACAGACATATGCTTGGCCCGCTCCGGCCTGAACAGCGAGATCGAGTTCATCGCCGCGCGCGTCAGCGCCCCGTCGGTGAGCAGTTCGACGGTGACGAAGCCGGCGGCGCAGAGCACGCCCACGACGAAAGCGCGCGAAGCGCGGGCAATCTCGCCCTGATCCAGCGTGGTCATGGCCGTGGTCGCGGCGAACACGACGAGCGCTGCCGCAAGCAGGATGGCGGACTTGCCGATCGCGCCTTCCGGATTCGCGGCCCAGGCGCCGCTCAGGCAGGTGTAGAGCGCGACCACGACGAGCGCGATCAGGGCTGCGTTCGGTTTGAGGAGTTCCCGCCAGTCGAGCCCCCGCCGCAGCGCTGCGATAATCAGCATGAGCCCGATGATCGGAAGGAAGAACGGCGACAGCCGCGGAGCGGCGGCGGTCAGGAGCGGGCTGAGAAAGAACAGCGCGGAAATGAGAGCGCCGCCGCGGGGAGACTGGCCCATGCGACCGGAAGCGCGCGACGACATCAGACCCCCGTTCCGAAGTGAGCTTTCGAGCTTGTAAGCCAACGCGGCCGACATTGCCAGAGTGCGGGAAAAGCGTGGCGGAATGGTGCCGATCGCGGGCGGCGCCGAGACTCGTGCTTTGGCGCGGAAAGTGACATAAGCGGCCGCTTCAGCTCACCGCCAACAATCACGGCCGGACATCGACGTGACCAAGCTCATCTATATCGGAGGCTATGGCCACAGCGGCAGCACGCTGCTTGAATATTTGATGGC
>JBAUEK010000356.1:0-5017 GCA_049678565.1 Methyloceanibacter sp. | reverse complement strand
CTTCTCGGCTGCATGGGTGGCGACGTTGCCCGAGCCCGAGATGACGCAGGTCTTGCCGTCGATCGAGTCGCCCACCCGCTCCAGCATGTTCTGCAGGAAATAGACCGCGCCGTAGCCGGTCGCCTCGGTGCGGATCAGGCTGCCGCCGTATTCCAGCCCCTTGCCTGTCAGTACGCCGGTGAACTCGTTGGTGATGCGCTTGTACTGGCCGAACATGTAGCCTATCTCGCGCGCGCCGACGCCGATATCGCCGGCCGGCACGTCGATGTCGGCTCCGACATGACGGAACAGCTCGGTCATGAAGGACTGGCAGAACCGCATCACCTCGTGATCGGACTTACCCTTGGGGTTGAAATTGGCGCCGCCCTTGCCGCCGCCCATAGGCAGGCCAGTCAGGCTGTTCTTGAAGGTCTGCTCGAAGGCGAGGAACTTGAGCACGCTTTCGGTGACGCTGGGATGGAAGCGGATGCCGCCCTTGTACGGGCCGATGGCATTGCTGTTCTGCACGCGCCAGCCGCGCTGCACGCGGACGTTGTTTTTGTCGTCCTGCCAGCAGACGCGGAAGCTGACCACCCGGTCGGGCTCGGCGATGCGGCGGAGGATCTGGTACTCGTGATACTCCTGCTTGTCCTGGATGAAGTCGAAGATGTCCTCCGCAACCTCCTGAACCGCCTGCACGTACTCGAGCTGGCCCGGGTTGCGCCGCTTGACCCCCTCGATAAAACGCGCGAAATCGACGTGGTCCGAAACAGCCATCGCCTGTGTTCCGTGTTCCTTGATCCGACATTCCTCGGATGACCAAGGATCAGCGTGAACATAGCACTCTGCCGGTGTATGCCGAAGCCCAAAGACCGAGGCGCTGATGCAGCAGATGCCCCGCGGCCCGTAGCGGCCTCACGGCGCATTCGAGGGAAAGACGCCTTACGAAGCCCTTTGCGAAAAGCTATAACTCATCAACTGTCTGCAAGCCTCGTCACATTCACAACACGGTTTGGACTAAAACCGGCGCCGAATCACTAGGTTACGGATTTCGGTCATATCCTCGATGGCAAAGCGTATCCCCTCGCGACCGAGACCGGAATCCTTGACCCCGCCGTAGGGCATGTTGTCGACACGGTAGCTGGGCACGTCACCGATCACCACGCCGCCGACGTCCAACCGGTCCCAGGCCTTGAGCATCTTGTAGAGATCGCGGGTAAAAATTCCGGCCTGAAGTCCGAATTTGGAATCGTTGACTTCGTCCAGAGCGTTGTCGAAGTCGCTGAACTTGGATAGGCACGCCACTGGGCCGAAGGCTTCCTCGCGATAGAGCTTAGTGTTGCGGTCGATGCCCTCCAGCAGCGTCGCCTCCAGCATGGCGCCGTCGCACTTGCCGCCGCACAGCAGTTTGCCGCCCTTGGCCACGGCTTCCTGGACCCAGGTATCGAGACGCGAAGCCTCCTTAACGTCGATCATCGGGCCGATGAATGTGTTTTCATCTTGTGGATTGCCGGCTACCAATGTCTTGGTTTTGGCGACCAGGCGATCGCGAAACTCATTGTAAACCGATTCGTGCACGATTATGCGCTGTACGCTGATGCACGATTGCCCGGACTGATAGAATGCGCCGAACACGACGCGGGCGACAGCGTCGTCCAGGTCGGCGTCGGCATCGATGATCACAGCGGCGTTGCCGCCCAGTTCCAGCACCACCTTCTTTTTGCCGGCACGTGCCTTGAGGCCCCACCCCACGTCCGGCGACCCGGTGAAGGACAACAGCTTGAGCCGATCGTCGGTGGTGAACAGGTCGGCGCCGTCGCGGGAGGCCGGCAGGATCGAGAACGCACCCTTGGGCAGTTTTGTTTCGGCCAGGACTTCGCCGATGATGATGGCCCCCAGCGGCGTACGCGAGGCAGGTTTCATCACGAACGGGCAGCCGACGGCCACGGCTGGGGCGATCTTGTGCGCCGCCAAATTGAGCGGGAAGTTGAATGGCGAGATGAACGAGCACGGGCCGATCGGCATCCGCTTCCACATGCCCTGGTAGCCGCGGCTACGCGCGCTGATGTCGAGCGGTTGGATTTCGCCGGTGATGCGCACCGATTCCTCGGCCGCGATGCGGAATGTGTCGATCAACCGCGACACCTCGCCGCGCGAATCGCGAATCGGCTTGCCGGCTTCGACACAGAGCGCGTAGGCCAACTCGTCCTGACGTTCCTGGAACCGTTTGACGCAATGGGCCAGCACGTCCTGACGTTCATAGGCCGCCATCCGCGCCATCGGTTCGGCCGCCGCCGCCGCCGCCGCGATGGCCGCATCGATCGTCGCCGCATCGGCCAATGCGACCCGCGTTACCACTTTGCCTGTGAACTTGTCGGTCACCGCCAGATCGGTGTTGAGCTGCTTGGCTTCGTTGGCAAGGTAGAGCGGATAGGCGGCTTTGAGCGATGTCATCATGCAGGTCCGAAGTTATCGAAATGAGTGGTCGAGGTAGGTTTGCGGGTGCGCCTTTAGACCTTGGCGCTGAGTTCCTTGATCTCACGATTGAGGATGCGGTCGTTGTCCGAGTAATCGATCGGGCAGTCGACCAAGTGAACGCCCGGCGTATCCAGGCACGACTGCAACAGGTCAGGCAACTGGGCGGCGCTTGTCACGCGGTGGCCTTTGGCGCCATAACTGTCGGCATATTTGACGAAATCGGGGTTGCCATAGGTCAAGCCCCAGTCCTTGAAGCCCATGCTGGCTTGTTTCCAGCGAATCATGCCGTAGCTTGAGTCGTTGATGACAACCACAGTGATATCGAGTTTGCAGCGCACCGCTGTTTCCATCTCCTGGCTGTTCATCATGAACCCGCCATCGCCGCAAATTGCCATCACCTTACGGCTGGGATAAAGCATGGCCGAGACCATCGCCGAGGGCAGGCCCGCGCCCATGGTCGCCAAGGCGTTGTCGAGCAACACGGTGTTGGGCATGCGCGCGGGGTAATTGCGTGCGAACCAGATTTTGTAGACACCGTTGTCGAGGGCGATGATGCCATCCGCCGGCATGACGCTGCGAACGATCTTCACCAAGTAGGGCGGGTAGATCGGGCAGCGCCGATCGTCATCGATGCCAGCGGTGTGCGCCACTTCGGCCGCCCGCGCCTTCAGCATCGGCGCGAGCTCCCAAGTGCCTTGCGGCACGATGTCTTCCTTCATCTGCCAAATGGCGTTGGCGATATCGCCGATCACCTCAATTTGCGGGAAGTAGACCGGGTCGACCTCGGCCGAACGAGAACTGATATGAATGACATCTGCTCCGCCCCGCTTCATGAAAAACGGCGGCTTCTCGATGACGTCGTGGCCGGCATTGATGATGACATCAGCGGCCTCAATGGCGTGATGGACGAAATCGCCCGCTGACAGCGCCGCGCAGCCGACGAACTTGGCATGCAATTCATCGATCACGCCTTTGCCAAGCTGCGTGGTGACGAAGGGAATGCCGGTTTTTTCGATGAACTGCAGCAGCATGCGGCTGGTCATGGTGCGGTTGGCGCCGCCGCCGATCACTAGCAATGGGGCCTTCGCGCTCTCGATCCGCTTGACCGCGGCGCGCACCGCCTTCTGTTCGGCGATCGGCCGGCGCACCAGGCTGCGGACCAGCGGCGTGCTGTCGGTCTGTTCGCTGGCCACGTCCTCGGGAAATTCGAGGTGGGTCGCGCCTGGTTTTTCTTCTTCGGCCAGGCGGAACGCTTCGCGGATGCGCGACGGGATATTGTCGGCCGAGGCGAGCTGATGGGTGTATTTGGTGATCGGTCGCATCATGTCGACCACGTTCAGAATTTGGAAACGCCCCTGCTTGGACTTTTTGATCGGTTTTTGCCCGGTAATCATCAGGATCGGCATGCCACCCAGTTGCGCGTAGGCGGCCGCCGTAACTAAGTTCGTGGCCCCCGGCCCCAGCGTGGCCAGACAGACACCGGTCTTGCCGGTGTGCCGGCCGTAGGTGGCGGCCATGAAGCCGGCACCTTGTTCGTGCCGGGTCAGGATCAATTTGATCTTGGTCGAACGCGACAGGCTGTCGAGGAGGTCGAGATTTTCCTCACCGGGCACGCCGAACACGTATTCGACGCCCTCCTGCTCCAGGCAGGTCACAAAGAGATCTGAGCCTTTGGTCATGGTGAATCCGTCAAACGCGCCGAAAGGAAGAGATGAGACTGCCGCTAGCCGAGGCTAAACGACGCCGTAGGCTAGCATCGCATCGGCGCAGCAAAATTTCATTATAATCATATCGCCGAGCATCTTCTGCAGCTCGGCTTCAAGGAATGCGCAGAATTCTAGCTCATCTCACCCGACACGGCGACACCGCCCGCGTTGGCGGCCTTGCTGGGTGCATAGAGAATTTTTGCTGCCTTGAATACGTGAACGCCTTCGAGGTCGATCGGCATGTTGGCCCCTTACGATACCGCCATGCAGCCGTTCTTTACCAACATCGTTGCTTCTGAACCGTTCAACTCGTTTTGCGTCGCGCACGGCAGCGCGAGCTGAGCGCGACAACAGCTCCAGCCTTAACAGGGCCACCGCAGAGCAAGCCTCATGCATGTTGGCTCGAGGCGCGGGCGTGGCGCCGGAACCTTGAGAATGGGCTGCCCCCTCACCCGCGCGGGCCTTCTCCTAAAGGGTGAGCGTAAAGCCGTCGGTCTATTTCAGGCTCGCGATGTCGATGACGAAGCGATAGCGCACATCGCCCTTGAGCATGCGCTCATAAGCCTCGTTGACTTTGTCGATCGGGATAACCTCGACATCTGCCGCGACTCCATGCTCGGCGCAGAAATCGAGCATCTCCTGGGTCTCGCGAATGCCTCCGATCAAAGAGCCCACGAGTTTCCGGCGCTTCATGATCAGCGAGAATGCGGCGAGCAGCGTCGGCTCCGATATGCCCAACAGCACCATGACGCCGTCCCGATGTAGGAGGTTGAGATAGGCGTTGTAATCGTGCTGCGCCGAGACCGCGTCGAAGATGAAGTCGAAGCGGCCCGCATGCTCCTTGAAGACGCTTT
>JBAUEK010000355.1:0-2359 GCA_049678565.1 Methyloceanibacter sp. | reverse complement strand
ACTCATGTCCACTAGTGACCGATTGTGTTGATACGTCTTTGAGAGTGAAAGTGAGCAATATTAATTCAAGACGGGAGTCTGGCGCGCAACATTGATTCAAAAAGCGCGACGCCTGGATTCAATTCTTGCGTTGGCACTACACCTTGCCGACTAAATCAACAAAATCGACCCTAAACGGACATGGGGTTGATAAAAGTTCAGCCGAAAAATGGCTATCAGTCCTCTGTCCTTCTGTGCCCGGTCTTACATTTGGAATTTGGCAACGGTTTACTTGGTGGTCGAGTGAGGGGTTGACCTTGGCCACGCAAACGATTTCCCGCACTGGTCAGTGCGACACGAGCAGCGCGTGCGCCTGGCATAGAAGAAGGCGCGCGCAACGCCCGACAGCGCCTCTGCGCCGGCTCTCCGGCCCGACGTATTGCAGCCGACAGACAAGGGTAGTCAATACTTCTTAGAACTGCTGAAGGAGGCGTGACCACGGAAAGAACGCGGCCTCACTCACCGCGCGAGATCAGTTATAAATTGAAGCGAGGCGACCACACCCTTGCCAAATTCATGCGTTCGCACCGACTTTAGGTCTGTAAGCAGTTAGGTGACCGAGCCTCATGCATCTGAAACGACTAGCAACAGCCCCTGCAAAGCTTTTTCATGGCACGCGCAAACTGTTTCGACGGGGTTCTAAGGCTCTCAAGGGCATCAGTGCACAGGATGCCCTCGAGGTCATAAAGCTGACGACACAAGGGGCGCTGGCCTGGGTATTGCCGGAAAGGGCGTGGTGGCCGGTTTCACGCCTGTTGGGACGACTCGACGTCGCTATGCACCCGGCGCGAACTCGCAAAGAAACGGCGCAAGTTGCAACCCTGATCACCGGCACGCAGGTGGAGCGCGATCCGGTCCGCATCATAGTTGAGAATTGGGGCAATCAATACGGCGAGCGGTTCCAGTATTTGCGCGCGTGGCGTCCGGGAGGCTGGTCGCCCGAGATCGACATCATAGGCAGCACTCATGTCTCGGCGGCCTTGGATCGGGGGCGCGGAATCATTTTCTGGGGCGGTCATTTCAGCTTCAACAATCTTGTGGCCAAGATGGCGATGCATCGCCTGGGGCTAGCCGCCATCGGCTTTTCCGTTCCACTCCACGGCATTTCCAAGACAGCTTTCGGTGTCCGCTATCTCAACCGAATCTACCGGGACATTGAAAGTCTCTACCTCGGAGAACGGCTGATGGTGGCGAGAGCCGAGTTCGCTGCCGCTTTGCAACGCATGCGCGATTATCTCAAAGACAACGGGGCGGTCTACTTCGCGGTCGGCGGCCGCGGGCGCCGGACAGCCACCGCGCGATTTCTCGGGGGCCGCATCATGGTGGCGACCGGGCCTCTCGCCATGGCCCACACAATGGGGGCAGCCATGCTGCCCATGTACACACGCCGTATCGGACCTAGCCAGTATGAAGTCACTGTCGGCCCTCCCATCGAAATACCTAAGGGCGCGGACGGCAATCCCGACTATACCGCCGCCGTCCAAGCCTACGCCGATGCGCTCGCCCCACTTGTCCTTCGCGATCCAGGGCAATGGCGCGGCTGGCGTCTCATCAACGCTCGTGTGCCGTGGGGGACCAAGCAGCTGGCTAGGAAATCAGAGCCCCGTAATCGCGAAGACTCTGCCGAGGACGACACCGAGGAGTGATGCCGGTGGCGTGAGTGCCCGAGAACTGTGTCTTTCCTGCCGGGCCACGGAGGCGCTACGGCACCGGGGTCATCGGGACGTCGACTTTGCTGCCTGCTCTTGAGCACCCTGGACCCGGCATTGCTCCATGAGATCCGCAAGACCAGGGATCATGTCCACAAGCCCACGGTCCTTTGCGTAGAAATAGATGTCGAAGAGATGGACCCGGTCGGAATATTTCTTGCCCATCTCTCGCATCAGGCTTTCGCCGAAGGAGGTGTCGAGAAAAATCTCCGGGATGCGACCTGTCGTAATCAGGAACATCGCCTTCGTGCGGATACATTTTCGGCAGACTCCGCAATTCTCCGGCATCACCTTTCGCCTACGACAGAAGGACAAGGAATGAAGATCCAATCCGGAGCCTGCGATCGATGCTATCTTTTCCGTTCGCCTCGCTTCCGCACCGACCGATCGCACCGCGAAATCTGAGCCGGCAAGATATGCATCCGTGACGTGGTTGGTGCCCCATGGGAACGTGGCCATGTCTTCAGCAAGAGTTGAATCAGCGGCGAGCGTTCCTTCTTCGAACAGGTCGCTTAGCAGGAATAATGAACTGGCCAGCGTAAACTGAATCGTAAGCGCAGGCGGCTCGCGATGCGCATTGTTGCGAACGACGATTCGCTTGCAGTTCAGCC
>JBAUEK010000354.1:0-1910 GCA_049678565.1 Methyloceanibacter sp. | reverse complement strand
CGCGCTGTGACCGGCGAATCGAGCGGCTCGTCCCAGAGCGATTTGACGCCGAGCGGCCTGCCGCTTGGCGCCGACCGACGTCCGCCGGGTTTCGGCGATGCGCCCCAGCCGCTGATGCAGAACCATCCTTTGGTCACCGGCGAGGAAGCGCCCACATTCGTGCCGCACCGTCCGCCGCGCCCGGACAAGACCGAAGGCGGCGTCCCGCTCGATATCCAGTCGGAACTCACGCCCAAGGGCGACCAGCCATCGGCAATCGCCGAGCTGGTTCAGGGCGTGAGGGGGCTGGAGCGCGATCAGGTGCTGCTTGGCGTCACCGGCTCCGGCAAGACCTTTACCATGGCCAAAGTGATCGAGGCGACGCAGCGGCCGGCGCTGGTGCTCGCGCCGAACAAGACGCTGGCCGCCCAACTCTACGGCGAGTTCAAGAGCTTCTTCCCCAACAACGCCGTGGAGTATTTCGTCTCGTACTACGACTACTACCAGCCCGAGGCCTATATCCCGCGCACCGACACCTATATCGAGAAAGATTCATCGATCAACGAGCAGATCGACCGCATGCGCCATGCCGCGACGCGCGCGCTGATCGAGCGCGACGACGTGATCATCGTGGCGAGCGTGTCCTGCATCTACGGTATCGGCTCGGTCGAAACCTATACGGCGATGACCTTCAGCCTCAAGCGCGGCGACAAGATCGAGCAGCGCCAGCTGATCGCCGATCTCGTCGCCCTGCAATATCGGCGCAACGACGTGAATTTCGCCCGCGGCTCCTTCCGCGTGCGCGGCGACACCATCGAGCTGTGGCCCGCGCATTTGGAGGATCGCGCCTGGCGCATCTCGCTGTTCGGCGACGAGGTCGAGACCCTGACCGAGTTCGATCCTCTGACCGGCGTCAAGAGTGACGAGTTCAGCCTGGTCAAGGTCTACGCCAATTCCCACTACGTCACGCCGAAGCCGACATTGAAACAGGCGGTGCGGGGCATCAAGGAGGAGCTGAAACAGCGGCTGAACGAGCTGCACAGCGCCGGGCGCTTGCTCGAGGCGCAGCGGCTGGAGCAACGCACGCTGTTCGATCTGGAGATGATCGAGGCGACCGGCGCCTGCGCCGGCATCGAGAATTATTCCCGCTATCTCACCGGGCGCAAAGCCGGCGAGCCGCCGCCGACCTTGTTCGAATATCTGCCCGACAACGCCCTCGTCTTCGTTGACGAGAGCCACGTCACCGTGCCGCAGATCGGCGGCATGTTTCGCGGCGACTATCGGCGCAAATCGACGCTCGCCGAATATGGCTTCCGCCTCCCCTCCTGCATGGACAACCGGCCACTCCGCTTCGAGGAATGGGACGCGATGCGGCCGCAGACGACCTATGTCTCGGCCACGCCGGGGAGCTGGGAGCTGGAACAGACGCAAGGCGCCTTCGCCGAGCAGGTGATCAGGCCCACGGGCCTCATCGATCCACCGGTCGAAGTGCGTCCGGCCACGAGCCAGGTCGACGATCTTATCGACGAGGCGCGCAAGGTGGTGGCGCAAGGCTACCGCATCCTCGTCACCACACTGACCAAGCGCATGGCCGAGGATCTGACCGAATATATGCACGAGCAGGGCATCCGCGTGCGCTACATGCATTCCGACGTGGAGACGCTGGAGCGCATCGAGATTATCCGCGACCTGAGGCTCGGCGTCTTCGACGTTCTAATTGGCATCAATCTGCTGCGTGAGGGCCTCGACATCCCGGAATGCGCGCTCGTCGCCATCCTCGATGCCGACAAGGAAGGTTTCCTGCGTTCCGAGACATCGCTGATCCAGACCATCGGCCGCGCCGCGCGCAACATCGACGGCCGCGTCATCCTCTATGCCGACGGCATCACCGGGTCGATGGAGCGCGCCATGGCCGAGACGACGCGGCGGCG
>JBAUEK010000353.1:0-2575 GCA_049678565.1 Methyloceanibacter sp. | reverse complement strand
TCTTCCGGAACCAGCGCCGCGGCTCGAAATCGGCGAGATTGTCCATCATCTCCGCCACGGTCGCATCGATGCTCTCCAAATGTTCGGGATCGAGCGAGCCGCGCTCGGCATCGCGCTGGGCGAGCTTCAGCCCCCCGAGCGCGACGTCATCGAGATAGGACAGGAGCGGGCGCCCCTCCTTCAGCGACAGCTCGGCTTGATAGGTGGCCTCGGCCGAATCGCCGGTGAGCGCGCGCTGGTAGAAGCGTTGCGCCGGCGTGAGTGCGGGCCCGTCGCCGAGAAGGATCTCCAGGAAGTTCAAGCCTTCCACATGCCGCCCAAGCACCACCACGCAGACGGTGAGAGGCGTCGCCAGCAGGAGGCCGAGCGGACCCCAAAGCCAAGTCCAGAACACGGTGGAGAGGATCACCGCTATCGGCGACAGTCCGGTCCCGTGCCCATAGACCAGAGGTTCAACGACCTGCCCCATAATCATCTCGGAGCCGAGGAACAATCCGCCGGTGAGAAACACCGTCGTCCAACCCGGCTCGATGACCGCGGCAAGCAGCATCGGGGGGCCTGCGGCGATGAACGAACCGACATAGGGGACAAAGCGCGTCAGCATGGCGAGGATGCCCCAGGCCACGGGGCTCGGCACACCGATCGCCCACAGCCCCAACGCGATGAAGGTGCCAAACGTGGCATTGATCATGACCTGACGCAGAAAATACCGGCTGAGCCGGGTTGCCGCGTCGTTCATAGTGGCGCTGGCGCGTTGCATGTCGGAGACGCCGATCAGGCGGATCAGCCGGTCGCGCAAATCCTCCCGCTGCATGAGAATGAAGATCACGAACAGGATGACAATGCCGGCGGTCGCCAGCGGGGGCAGCACCGTGCCGGCGATGACCTGCAAGATCTTAAATGGCCGCGGCTGGGCTTCGGTGATCTCGACGGGGACCGGCTTTGGCGCCGCCTTCTTCTCCACGCCAGGGCTTGGCACGGGATCGGCCAGGCCCTTTTGAGCGGGTTCGGCCAACTCCTGCTCCAAACCCTTTATCGCGTCGGCAGCCTTCTCCATAGACGACGAAGGGCCGGCGGATTGGCGCAAGGTCCCGATCTTCTCGGAGAGCACGCGTTGATAGCTGGGGAGGTCCGTGGCGAGCTGCGTCATCTGTTTGGACAGGAGCCAGCCAAGGGCAAAGATGATGCCAAAGGCGACGGTGACGACGACGGCCACCGCGAGCACCCGCGGCACCTTGATCTTGCGCAAGAGCAGCAAGAGCGGCGTGAGGACGAAGCTCAACAGAATCGCCAGCGCGAGCGGCAGCAGCACCTCTCGCGCGAAATAGAGACCGGCGATGACGACGGCGGCGATGATGAGACTCTGTGCCAGAGACGCACGGCCATCGGCGCTGGAGCCCAGACTGGGGAAAGGCGAGCGAGGCGGCATTGGCGGTGCTCCTGGCACGACAGGCGCCCGAGGCCCGTCTCGGCCCGGCCGGCGCTTGGCTGACTGTAGCGGAATATCACCGCAGGCAGAGCGTGGCCACAACAACGCTCTGGTGGCAAAATTTCCCGGCCAGACGCTGTCGCGGCAGGTCAACCGGTCGCGCAGGTTCCGCGTTTCTGTATGGACCACGCGCGGGCGCGTGGGTTAGACCCATAATCGCATCCAATATTGGAACTAGGAGGATTCGAGCGTGATCAGAAAAATCTTGGCAAGTTCGGTTCTGGGGGCCGTGCTTCTGCTCGCCGGCGCGAGCGGGCCTGCGCAAACCGCACCACTTCCCGCCCTGTCGCCAAGCGCGACAAAGGCCTCTCCCACGCAGAAGGTCGTCTGGGTCTGCGGACCCGCGCAATGCCTTTGGGATCCCACCCCAGACGTCGGCTATGTCGCGCCGGACTATGCCACCGCCTGGGTGGCGCCACTCTATCCCTCATGCTACTGGAAGCGCGGCATCTTCGGCCGTTGGAAGATGATCTGCCCCTAATGTGAACAGGCTCGGCCGGCGGCCTCGTCTCAAGGGTCCGCCGGCTGAGGACGTCGTTTGCGCTATTTCGCCGGCGTGAAGGTCTTCGACACGTTCTCGATCGGCTGCACGGACTCCATCGGAATCGGGCGCATCTCGCCCTTGGCCGCGTCGACCGCCTGTTTGAGGTCGACCATGCCAGGGATCGAGCCCCAGATTCAGCCAGCGGGAACATCGAACAGCGAGCCGATGCCATAGGTGGCCGCCGCTGCCGCCGCGCCGATGGCGAGCATGCGCAAGCCGCTGAGCCACGCGCTCTTGCCCGAGAACAGGCTAAGCAGCGCGGCGACGGCGAAGAGCGCGGTACCGGACAGCAGGGATGCGACGAGCACGCCATTGCCGGCGCCGAGGAGGAAGGGAATGAGTGGCAGGCTGGCGCCGATGGCAAAGGCGCCGAAGGACGACAGCGCCGCGCCGATCGGCGAGCCGAGATCGTCCGGATTGAGGCCGAGCTCCTCCCGCGCCAGGGTGTCGAGCGCCTGCTCCGGGTTGGCGATGAGATGCCCCGAAATCTCCCTTGCCTCATCGATGGGGATGCCGCGGGCGGCGTAGATCAGCGCCAGCTC
>JBAUEK010000352.1:0-4657 GCA_049678565.1 Methyloceanibacter sp. | reverse complement strand
CCAGAACCCCTTGCCGCGCGCATGACTCAGGGTCAGGAAACTCGCCTCGGCGGCGCTGGCGCGTTGCCCATCCGGCGCGATGTATTGCACCGCGCGCTGAAACTCGGCCTGTGAGATTTCAGGATAGTGCGCCGCTGCGTCCTGGAAGGGCTGGTAGTCGACGCTGCCGCCGGTGAGCTTCTGCCAATAGCGGGCCCAATAACCGCAGAATCCGCAATCGCCGTCATAGATCAGCAGCGGCCGCGAGCCGGGGCCCGGCGGATCAGCGACAGTTGCGGGCTGATCTCCTGGTGTCATGTGCACATGCGCGGACGGCGACTGGCGTCACTCTTCGATGCATACGACCCTGGGCCAGATTGACCGTCCTGGCAACGAGCAGGACGGGGTGCATGTAACGAGACCGTGCGATGAACGGAAGGAGGAACAGTTGATGCAGACTTAGTTCGCCCTCGATAAAATCGAACTCTGCTGACAAGGAATTGGCGATAGGCAAATCTGAAAACTGAGCGGGTCCTATAAAGGGAGCATCCATGGACGATCTAGGGGCGATATTCAGTCTCAATAATTGGCCCGGTCATCTTTCCTACGTGCTTATTGCGGTCTCCTATTGGCTGACCGATATGTTTCGGTTGCGACTTGTGGCGGTTGTCGGACTGTCGCTCGAGATCCTCTATTTTTGGCTCTCAGGCGGTGATCTGCGCACTGGAATTGGATGGGACCTTATCTTTATTGGCATCAATGTCTACCAGCTCTATCGGCTCTTGCAGGACCACCTATCGCTCCAGCTGCCCGAGGCTGATTGCGAACTGCTCCGCCGTGTTTTTACCGGCCTCAACGATGCACAGATCGCGCGGCTCCTCTCCGTCGGCGAGTTTTGCGATATTGCCGACGGCACGGCCATGGCTGAAGAGGATCAAGCGCTCGAAAAACTTTTCATCATTTGCGCAGGCCGCGTGAGAGTCATGATCGCGGGCCGTGCGGTCTCGCACTTGGAACGAGGCAATCTCGTTGGCGAAGTTGCGTTCCTGACCGAAAGGCCTGCCACAGCGACGGTGATTGCTGAGGGCACCGTACGGGCGCTTGCCTTTGACAGAGACAAGCTCAGTCGGCTTTTCCTCAACGAGGCAGATGTTGCGGGTCTTATTTATCAACTTCTGGGTCGCGAGCTCGCCCATAAGATCAAGGTTAGCAACCGCCTGCTTTCGACCGGCAGTTTAGCTTAGTTCCATACAAGGACCTGGTCGTGGCGCCTCGAAGCCCACGGTCCTCACCGAAGCGTCAGCATGGCAGGCCGAATTCGGTGAAGGGGATGAAGTCGACCAAATCGCCCTCCTTGACTTCGCTCACCTCCTCGGCGACTTCGACCAGCCCGTCCGCATCCCGCAGAGAGGAGATCAGCCCCGATCCGTCGCGGGGAAATTTGGCGACGGCCAGCCGCCCATCCTTCCGCGTCAGCTGCGCCCGCCAGAATTCGCGCCGCCCCGGCTTCTTGGATTGCGTGAACGCGGCCGGGATTGGATAGCGCACAGGCTCCGGCCATGTGCCTCCCGCCAGTCGCGCCAGCACCGGCCGCACATAGATCAAGAAGCAGACGAAGACGGCGACCGGATTTCCAGGGAGTCCGAGAACCACGCAGTCGCCAATCTGCCCGAAGCTCATCGGTCGTCCCGGCTTGATCGCGATTTGCCAAAGGTGCCGCTTGCCCAAGGCGTCAATGGTCTTCACCACATAATCCTCGGCGCCTTGGCTGGCCCCGCCCGAAATGACCAAGACGTCGTAGCGGCGCGACGCGTCTTCCAAGGCCGCGCGCATGCGCTCCGCATCGTCCGGCAGAACGCCCAAATCGACCGCTTCCGCGCCAGCGGCCTGCACCAGGCCTTCCAGCATGGGGGCGTTGGCGTCATAGACCTTGCCCGGCACGAAAGCGTCCCCGGCGCGAAGGATCTCGTCCCCGGTCGAGACGATGGCGACCTTGAGCCGGGCGTAGCAGCGAAGCTGGCCGAGGCCGCAGGCGGCGGCGCTCGCCACATCTTGCGGCCTGAGCCGAGTGCCGGGCTCGACCAGACATGCGCCTTCCTTGGAATCCTCACCGTCAAGCCGGCGGTTAGCGCCCGCCTTCAGACCCGGGGGGATCAGGACGAAGCGCTCTTCGCCTCGGGTCTCGAGGGTCGCATCCTCCTGCATCGCCACGCTGTCATATCCGCCCGGCATGACCGCGCCGGTGAAGATGCGAACCGCGCCATCCGGAAGCAGGACTGCGGCCAGCGGATGCCCGGCCGACGCCACTCCCACGATCTTGAGCCGCGACCCAGCCTCGATGTCATAGGCGGCGTGGGCGAAGGCGTAGCCATCGACCGCGGCGTTGTCATGGGCTGGGATTGACCTCGGCGCCACGACGGCTGCGGCCAGGTAGCGTCCGGCGGCGGCGTCCAAGGCGACGGCTTCGGTGCCGACGACCGGCCGCACGCGCGCTTTAAGGATGGCGAGCGCCTCGCCATGCGGAAGGCGGTCCTTGTCGTGGAAGAAGCAATCGTCGGCGAGCGTCTTCATCGCCGGGCAAGTCCCAGATGACCGGCGATGAAGTCGGTCATGCCGGCCACATCGTCGAGATGAAAAGTGGGCAGGCCATCCTCCTCCTCGCCCGGCCGGTCGGAGGCGATGGCCACGATCTCGGGCGAGGTCCTGGCGAGCGGCTGCCGCGACGTAGCGCCGTCGCGGCGGATCTCGATCTTGGGAAAGGATTCGCGCTTATAGCCCTCGACCAGGATCAGGTCGCACGGGCCCGCCTCGGAGATAATTTGGCCGAAGGCGATTTCCGGCTCGTCGCCAAGTTCATGCATCAGCGCCCAGCGTTTGGGCGAGGAGATGATGACCCGCCGCGCGCCGGCCTCTCGCAGCCTATAAGAGTCGCGTCCGGGATGATCGATGTCGAAGCGCTCATGGGCGTGTTTGATCGCCGTGACGCCATAACCGCGCTTGGACAGCTCGGCCACCAAGCGCGCCGCGAGCGTTGTCTTGCCGGAGTTCTTCCAGCCGGTGACGCCGAAGACGGGCGGGGTCATGGCGCGAGCCCATGTAGGATCGCTTCAGCCTCGGCCAGATCCTCGGGCCGATTGATGTTGAAGAAGGGATCGAGCTTGCGGCCACCAGCCTTCAGTTCCGGGAAGAAGACTTCCTTGGCGCCGTGATCCTTGACCCAGTCCGTGACCTTTCGCTGGCCGGCTCTCAACGAATCCTCGAGCGCGGGCGCGAGCGAGATCGGCCAGAGGCCAAACACCGGGTGCACTCCCTCGTCCGAGCGGGCCACCAGAAGTTTCGCTTCCCCTCCCGCGAGGCCGGCGCGGAACCGGGCGACGAGATCGGTGGGAAAGAAGGGCGTGTCGGTCGCGGCGGTAATCACGAAGCGACTTTCCGGGCGATTGGCTTTGGCCCATTCGATGCCGGCATGGACGCCGGCAAGGGGTCCCGCCTGGCCGCCGAGGCTGTCGGCGACGATCGGCAAGCCGAAATCGGCAAAGCGAGCAACGTCACCATTGGCATTGAGCACAAGGTCCGAGACTTGGGGGCCCAGGCGGCCGGCAATATGAGCGAGCATCGGCCTGCCCGCGAGCGGCAGCAGGCATTTGTCGCCGCCGCCCATGCGGCTCGATTTGCCGCCGGCTAGAAGAACACCGACGACGGCTTCTGCCAATTCCATGCGCGGAGTCTAGGACTAGATGCCGGACGCTGTCACGTTCCGGCTGAACTCGACCGCGGGCTGCTCTGTGCCGTGGGACGGTTCGATCTTCACGGCGCAATATTTATATTCCGGGATCTTGCCGATTGGATCGAGCTGCGGGTTGGTGAGCACATTGGCAGCCGCCTCGACATAGGCGAAGGGAATGAAGATCGTGCCCTCCTGGATGGCGCGGTCGGCGCGGGCGGTGAGCTCGATGGACCCTCGCCGCGTCGTCACCTTCACCATTTGCCCGGGCGTAACCCCATGTCTGGCAAGCGTGTTCGGGTTGAGGCTCACGGTGGGTGCAGGCTCCAGCAAGTCCAGCACCTCGGCGCGGCGCGTCATGGCGCCAGTATGCCAATGCTCGAGCTGACGCCCGGTGATCAGCACCAGAGGATAGTCGCGGTCGGGGACCTCAGCCGGAGGCAGGACGTCGACGGGAACCAGCTTGGCGCGGCCGGTCTTGGTCGGAAAGCCGTCGCCGAACACGATCGGGTCGCCCGGAGAATCCGGCTCGGGACAGGGATAGATGATCGAGGACTCCCGCTCCAGCCGGTCCCAGGTGATGTTGTCGAGCGAGGGCATGGCAAGCTTCATCTCGGCGAAGACTTGCGAGGGATGGGCGTAGGTCCAAGCCAGGCCGAGGCGCTTGGCCAGCTCGATGATGATCCACAGATCCTCGCGCGTGTCGCCTGGCAAGTCGAGCGCCTTGCGCCCCATCTGCACCTGGCGGTTGGTATTGGTGACGGTGCCGGTTTTCTCCGGCCAGGCCGAGGCTGGGAGCACGACGTCGGCCATCATCGCCGTCTCGGTGAGGAAGATATCCTGCACGACGAGATGCTCAAGCTTGGCGATACCGGCGCGCGCATGGTCGAGATCGGGGTCCGACATGGCGGGGTTCTCGCCATGGATATACATGCCCTTGATCTCGCCCGCATT
>JBAUEK010000351.1:0-3475 GCA_049678565.1 Methyloceanibacter sp. | reverse complement strand
CCACGAGCGTGTGGCCGGCATTGTGGCCGCCCTGGAAGCGCACCACGATATCGGCGCGCTCGGACAGCCAATCGACGATCTTGCCCTTGCCCTCGTCACCCCATTGGGAGCCGACGACCACGACATTGGCCACGGAGAAATCCTCTCAAACCTGGATCGAGACACAGAAACGGCCCCGCGTGGATGCAGGGCCGTGTTTCGTTATAGCGCGTGGGCTGGCGCGGTCACCCTCGAACTGAGTTCCCTTGGTTCGAAGCCGGGAGCGAGCCCGCATCGAGCTGGAAACAACAACCGCTAAAAAACTAGCCGTGCCAAGCTCAATGAGAGCTGTATTGCGTATACCACACCGGCTTTGACGATCATTCTAGTCATGCGCCAAATAACGGGTTCAGGTTCATGATCGGCGAAGCTGGGGCGAAAGGTCGCAAACCCTGCCTCGATTGATCCCATTGTTGCCCCGATTAATCTCATTGAGGCCGGATTGACCGGGCATGTCTGTATCCACGCAAAACTGACCTCCCAAAAAAATATCAGGAGTAAAACGATGCGAGCAATTTTCCTCGCCGCGACCGCGGTTTGTCTCATGGGCGCGGGTGCAAGCGCCCAGCCAACAAAGATGGACCCGTCGGGTGTCGGCGCCCTCACCGGCGCCATGCGTCACGCGGGTTCGCCTTGGCTTCATCACGCGATCAAGGACGTCGGCACCAATCCGACCGGGTGGAAGCGGCTATGGTGCGCCAAGTCGGTGAACATGTGGCTGGCGCGAAGCGGCAAGAAGGGCTGCGGCGGCAACACCGCCATTTCCTGCCTTCACGCGGGCCGGAAGCTCCCAGGCCCCCAGGTCGGCGCACTCGCGGTGATGAAGCATCACGTCGGTATCGTGAAGGAGGTGAGCGGCAGCCATGTGACCCTCGTCTCCGGCAACAATTCCGGCCGCGATGGCGCCCGCAAGGTCGGCTTCAGCAAATATGCCCGCGGTAAGGTCATCGCCTATGTCTGGCCCGAATAGAATTTGAGCCTGCGCTGACTGAACCCTCCCCCGCGCGGGAGGGTTCTCCTTTCCCAGAAATCTCCACGGCTAACGATTCATGCAACCCGGACGGTGCCTCATGGCACCAGCGCGACGCGGCTGAGGATGCCCAGGAGAAACCCGGCGACCGCTGCGAGCGGCGGCGCCCAATGCTGCCGCAACACGGCCTGCGGCGCGATATCCTCGAAGGTCAGATAGATGATGCCGCCTGCCGCGAACAGCATCACGCCGCCCAAGAGCGCCGGGGCCGAGGCCAGGAAAGCGTGCCCGACATAGGCTGCGATGGGGCCGAGCAGGACGCACGCGCCGAACAGGGCGAACACCATGCCCCGCGAATGCAGCCCACGCGCCATGATCTCGCGATAGGCGTTGAAGCCCTCCGGCAGGTTCTGCAGCGCGATCAGCACCGCGAGCAGGAGACCGGTCTCCATGCCGCTCGCTAGCGCCGCACCGACCGCCATGGCCTCCGGCACGAAGTCGAGCAGCATGGCCAGCAATTGCGCCGCCGCGCCACCGCGTTTTGCGATCGCCCGGTCGAGCAGGAAGAAGACAAATCCGCCGCCGCCGAAGGCGAGGCAGATCCACGGCCAGGTCAAGGCGCGGATGCCGTCGGGTACGAGAACAAGCGACACCGCCGCCAGCAGCACGCCACCGCCAAAGGCAATCACGCTGTGGCGAAACTCAGCTTCAAGCCAGCGCGGATGAATGCGCTCGAACTGCGCGATGATGGCGCCGAGCGGAATGGTCGCCCCAGCCAGCGTCGCGAGGAGGAGTGAGGTTCCCAAGGTGCTCATGCGGCTGTCCCGTGAGTGGCGCCAATACTCTAGGGCCTACAAGCCGCGCATGACACGACTGAGACCCAAGACCATCTAGGCCGCCTTGGCGAGCGACCGCTTCACCTCGGCAAAGGCCCAGTCGAGCCAGGGCATCAGCGCCTCGACGTCGCCGCGCTCGACCGTGGCGCCGGTCCAGATGCGCAAGCCAGCCGGCGCATCGCGATAGGAGGCGATGTCCTTGGCGACATCTTCCGCGTCGAGCAGCGCCGCCATGCGCCGTGGACAGTCGTCACGCAACGGCGCCGGCAGCTTGAGCACGTCAGGATCGACCACCTTCAGGCAAACCGACGTGTTGGAGCGCGTTTCGGGTACGCCCGCGACGAAATCGACCCAAGGCGTGCGCGCGACCCAATCGGCGATCACTTGAGCGTTGGCGTCGGAGCGGGCGATGGTGCCGTCCACACCGCCAACGCTTTTGACGAAACCAAGCGCGTCGAGATAATCCTCAAGGCAGAGCATCGACGGCGTGTTGATGGTCGAACCCTCGAACAGATCCTCCATCATTTTGCCGTGTCGGGTGAGGCGGAACAGCTTCGGCAGCGGCCAAGGCGGCGTATAGGTCTCGAGCCGCTCGATCGCGCGCGGGGACAGGATCAGCATGCCGTGCTGCGCCTCGCCCCCAAGCACCTTTTGCCAGGAATAGGTGGCGACATCGAGCCTGGTCCAATCGATCCGTTGCGCGAACACGGCGGAGGTCGCGTCGCAGATGGTGAGACCGCTTCGATCGGGCGCGATCCAATTCGCATCGGGCACGCGCACCCCGGCAGTGGTGCCGTTCCAGGCGAACACCACGTCGCGGTCGAAATCGACCTGGGTGAGATCGGGCAATTCGCCGTGCGGGGCGATCATGGCCCTGACGTCGTCGAGTTTGAGCTGCTCGGTGACGTCGGTGACCCAGTCCTGGCTGAAGGCGTCCCAGGCGAGAACGTCGACGCCACGCGGACCGAGCAGCGACCACAGCGCCAGCTCGACCGCGCCGGTGTCTGAGGCCGGCACGATGCCGACACGATAATCCGGTGGCAGCTTGAGCAGCTCGCGCGTCTTGAGCAGCGCCAGCTCGATCCTTGCCTTGGTGTCCTTGCCGCGATGGTTGCGGCCGAGCAGCGCGCCGGCAAGTCCGTCCAGCGACCAGCCAGGATGCTTGGTGCAGGGACCGGACGAGAAGCGCGGATTGGCGGGGCGTAGATTCGGCTTCGGTATGGTCATGCGGGCTATCTTCCAAACGGCGTGCTGACGCGCGAATGGCTCGGCCATAGGGTCAGCGGCCTGCACGCGTCAAGCACCGAAAATGAGGAGCCCCAGTTCTCGGCCTCGTCATGGCCCGGGTCTGTCCGGCCGTCCGCGTCTTTGCATCTCGCAAAAAAAGCGGATGCCCGGCACGAGGCCGGGCGTGACGGCTCCTTAGTTTGAGGCTTGGAGTGCTAGGCCGCGGCGTCGGTGAGCGCGTGAACGATGTCGGAGACCACCGTGTCGACGAGCTTCACATCGTCGCCTTCCGCCATCACCCGGATCACGGGCTCGGTGCCGGAGGGACGGATGACGAGGCGGCCGGTCTTGCCGAGCTTGGACTTGCCGCTGTCGATGGCCTTGCGCACGGCGATATTGTCGA
>JBAUEK010000350.1:0-2699 GCA_049678565.1 Methyloceanibacter sp. | reverse complement strand
AGACATGCTTCTGGGCGGCGTTGCGGTCCCTGACCATGGCCTGAAGGTGCCGGCGGTCAGCCGGCGAGATGGTGATGGAAATCCCCGTGCGCATGCGCCAGACTCGCACGCCGCACACCGGCCGGGAATCCCCCTCGGGATTCCAGCGTTAGATTTTATCCACTAGACCGGCCCGACCCTGACCAATGTCAACGACTTTTGCGCCGTGCTCATCGAGAACCACTGAGCGCGCATAAAGAAGCCCGCCGCGGGGGACGCGGCGGGCTCTGCCAATGGCTTCACGGGAAGGGGGAACCCGCGAAGCGATTAGCCATGCATGAGCACGGTGTCGATCACATGGATGACGCCGTTCGACTGCATCACGTTCTTGATCGTGATCTTGGCGGCATCGCCCTTGGCGTCCCAGATCCACAACTCGCCGTCCTTGATCTGAACCGTGAGATCTTCACCCTCGACCGTCTTCAGCGTGGTCTTGCCGCCGCCCTTCTTGGCCATGGTCATCAGATCCTTGGCGGTGATGCGGCCGGGAACCACGTGGTAGGTAAGAACGCCCACG
The DNA here is from genome assembly GCA_049678565.1 of Methyloceanibacter sp. Taxonomy (GTDB): domain Bacteria; phylum Pseudomonadota; class Alphaproteobacteria; order Rhizobiales; family Methyloligellaceae; genus Methyloceanibacter. The sequence goes on along the minus strand of JBAUEK010000350.1, from coordinate 2,143 downwards.
AGTTGGTCCTTGTTCTCCGGCTTGAGCAAGGTGTCGACCGTGCCGTTGGGCAGCTTGGCGAAGGCCTCGTTCGTCGGCGCGAACACGGTGAAAGGACCGGGACCCGACAGCGTATCGACGAGGTCGGCGGCCTTGACCGCGGCGACGAGCGTGGTGTGGTCCTTCGAATTGACCGCGTTCTGGATGATGTTCTTGGACGGATACATCGCCGCCCCGCCAACGGTGACACTCATCTCCTTGGCGACACTGGGGGCAACGGCGATAGCCGATACGGCCAGCGCCATGGCTGCTACGCCGGCCAGCACAAAATTCGAAAGCTTCATCGTCATTCTCCTTTAGCTGATTGAGGGCACCCGGTTGTGGGTGTCGAGGGAGCTACGGAGGACGGCGCGCGGCGGACGCGATGATGCGGGTTGACTTTTTCGTGAGCGAGCTGAGAGCTCCTGCTCAAAAATAAGGGCACCCGCCGGAAAGCGGGTGCCCAATAAGGAAGGGGGAACAGGTTGGTGGTCATCGGATCACCGAACCCGCGACATTTTACGGGTGGTAGGCCTGGGTGAACGCGAACTGCTCGGCCATTGCCGGCGCGGCGGCGGCGGTGACAACCAAAGCGATGGCAAGAAAGATCGTCTTCATGGGGGTTCTCCTCATTTGGCAGCGGCCTGTTGATCCAATGGTCGGAGCGGCTGGCCGTTGGTCTGATCGACCGTTTGATGTCGGAGATACGGCAGCCGGGTTCACGCGGATGCCTGGAGGAAGCTGAACTTTTTGTGAGCGCGATGTGAAGCGTGTCGCGGCAAAAGCCGGATGTCGTGGCGCTGTTGCCGGGACCAGGCCCGGGCGTACAAAGGCGCCCTACAGGCTCGCCAGTCTGCCGTTGGCGATGATCGGGCCGGTGGGCTGGCCGGTCGGAGACCCGCCAGGCGGCTCGAGGGTAATGGCGAGGGTGGAATCGACGCTCACATGCGGCTGCAGCTCGGGCGGAACCGAGACCTTCACCGGCCGCGTCGGATCGACAAGACCGAGCGAATGCGGGGTGCCGCCTGGGGGGATCACCCACAATTCATAGGATTGCTGCTGCTGGCCGGTAATCAACGCCGCAGGCACGATAGTGACGCTGCCGTCGGCGGGATTGGACGCGGCGAGGAACCCGGGCTGGCCCGACTTCTCGTCGAGCTGGGCGATCAGCGGCGGCCCGAGCGACGGAACCTGAGCAAGGTAGACGAGGCCGGCCATGCTCGCCGCCGCGAGCCCGGCCGAAGCGATGGCGAAGGGCCGCCAGAAGGCGAGGCTCTGCCATAGGCCGCCTCGCTCCGGCGCCGGCTTGGCGGCAATGCGCGCTTCGATGCGCTGCCACAGCTCCGCCGGCGGTGCCACGGGTGCGACGCCCTCGGCCAGCCCGCCGAGGCGCGCTTCCCAGAACGCAATTTCGGCGGCGAAGTCAGGCTCGCGCTGAAGCCGAAGCTCGACGGCGCGGCGCTCCTCCGCGCCAAGCACGCCAAGCACGTATTCGGCCGCGAGAAAATCGCGATCCTCGCCCGCGCCTATGGTGTGATCGTCGCTCATCGCTCCAAACACGCTCTCAGTTTCAACAACCCGCGCCTGATCAAGCTCTTCATGGTCCCGAGCGGCACCTCGGATTTGCGCGCAAGCTCGTCATAGGTCAGCCCGTCGAGGAACGCCGCCCTGATCGCCGCCGATTGGTGCTCCTCGAGTTCTCCCAGGCAATCGTTGAGGCGCGCCCGCTCCTGGCCGCCTTCGATCAGATCGACCGCGCTTGGACTTGCATCGGCCACATCGTCGGCGGCCTCGATCGGCAGGCTGGCGCGAGCGACACGACCCGAGCGCAAGCGGTCGATGGCGCGGTTGCGCGCGATGGCCACGAGCCAACTGATCGGGCTGGCCACGCTCTCATCGAAGCGCGCTGCCTTTCGCCACACGGTAAGATAGACCTCTTGCAACAAATCCTCGGCCTCACTTCTGTCATTTAAGATACGCAGGCAGACGCCGAATAGCTTCGCCGAGGTGTCGGCATAAACGAGGCGCAGAGCATCGCGGTCGCCCGCCGCCACGCGGCCGAGGGCGGCGACAAGCTGCCGGCGTCTCGTCTGTGCATCCATGCTAAAGATCCGTCCCGGGAGGG
>JBAUEK010000349.1:0-17716 GCA_049678565.1 Methyloceanibacter sp. | reverse complement strand
GATCGGGCTCCCGCCGACCCTCAAGGTCGATCACACCTGCAAAGCCACACATTTTGCCTCGCTTGAAATTCGCCCCGGATAGGGTGGGCGCCGTTGGACGTGGCGTCCTTGAGGCCTGACGCCCGGGACGCAATCGGCGGGACCGGGAATCGGTCTCTGTTCGAAGACCCGCCGCACGCAAGGACGAGCCTCTTGGTTTCGCTGGGCATTTGTATGGCCGCAGTGGGTCGGGCATTCAAGGCGTTTTCGGGGAATGCGGCGAATTGGGTAGAAATCTGGGCGTCTGACCCACCCCACGCTGCCCCCGACAGAGACCCGCCGCGCCGCGCCCTGGGAAAGGCGGCACGCCTTGTGCCGCGCGCGTCAGACGCGATCTGGGATCAGTCGCCGCGCATCGGCGGGTCCCGCAATGCTTTGCCGGACTGCGATGGAAACATTGCGCCGACGCGCGGCCATCCTATCTATAGTTAGGCGCCCGAGGTCGCATTCGCGAGTTAGGGGCCCGAGGTCGCATTCGCGAAAGGTTGTCAGCACGTGCGTTGGTCTCTCACGCTTGGCTCGATTGGCGGCACGGCGATTCGCATCCATGTCACCTTTCTGCTGTTCCTGGTTTGGCTGTGGGCCCTCTATTTCCGCCAAGGGGGCACCGAAGCCGCCTGGCAAGGCACGACCTTCATCGCGCTCATCTTTTTTTGCGTGCTATTGCACGAGCTCGGCCATGTCTTTGCCGCGCGGCACTATGGCGTCAAAACCCGCGACGTGACGCTGTGGCCGTTCGGCGGTATCGCCAGCATGGAGCACATGCCCGAGAAGCCGAGCCAGGAGCTGGTCGTGGCCGTCGCCGGGCCAGCCGTGAACGTGGCCATCATCGCGGTGCTCCTACTCTGGCTCGGTCCACGCGTCGACCTCGAAAATCTCACCAAGATCGACGATCCCGCCACGTCCCTGGCGGTCAAGCTCTTGGCGGCCAACATCGTGCTCGTCGTGTTCAACCTGATCCCGGCCTTCCCCATGGATGGCGGGCGGGTATTGCGCGCCCTCCTGGCCTTCAAGATGGGCAACGCGCGCGCCACCGAGCTTGCCGCCACTATCGGCCAAGGCTTCGCGGTCGTCTTCGGTATCCTTGGCATTTTCTACAACCCGATGCTGGTCGTGATCGCCATTTTCATTTTCCTGGCGGCGTCCGGCGAAGCGGCCAACGCTCAGCTTCAGGCTGTTGCCCGCGGCGCGCTCGTCTCCGACGTCATGATCACGGAGTTTCAGTCGCTTCCCACCGATGCCACGGTCAACGACGCCGTGGACGCGCTGATCCGCACCAGCCAGACAGAATTTCCCGTGGTCGACGGCGCCGGGCAGATGCGCGGGCTCCTTATCCGCGACGCCATGATCAAGTCGCTGAAGGAGCGCGGGCCCGATACCCCCGTGCTCGAAGTGATGGCCACCGGGGTGCCAATGGTGCAGGCGCGAGCCAAGCTCGAGACGGCCTTGCGCAGCCTCATGCGAAAAGGGACCCCGGCGGTTGGGGTGACGGACGCGCAAGGGCGCCTCGTCGGCCTGCTCACGCTCGAAAATCTCGGCGAAATGATGATGGTGCATTCCGCTCGGCCAGATGCGCAATCCGGCCCCTGGGGCCAGAGGGCGGGCACCTGAGCCCGAGAGTTCCCTGCCGGTCCTGGCAAGGGCCGGGGATGCCTCAGCGCGCCGCAACTAACCCGAGGGTAGCGCTGAACCGTTCTGCCCGCCCATTGCACCTTCGTCACGCGCGCTATATATGCCTGACATAGAAGCGCGGGCCCCTTCAGGCCCGCGTTTGACATTCTGGACCCCCATGAAACTTCGTAACATCGCCATCATCGCCCATGTCGACCATGGCAAAACCACCCTGGTCGACCGGCTCTTGCAGCAATCGGGCGCTTTTCGCGAGAATCAGCGCGTGGCCGAGCGCGCCATGGATTCGAACGATTTGGAGCGCGAGCGCGGCATTACCATCCTGGCCAAGGCGACGTCGATTGTCTGGAACGGCACGCGCATCAATATCGTCGACACCCCGGGCCATGCCGATTTCGGCGGCGAGGTGGAGCGCATCCTCAACATGGTTGACGGCGCGCTGGTGCTGGTCGACGCCGCCGAAGGGCCGCTGCCGCAGACCAAATTCGTGGTGTCCAAGGCGCTGAAGATGGGGCTCAAGCCCATCGTCGTCATCAACAAGGTCGACCGCCCGGATGCGAGGCCGACCGAGGTCGTGAACGAGGTGTTCGATCTGTTCGCGAGCCTCGATGCGAGCGATGAGCAGCTCGACTTCCCGATCCTCTATGGCTCGGCCAAGGAAGGCTGGATGGCGGCCCGTGCCGATGGCCCGAAGGACGCAGGCATGCAGCCGTTGTTCGACCTGGTGGTGGACCATGTACCCGCGCCGCAGGTTGAGGACGGACCGTTCCGCCTGCTCGGCACCATCCTCGAAGCCAATCCCTATCTCGGCCGCGTCGTCACCGGCCGCATCACCTCCGGCTCCATCGCCCCGAACCAGACGGTCAAGGTGCTGGACCATGACGGCAAGCTGGTCGAGCAGGGCCGCATCTCCAAACTGCTCGCCTTTCGCGGCCTTGAGCGCGTCACGCTCGACCATGCCAGCGCCGGCGACATCGTCTCCATCGCCGGCCTGCCCAACGCCACCGTGGCCCACACCATTTGCGCGCCCGAGGTGGATGAGCCGCTTGCGGCCCAGCCGATCGATCCACCAACCTTGTCCATGACCTTCCGCGTCAACGACTCTCCCCTTGCCGGCACCGAAGGCGACAAGGTGACGAGCCGCATGATCCGCGACCGCCTCTTGCGCGAAGGTGAAGGCAATGTGGCGCTGCGCGTTACCGAATCGGAAGAGCGCGATTCGATGGAGGTCGCCGGCCGGGGCGAATTGCAGCTCGGCATTCTGATCGAGACCATGCGGCGCGAGGGCTTCGAGCTGAGCGTGTCGCGACCCAAGGTGCTGTTCCGGCGCGACGCGAAAGGCGAGCTGCTGGAGCCGATCGAGGAAGTCGTTATCGACCTCGATGCCGAGCATGCGGGCGTGGTGGTGCAGAAGCTCTCGGAGCGCAAGGGCGAGCTGGTCGAGATGCGCCCCTCTGGCGGCGAACGGCAGCGGCTGGTCTTCTATGTCCCCACGCGCGGCCTGATCGGCTACCAGGGCGAGCTCCTCACCGACACGCGCGGCACGGGGATCATGAACCGGCTGTTCCACGCCTATTCGCCCCACAAGGGCACGATCCAGGGGCGGCGCAACGGCGTACTGATCTCGACCGAGGCCGGTGAAGCGGTGGCCTATGCCTTGTGGAATCTCGAGGATCGCGGGCCGATGATGATCGAGCCAGGCTGGCGGGTCTATGCCGGCATGATCGTGGGCGAGCACACCCGCGACAACGACCTCGAGGTCAATGTGCTCAAGGGCAAGAAGCTCACCAATATCCGCACCACCTCGAAGGACGAGGCGGTACGCTTGACCCCGCCGATTCGCATGATTCTGGAGCGCGCGCTCGCCTATATCGAGGACGACGAGCTGGTCGAGGTGACGCCGAAATCGATCAGGCTGCGCAAGCGCCATCTCGACCCCAACGAGCGGAAGAAGGCCGAGCGGCAAAGGGAAGCAATGGCCGTTGCCTGATTTTCCTGGCGGGCCGGGACGCCCCGGCTCCCGTCCAAGGCGCCTATCAAAGCGAGCCCGAGTGACCGCCCGGTCACACTTGCTCATCACGTTGTGAGCAGCGTGCGTTCCCTCTGCCCATCGTGCCCCGTCTGCGCTAGGCTCGGAGCATGGAGACCGACCTCGTTCAGATCAGGCCGGCGAGGCCCAAGGACGCTGCCGCGCTGGCGGATGTCTATGCCGAGGCCTGGCGGGGGGCCTATCGCGGGATCATTCCTCACCTCTCGCTCGAACGCATGGTCGCGCGCCGTGGCGAACGATGGTGGAAGAGCGAGCTAGCCAACCGGCGCCCCTTGCTCGTCCTCGACTTCGACGGCGCCGCGTGCGGCTACGTCACCTATGGCCGGTCCCGGACCGGGCGCACGCCGTTCCAGGGCGAGATTTTCGAGCTTTATCTCCATCCGGTCTATCAGGGGCTCGGCCTTGGCCAGCAATTATTCGAGCACGCGCGCAAGCGGCTGGCCGACATCCGCCTCAAGGGCCTCCTCGTTTGGGCCCTGACCGACAATGACTGCGCCTGCTCTTTCTATCTGAGCCTGGGCGGCAAGCCCGTGGCCGAGGGGGCGGAGCGGTTCGGCGAGGTTTCCTTGCGCAAGGTCGCCTTCGCCTGGACCTAGAGACTTTACCGCTTGCTAACCGCAAAGCTTGGTCGAGCCTTAACGCCGATCTGCGAGACCGTCCTTGGCGGGACTTGTGAGGCGGCGGGTCCCGGCCTAGAAGGTCCGGGACATTGGGGTTCCAACGCCCCGCGCCATTGGTCGAAGCTCCGCTGACGGTCTCTAAGCTATGTCCGACATGAAGATCGCTGTGCTTGGCGCCGCTGGCCGCATGGGGCAATCGCTGGCCCGTGCCGTTGCCGCCACCGAAGGCTGCGTGCTCGCGGGCGGCGTGGAGACGAAAGGCTCGCCCGCGATCGGCAAGGACCTCGGTGAAGTGGCCGGGTTGGAGCCCCTCGGCATTCCGATCACCGACGATCCGCTGCCAATCTTCGCCAGCGTCGACGGCGTGCTCGATTTCACCGCACCCGCGGCCACGATCGGTTTCGCCGCCTTGGCGGCGCAGGCGCGCATCGTTCATGTCATCGGCACCACCGGCCTGTCGGCCGACGACCAGACCAAGCTCGTGGCCGCCGCGCGCCACGCGGCCATCGTCAGGGCCGGCAATATGAGCCTTGGCGTCAATCTGCTCGCCGGGCTGACCGAGAAGGTGGCGCGGACGCTCGGGCCCGATTTCGACATCGAGATTCTCGAGCTGCACCACCGCCATAAGCGCGACGCCCCTTCCGGCACGGCGCTGATGCTGGGCGAGGCCGCCGCGCGCGGCCGCCAGATCGCGCTGAAGGACCATGCCGTGCGCTCCCGCGAGGGCGATGTTGGTCCGCGCCACGAGGGCGATATCGGCTTCGCCATCATGCGCGGCGGCGACGTGGTAGGCGAGCATCGGGTGATCTTCGCCGGCAATGGCGAGCGGATCGAGCTCGTCCATGTCGCCAGCGACCGAGCCATCTTTGCCAATGGCGCGGTGCGGGCGGCATTATGGGCGAGAGGCCAGGGCCCGGGGCTCTATTCCATGGCGGATGTTCTTGGCCTCTGATATCGCAACCCAACAGCCATCCTCGTAGCGAATAGGCCGATGCCGCAGCATCCGAGCGAAGAACCAGCTGCTATGGAGAACGCATTGGTTCTCGTGCGCCATGGCGAGAGCGAGTGGAACCGCCTCAACATCTTCACCGGCTGGCAGGACGTCGATCTGAGCGAGGAGGGCATGGCCGAGGCGCATCGCGCCGGCGCCATGCTCAGGGCCGACGGCCGCCGCATCGACGTCGCCTTTTCCAGCACCCTGAAGCGGGCTCAGAATACTTTGCGCATCATCCTGAGCGAGATCGAGGGCGGCGAGAACGTGCCCGTGATCTACGACGCCGCGATGAACGAGCGCGACTATGGCGACCTGGTCGGCATCAGCAAGGAAGAAGCCCGCCAGCGCTGGGGGGACGAGCAAGTCCATCTCTGGCAGCGCTCCTACGACGTCGCCCCGCCCGGCGGCGAGAGCCTGAAGGACACCGCGGCACGGGTCCTTCCATTCTTCGCCAAGCGCATCATGCCGGAATTGCAGGTCGGCAAGAACGTGCTGATCGTCGCCCACGGCAATTCGCTCCGCTCGCTGGTGATGCAGCTCGACCGGCTGACGCCGCAACAGGTGATCGGGCTCAATATCGGCACGGGCGCGCCGCTGCTCTACCGGCTCAGACCCGACGGCTCGGTGGCCGAGAAGCGTAACTTGGTCGCCTAGGCGGCGGAGAGCGCGGCCCGAAGCGCCCGGGCGAAATCTGCCCGCTCGGGGTCGGTCAGGAAGCTCGCGATCACCACCGACTTGCCATGAGAGGCAAGCGACAACTCGGTCGAGCGGCCGACACGCTCTTCGAGCTTGAGCCGTACCCAATAGGGATTGAAGCTCCAGACCTGCTCTTGGCCCGAAGGCTGCACCCGCGTCACCGTGAGCGCCTCCGGCGTCAGGTCGACCGTCTCGTAAATGCGCAAAGCGCGGAAGTTGAGCTTGAAGGCAATGTAGATCAGGACCACGTCGAGGCCCATGAAGCCGATCACCGGCCAGGCGCCGATCATGTAGAACAGGAGGCCGGTACCGAAGCTGACGATGCAGACCGCGCTCATCAGCACCATGAAGCCCCTTGGTCCGAGCGACCGGTGCGGGGTCAGGAGCGCCGAGAAACGGCTTTGGTCTTGTGGGCTCGAGGTGAGCTCTGTCATAGCTCGCGCTTCGTCATGGTTGAGGGTCATTGGTAAGATAAGGCACCATGGGGGTTCAACCAAAAAGCGGCAAACGCCGCCACGCCGGCAAGGCGACAGGGCGCAAGAAGCGGCCTGGCGCGGCGCCAGGCTCACGCCTCACGCCGGCCGAGATCGAAGAAATTTTTCAGCGCTTTGCCCGGCTCGATCCCCGCCCCAAGACCGAGCTAGCCTACACCGACCCCTTCACCTTGCTCGTGGCCGTGGTCTTGTCGGCGCAAGCGACCGATTCCTCCGTCAACAAGGCGACGCCGGAGCTGTTCAAGCTTGCCGATACGCCCGAGAAGCTCCTCGCACTGGGTGAGACCAGGCTGACCGAGCAGATCAAGACCATCGGCATCTATCGCAACAAGGCCAAGAACCTGATCGCGCTCGCCCGCAAGCTCCTGGATGAGCATGGCGGCAGGGTGCCGGGCACGCGCGAGGCCTTGGTCACCCTCCCTGGCGTCGGCCGCAAGACCGCCAATGTGGTGCTCAACGTCGCCTTCGATCAGCCGACCATTGGCGTCGACACTCATCTCTTCAGGGTCGCGAACCGCACCGGGCTCGCCCCCGGCGACAACGAGCTCGAGGTCGAGCTCACCCTCAATGAGGTCGTGCCCGAGCGTTACCGGCACAATTGCCATCACTGGCTGATCCTGCACGGCCGCTATGTGTGCAAGGCGCGGAAGCCAGAATGCTGGCGTTGCATGATTGACGACATCTGCCTCTACGAGCCGAAGACGCCACCGCCCGGCTAAGCGGGCGTGGCAAACTAGGCCGGCCGCGCCGCCAAGCGGCCGACGCCGGCGCGGCGCGCCAGTGTCTTGTAGATATGCACCATGAAGGCCGTGGCGAAGATCGGCGTGAGCAGGTTCAAGAACGGCACCGAAGCGAGGCCGGCGATGATGAGGCCGCACAGCGATACAAAGCCCCTATTGGCTTTGCGCAGCCGCCTTGCCTCCTCCGGCGGCAGATGCCGCATCGCCACCATCTCGAAATATTCACGCCCCAGCAAATAACCGTTGCCGACATAGAAGGCGATCAAATTGACGCCGGGTATGAGCAGAAGCAGCAGGGCGACCAGGTTCACCACCAGCACGACCACGAAAAACTTCAAGCCGACGCCGACCGCGGCAAGCGTCGGCAGATCGTGCCCCGGCGGGTCCGAGGGGTAGTAGACGCGCTCCACCTCGCTGGCGATGTCGTCGAGATAGAGGCCCGCCATGAGCGAGGTCACGGGCGGGATCAGGAAGACGGAGGCGACGACGAGCGCCAAGCCACCGAGCCATTCGATCGATTTTTCGATCCATTGCGGCCAGGACACGAAATGGCTGAAGCTCCATTCCACGCCGACGATGAGGAGGACGAACAGAGCGATGGTGAAACCGATGCATTTGAACAACACCGCCCGGAAGGGGGGAGTGAACATTTGCCGGAAGGCTTGAATCGCGGCGCTGATCATGTGCTTGTTCCAACCGTTGCGGCCGCGAATATGGTGGGCGGCCCGGCCAATACCAGATCGCGAGCGCAACAAAGAGACGGCAAAGCCATGGCGGAACGCAAGACCTACGACGTGGTCGGAATCGGCAACGCCATTGTCGATATCATCGCCCGTTGCGACGAGGCGTTTCTGTCCAAGCACGATCTGCACAAGGGTTTTATGCGCCTCATTCCGGCCGAGGAAGCCGAGCGGCTCTATGCCGCCATGGGGCCCGCGGTCGAGCGGTCCGGCGGGTCGGCGGCCAATACCATCGCTGGGCTCGCCTCCTTCGGCGGCAAATGCGCCTTCATCGGCAAGGTTGCGGCGGATCAGTTCGGCGGCATCTTCCATCACGACATCCGCTCTCTCGGCGTGGACTACACCACCGCGCCCTCGACCGACGGCACCCCGACGGCGCGCTGTCTCATTCTGGTGACGCCGGATGGCGAGCGCACCATGAACACCTATCTCGGCACCAGCGTCGATTTCGCGCCGCCCGACCTCGACCCCGCGCTGATCGAGGCGGCGAAGATCGTCTATCTCGAGGGCTATCTCTTCGATCGGTTGGAGGCCAAGGCCGCGTTCACGGAGGCCGCGCGGCTGGCGCGCAAAGCGGGAGCCAAAGTCGCTCTCACCCTGTCTGATGCCTTCTGCGTCGACCGCCACCGCGCCGATTTCCGCGCCTTGATTCGGGAAGGGGCCGACATCGTCTTCGCCAATGAGAAAGAGATCACCACCCTCTATGAGGTGAACAGCTTCGAGGAGGCCGCCAACGCCGCCCTCGCCGATTGCGAGCTGGCGATCCTGACCCGCTCCGAGGAGGGCTCCCTGATCGTGGCGGCCGGGAAATCCGTGGCCATCGGGGCCGACCCCGTCTCCCAATTGGTGGACGCAACCGGGGCCGGGGACCTCTATGCCGCGGGATTTCTCTATGGCTTGACCCAAGGCGCGCCGCTTGAGACTTGCGGGCGCCTTGGCAGCCTCGCCTCGGCCGAAATCATCGGCCATATCGGCGCCCGCCCGGAGGTGTCCCTGCGCCAGCTGGCCAAGGACCGCGGGCTGCTTGCGCCTTGAGCCGGCCCCTCCTGTGGCTTTTTCGTCACGGCCGCCGCCAAATTTGGCTTTATTACCCAAGGTTTAACCCTCGGCCGGGTTCCGGCTGCTATGTTATCCACAACACGGAGTCGACTCGGGGTCTTCCATGAATGAAGTTTTGCGTCTTATCGCTTGCGCCTTGTTGGGCGCCTCGGCCTTCATTGGACAGTCCGCGCTGGCGCAGACCGCGATTGAGCAGGACGCGGCCCTCCAGGACACGGCCTATATGACCGTCGGCCAGACCGTGATCTCGCTCGGTGGCGGCTACGCCTACCTGACTCTGCCCGATACGCACTTCACCTTCCGCTATAAGGACAAGGGCCCGGGCGACACGATCAGCAAGCAGAAGAACGATTCCTTCGACGAATATGGCGGCGGCTTCTCCGGTTCGATCGCCACGCCTTTGGGCAGCGCCTTCGGCCTGCCATGGGTCGGCGCGGTGCACGGTTATTGGTCGAGCATCGAGAACACCAACCGCAACAAATGCACCACCACCAACAGCAGCATCTGCGCCGCCGCCGATATCGTCGATCAGCCGGGCCCCTCGACCACCAGCGTCGGTGGCACCTTGACCTCGCACACGAGCCGCGACGTTGACAGTTGGGGTGTGGCCTTCGAGCTGACCACGCCGCATCCGCGGCCCGTGATCCTGCCCGGCATCATGAAGAGCACCCATTGGGGCGCCGCCTTCGATGTGAGAGGCCTCGATCAGGATCTCCGTATCAAGGGCCAGACCGCGGGCACCAGCAATCTGTTCAATTATCGCGAGACGCTCGATACGACCTATTACGGCGGCTACGTCACCTTCGGCGGCGAATATTCGCTCTTTCCCTCGCTTTATTCCGGCTGGGGCTTGCGGTCGTTCATCGATCTCCATGCCGGCATCTATGGCGCCGATGCCGATTACAACGGCCGCTTCACCGGCAAGGGAATCGGCGGCAGCAGGCTCGGCCTCTCCGACGACGAGGTCGCCTTTATCGGTGGGGTGAAATTCGAGACGCGCAAGCAGTTCAGCCCGCGCGCGAGCCTGTCCTTGCTCAGCGAGTATGACTGGTACTCATACGTGCCGGAGATGCGCTACAATGACGGCGACGGCCGGGCCAAGGGCAAGGTCGAGCAGACCCAAATCACCGACGGCGATGCCTTCTCGCAGCGCACTAGCCTCCGTTTCAATATCGGTCTCGGCCCGTCGCGGCTCTACGCCCCGCAATAAAGCTCAAAGCTTGCGCAGCGCCACGGTCTCGACCGCGTGATCCGCGCCCTTGTGCAGGATCAGATTGGCGCGCTGCCGCGTCGGCAGAATATTTTCCTTGAGATTGACGAGATTGATCGTGCGCCACAGCGATAGACCGATTTTTCGCGCCTCGTCCTCCGATAGCGTCGCGTAGCGGTGGAAATAGGAGGCGGGATCGCGGAACGCCGTCTGCCGGAGACGCAGGAAGCGCTCGACATACCAGCTCTCGATCAGCTCGTCAGCGGCGTCGATATAGATCGAGAAATCGAAGAAATCCGAGACGAAGGGAATGGCCGCCCCGTCCTTCGGCAGCTTCGCCGGCTGCAGCACGTTCAAACCCTCGACGATGACGATGTCGGGACCTTCGATCAAGATCGACTGGTCCGGCAGCACGTCATAGACGAGGTGCGAATAGACCGGCGCCTCGATGCGCTGGCGGCCTGATTTCACGTCGGCGAGAAAATTGAGCAGGCGGGGCAGGTCGTAGCTTTCCGGAAAGCCCTTGCGCGTCATCAGGCCGCGCTCTTCGAGCACCGCATTCGGAAACAGAAAGCCGTCCGTCGGCACCAGCTCGACGCTCGGATGGCTCGGCCAGCGTGCGAGCAGCGCCTGGAGCACGCGGCCGGTCGTGCTCTTGCCCACGGCGACGCTGCCGGCAAGACCAATGATGAAAGGCGTCTTGCCGTCGCCCGTGCGCAGGAACGTCGTCGCGGCTCCGTGCAGCTCCTGCAGCGATTCGACATGGAGATTGAGCAGCCGGCTGAGCGGCAGATAGATCTCCACCACCTCCTCGGTCGAGACGCGCTCGGTGAGGCCGCTCAAATTTTCGAGCTCGGCCTCGTCCAGCGGCATCGGCGTATCCGCCCTGAGCTCCGCCCAGGCGTCGCGGGCATAAATGGCGTAAGGCGAGAACGCGACGGTTGGGCGCGGATTCATCGGGGCTGCGGGAGCGCTGTCAGACTGACGCGGTGTTCCGCCTCTGCTGCGCGAGCTCGGTGGCGCCCATGCGGCGCTCGAGCTCGTCTAGGACAAGGTCAAGGCCGACGTCCCGGGACTCGAGCACGACGAGCAGGTGATAGAGCAAATCCGCGGTCTCGGCGATCAGCGCCTTATCGTCCTGGACGAGGGCGGCGATGACCGTTTCCACCGCCTCCTCGCCAAGCTTCTTGGCGGGCTTGATCGGCGCGCCGTCGAGCAGGCGCCGCGTATGGGAATCTTCCGGTCTTGCGGTCCGTCGCGCCTTGATGTTGGCGGCGAGGCGGGTCAGCACGTGATCATCGCTCATGACGTGGCTCATACACTGCCCGGTGCTCGAGTGGAATAGGGGCGTTGGCTTCATCAATTGCAAAACTGAGGCATTGTGCCGGTTTGGCCCGGGCAGGATGGCTGCGGACCCGAATGGCCGCCTAACCGTCGAGCCGCATGGGCAGCCCCGCCGCCGCCATATGGCGCTTGGCCTCGCCGATCGAGTGCTCGCCATAGTGGAAGATGGAGGCGGCCAGCACGGCCGAGGCATGCCCCTCGCGCACCCCTTCGACCAGATGGTCGAGCGTGCCGACGCCGCCACTCGCGATCACCGGCACCGAGACGGCGTCGGCCACGGCGCGGGTCAATTCGAGGTCGAAGCCGGCGCGGGTTCCGTCGCGGTCCATCGAGGTGAGCAGGATTTCGCCGGCGCCGAGCGCCACCACCTCTTTGGCGTAAGCTACCGCGTCGATGCCGGTCGGCTCGCGTCCGCCATGGGTGAAGAGCTCGAAGCGCGGCGGCTCGCCACTTTTGCTGACGCGCTTGGCGTCGATGGCGACGACGATGCACTGGGCCCCGAACTTCTCCGAGGCCACGCGGACGAAGTCGCGGTCGATCACCGCCGCGGTGTTGATCGAGACCTTGTCGGCGCCTGCCTCCAGCAATTTCCGTACATCGTCGAGCTTGCGCACGCCGCCGCCAACGGTGAGCGGCATGAAGCAGCGCTCCGCCGTGCGCTCGACCACGTCGAAGATGGTGTCGCGATTCTCATGGCTCGCGGTGATGTCGAGGAAGCAGAGCTCGTCCGCGCCGGCTTGGTCATAAGCCGACGCGGCTTCGACCGGATCCCCGGCATCGCGCAGATCGACGAAATTGACGCCCTTGACCACGCGGCCGTCTTTCACGTCGAGACAGGGAATGACGCGGATCTTGAGCATGACGAGATCTAGGCTTTCGCTGAGGGTGGCGGGCTCTTGCCCAGCCTGACGATGAAAGCAATCACGGCGGCTACCGCCCAGACGCCGAGCAGCCCGAGGCCGGCCGGAATGGTGAGATAGGAATACCAGATGACGAAGCCGAGATTGTAAACGGCCTGACCGAAATCCCGGCCCTGGATCACGCAAGGGATCACGCGGTTGAGATCGACCTGGCAGCCAAACGCTTCCGCGATCATTTGCCCGCCGACGGAGACAATCGCCGGACCGAGGGCGATCACAAGGATGAGGATGAACAGCCGGATGAAGATGCCGCGAACGCTCATGGATGGCGACCTAGACTGACTCCTGCGCCTCGCTCCGATAGGAGGCGATGAGGTTCAGCGCCTCCGCCGGATCGAGCCTGCCGTCATAAAGCGCGCGACCGGCAATCGCGCCTTCGAGCATGGCATATTCGGGGCGGAACATGCGGCGCACATCCTCGATCGAAGCGAGGCCGCCGCTCGCGATCACCGGAATCGAGGTCGCGCGCGCAAGCGCCGCCGTGGCATCGAGGTTGAGCCCCATCAGCACGCCGTCGCGCGAGATGTCGGTGTAGATGATGGCGGCGACGCCGGCGTCCTCGAATCTGTGGGCAAGATCGAGCGCGCTCATCTCGCCGTCCTCGGCCCAGCCCTCGATCGCGACCACGCCGTCGCGCGCATCGATGCCGACGGCGATGCAGCCCGGAAATTTGCGCGCGGCCTCGCGCACGAGATCGGGATCGCGCACGGCGACGGTGCTGAGGATCACGCGCCTGACGCCCTCGCCGAGCCAGGACTCGATGGTGGCGAGGCTGCGAATGCCGCCGCCGAGCTGCACCGGGATGCGCACGGCCCTCAAGATCTCCGCCACGGCAAGAGCATTGACCGGCTTGCCGGCGAAGGCGCCGTCGAGATCGACGAGATGCAGCCATTCGAAGCCCTGACCTTCGAACAGGCGCGCCTGCGCGGCGGGATTGGCGTTGAACACGGTGGCCCTGTCCATCTCGCCTTGGCGGAGCCGGACGCAATTGCCGTCTTTGAGGTCGATGGCTGGAATTAGGATCATGGCTTCCACTCGAGGAAATTGGCGATCAGCGCAAGCCCAAGCTTCTGGCTTTTCTCCGGATGGAACTGGGTGCCCGCCAGATTGTCCCTGGCGATGAGGGCCGTGATGGTTCCGCCATAGTCGGTGCTGGCCACAAGCGTCTCCTCGTCCTCCGGCACGAAATGATAGGAATGCACGAAATAGGCGTGCAGGCCCGCCTCCCCGGTTGGGATGCCTCCGAGCAGCGCATGGTCGTGATCCACGCGCAGCGTGTTCCAGCCCATATGCGGGATCTTGAGGCCGGGATCGTCTGGCTCGATCGCGCGCACCTCGCCCCCGATCCAGCCGAGACCCGGCGTCGCCCCATGTTCAAGCCCGCGACTGGCCATCAATTGCAAGCCGACGCAAATGCCGAGAAAGGGCCTGCCGCCGTCATGCACGGCCTGTTCCAGGGCCTCGACCATGCCGGGGACGCCTTCGAGCCCCCGCTTGCAATCGGCGAAGGCGCCGACGCCCGGGAGCACGATGCGGTCGGCCGCGGCGACCTCCTCCGGCCGCGCCGTCACCTTGACCGCAAGCCGCGACCCCTGCTCGCGCGCGGCGCGCTCGAACGCCTTGGCGGCGGAGTGGAGATTGCCGGAGCCGTAATCGATGATGGCGACGTGCATGGCGTTGGTCACGGCCCCGGGAACAGGCCGATGACCTCCTCCCCCTCAGCCCCCGCCCGCGGACGCGTGGCTGGCCTCAGCCGTTCGGCGGCGGCTTCCGGCGCGGGCGCAGGTCGCTCCTGCGCGGGCAGCCAAGAGCGGAAGAAGGCGAGCTCGGCCGCGTCGCGGCTCGGTCCGACGGCGGCGCCGGCATGCGTCCATCCGCGCCGTTCGAGCGAGGCGCCGCGGAGATCGCTGGCCTCGGCCGCGAACAGCACGACGAGGCCGAGGCTCAGCCAGCCAAGCAGCCCCTGTCCCTGCTCGCTCTGGCCGAGCAGCCAGGCGAGCACGCCAAACAGCGCCACGAACAGGATCAGCTCGAGCCACATGCGCTGATAGAGGAGCCACAGGCCGGGCACGAACAGCGCCGGCCAGGAGAAGCCCTGCTTGACGAAGCGCAGCGACTCGGCCCGGGCCAGAACATCTGGCGCCTTGGCCGGCGGCTCATAGACGGAATAGACGGTCACAACACCTGCACGCTGGCTGCGCTTCAGCCTTGAAGTTGGCCTTTGGTCGACGGCACGCGGCCACCCTGGCGCTCGTCGATGGCGACCGCCTGGCGGAGCGCGCGTGCGAGCGCCTTATAGCAGGTCTCGGCAATGTGGTGGCTATTCTCGCCGTAAAGCGTCTCCACATGCAGCGTCAGCCCCGCGTGCTGGGCCAAGGCCTGGAACCATTCCCGGAACAGCTCGGTGTCCATTTCGCCGATCTTGGAGCGGGTAAAGGGGACCTTCCACACGAGATAGGGCCTGCCCGAGACGTCGATGGCGACGCGGGTCAGGGTCTCGTCCATGGGCAGATAGGCCGAGCCATAGCGGGCGATGCCTTGCTTGTCGCCAAGGGCCTTGGCGATCGCCTGGCCGAGCACGATGCCGCTATCCTCGGTCGTGTGGTGCTGGTCGATATGGAGGTCACCCTTGGCCTTGAGGGTGATGTCGATCAGGGAATGCCGCGCCAGCTGCTCGATCATGTGGTCGAGGAAGCCCACGCCGGTATCCACGGCGAAGGCGCCGGTGCCGTCGAGATCGACGGTGGCACTGATTGCGGTCTCCTTGGTGCGGCGTTCGACCGTGGCGCGCCGCTTCGACTTGCCTTTGACTGGCTTCTGCATGGCTGAAGTCTACTTTAAGGCTCTTAGCAATTCGCTTCTATCCATGGCGCCGCTTATACGCCGTGGCGGCCAAGAGTGCTATTGTCGGGCGCATCGTGGCCCCCGGGCCACTTTCGGCGGGCAATCGCTCGCGCGGCGCCGGCTCAGGGGCCCCTTTTTCCGCCAAAGCTTGACGAGGGGCGCGTTCATCACGATATCGCAGTGCAGCATGAGTCATTCCTCCCCCGACACCTGGCACGCCACCACCATCCTCACCGTGCGCAAGCGCGGCAAGGTCGTGATCGCGGGCGATGGCCAGGTGACGCTTGGCCAGACCATCGTCAAGGGCAATGCGCGGAAAGTCCGGCGCGTCGGCACCTCCGGCAACGTCATCGCCGGCTTTGCCGGGGCCACGGCCGACGCCTTCACTTTGTTCGAGCGGCTTGAGGCCAAGCTTGAGCGCTTTCCCGACCAGCTCAAGCGCGCTTGCGTCGAGCTGGCCAAGGATTGGCGCACCGACCGCTATCTGCGCCATCTCGAGGCCATGATGATCGTTGCCGATGCCGGCGAGAGCCTGGTGCTGACCGGCACCGGCGACGTGCTCGAGCCGGACGACGATGTCATGGGCATTGGCTCCGGCGGCAGCTATGCGCTGGCCGCGGCCCGGGCGCTGCTCGACAGCGACCTCGACGCCGAGACGATTGCGCGGAAAGCCATGGCCATCGCGGCGGGTATTTGCGTCTATACCAACGATGAAGTGGTGGTCGAAAGCCTTGAATCCACAAAGTAACCCAATGACCAATTTTTCCCCGCGCGAGATCGTCTCCGAGCTCGACCGTCACATTGTCGGCCAGCGCGACGCCAAACGCGCGGTCGCCATCGCACTGCGCAACCGCTGGCGCCGGCTCCAGCTCGACGATGAGCTGCGCGAGGAGGTGCTGCCCAAGAACATCCTCATGATCGGACCGACCGGCGTCGGCAAGACCGAGATCTCGCGCCGCCTGGCCAAGCTCGCCAATGCGCCCTTCATCAAGATCGAGGCCACTAAATTCACCGAGGTCGGCTATGTCGGCCGCGACGTCGATCAGATCATCCGCGATCTCCTCGAAGCCGCGATTGGGCTTTCGCGCGTCGCCAAGCGCAAGGAGGTCGAGGCCAAGGCGCAATTGAACGCCGAGGAGCGCGTTGTCGATGCGCTGGTTGGCCTGCATGCGACGCCGGCGACCCGCGACATGTTCCGCAAGCGGCTCCGCACCGGCGAGCTCAACGAGAAGGAGATCGAGGTGCAGGTCGCCGATACCGGCGCCGGCATGCCCTCATTCGAGATCCCCGGCATGCCGGGAAGCCAAGTCGGCATGATCAATCTCAGCGATATGCTCGGCAAGGCACTGGGCCAGCGCACCAAGCCCCGCCGCGTCACCGTTGGCGACAGCTTCGGCATCTTGATGGCGGAGGAATCCGACAAGCTGATCGACAACGACGTGATCGTGCAGGAAGCGATCAAGAACGTCGAGAATAACGGCATCGTCTTTCTCGACGAGATCGACAAGATTTGCGCGCGCTCGGAGCGCATCGGCGCCGATGTGAGCCGCGAAGGCGTGCAGCGCGATCTCCTACCTCTGATCGAGGGCACCACCGTCGGCACCAAATACGGGCCGGTGAAGACCGATCATGTGCTGTTCATCGCCTCGGGCGCCTTTCACATGGCCAAGCCCTCGGACCTGCTGCCGGAGTTGCAGGGGCGGCTCCCGATTCGGGTCGAGTTGCGGGCGCTGACGCGCGACGATTTCCGCCGCATCCTGACCGAGCCCAAGGCCTGCCTGATCACGCAATATATCGCGCTGATGCGGACCGAGGGCGTCGAGCTCGAATTCACGCCGGACTCGATCGAGGCCATCGCCGACATCGCGGTCGAGGTGAATACCAATGTCGAGAATATCGGCGCCCGCCGCCTCGCCACGGTGATGGAGCGCATTCTCGACGAGATTTCCTTCGCCGCCGGCGACAGGCAGGGCGAGAAAATCGTCATCGACGCCGCCTATGTCGAAGAGCATATCGGCGACCTCGCCCGCAACGCCGACCTCTCCAAGTTTATTCTTTAGCGCGCCGTCCGGGACCCAATCTTGTGCCCTGGGCTTGCCTATGGCCTGCTTCCCCACTCGCGAGGGTAGCTCAGCGGTAGAGCAGCGGGCTGTTTACCCGTATGTCGGTGGTTCGAATCCGCCCCCCCTGCACCAGGTCCCTGCGGCCCGCTAGCGGCGCTTCAGAGCCCTGACCGATGGCCGGTCTAGCTCAACACCAACATAGAGAACATCGCCACCCGCAAGAACGTCGAGCCAGTTTCTCAGCAGAAGGGACACAAGGCGTAAGCCGTCGCGC
>JBAUEK010000348.1:0-6132 GCA_049678565.1 Methyloceanibacter sp. | reverse complement strand
GGGGGTTGATGTCGGCGTAAGGCGGCAAGTCGTAATAGGACTCCGTCGTCGGATAGTGCCCTGATTTGTAGGGATAGGACGGATAGGTCGGGATTTGCGGCGAAGGCGCTGGTGGCGGCGGACCCGGGAGCAGAAGCGCACTTTCCCGCACATAGCCACCATATTTGCGGAAGGTGACGCCGCACCAGCCTCTGGCGCAGGTGCCGACGCTGACGCTGCCTCCCGACGGGATGTTGAGCAGCACGTCGGCCTGGGCCGCCGGGGCCGATTTGAGTGCGATGGCCGTGGTCGTCTGGGTGATGAGCGCGAAGGCCGCGCCTGAACTCATCACCAGCAGAAATGCGGCCGCGAGCAATCTGATCGAAGCTTGCATGTGAGAGTCCCCGATTCCCCTCCCGCCATCTTGGCACAGGCGGGGGTGGCCGTCACGCTTTGGCCGTGGCCTCGCGCTTGGTGTCGGCCGCGGCCTTGGCGAACCACCCCGCATCGGTGCCGACCGCCACGACGTTCCATCCGGCCGCCACCAAGGGCTTGGCGAAGGCGACATCATTGGCGAAAATCAACGCCATGACAGACATCTCGCGGCATTTGCTGAGAACCAGAGTCATGGCCTCCCGGACCTCCTGCGCGTGAATGTCGAGGCGCCCCGTGAGCGCCACGGAAAGGTCGTTCGGGCCGAAGCAGACCATGTCCACGCCGGGTAGCCCCAGAATTTCGTCCAGCTGATCGAGCGCGCCTTTGGTCTCGATCTGGGGGCAGGCGATGGTCCAGTCATTCGCCGTGGTGAAATAATCGCCCTCATGGTCGAGCCGCGCCCGGTATGGGCCCCAGCTGCGGTTGCCGAGCGGGGGATATTTGACCGCCTGAACGAAGGCCTCGGCATCCTCGACCGTTTCGATCAGAGGGCACATGATCCCTTGCGCGCCGGCGTCGAGCGCGCGGCCGATGAGCCCGGCATCGTTCTCGGCCACGCGCACGATGGCGGGAAGGCCAACGGCGCGCGCCGCGGTGAGGCAGCCGAGCAGCGCCTCATTGCCGCCAAGGCCATGCTGCTGGTCGATGGTGATGCAGTCCCACCCAGCCTCCCCGATCAGCTCGATGAGGAAGGGTGAGTTGAGGGTGAGCCAGGCGTTGAGAAGCGTTCGCCCCTCTTTCGCACTCCGGCGGAAGCGGTCCTCTTGCATCGGCCGGCTCAGGCCTTGCCTTCAGTCTCGATCTGATGCACCGCCTCGGCCATCAGCTCCGCCATCATGCGCCGGATCTGGTGATCGGATTGGTCGACGGATTTCGCGTCGAGATCGCCTCGAACTTTGCGGAATACGTCCTCCTCACCGGGCTCGATCATATCGGCCTTGACCACCTCGCGGGCATAGGCTTGCGCCTCGTCGCCGGACAGCCCCATGGCTTCCGCCGCCCACAGGCCAAGCAGCTTGTTCCGCCGCGCCATCGCCCTGAATTTGAGCTCCTCGTCATGCGCGAATTTGCGCTCGAAGCCCTTCTCCCGATCCTCAAACGTGGTCATCTGCCGCAATCTCCTTGCCGGGCGCAGGGCGCCGCCAAATCCCCAGAAATCGATGAAAGCTCCATTCTCCCTGGGGCTGAGGGATACCGCTCCGGCGGCGGAAAATCAACAAATCCCGGATATGTCGAGGGAGTCGGAGGCTGCCGTTGTCTCGCCCCTCCCCTTACGTTAAGTTCCGACAGACCATTTGGTTGATTCCGTCTAAGAGCAATCGGCGATCCGCGCGGGCTTGGGGTATGCCTTCCGCGCGCAGGCCGTGTTGTCAGCTCTGACAGGCCACGGCAGAAAAGGAACGTAACATGAACCGGCGTCGCCGCGTATACGAAGGCAAAGCGAAAATTCTCTACGAAGGTCCGGAGCCGGGTACCCTCATCCAGCATTTCAAGGACGACGCCACCGCTTTCAACAACAAGAAGCACGACAAGATCGAGGGCAAGGGCGTCCTCAACAATCGGATCTCCGAGTTCCTGTTCCAGAAACTGGGCGAGGCCGGCGTACCCACCCACTTCATCAAGCGGCTCAACATGCGCGAGCAGCTAATCCGCGAGGTGGAGATCATCCCGCTCGAGGTCGTGATCCGCAACGTGGCCGCTGGCTCGCTCGCGACGCGGCTCGGCATCGACGAGGGCACGCCGCTGCCGCGCTCGATCGTGGAGTTCTACTATAAGTCCGACAAGCTCGACGACCCCATGGTCACCGAGGAGCACATCACGGCGTTCGGTTGGGCCAATCCGCAGGAGCTGGACGACATCATGTCCCTTTCGCTCCGCATCAACGACTTCCTCTCCGGCCTATTCATCGGGGTCGGCATCAGGCTGATCGATTTCAAATGCGAGTTCGGCCGGCTGTGGGAAAACGATCAAATGCGGATCGTGCTTGCCGACGAGATCTCGCCGGATTGCAGCCGGCTGTGGGATGCCGAGACGCAAGACAAGCTCGACAAGGATCGTTTCCGCCGCGACATGGGCGGCCTGGTCGAAGCCTATCAGGAGGTCGCCCGGCGGCTCGGACTGCATGTCGACAACCCGATGCGGGTCAAGTCGGGACCCGTGCTCGTGCGCTCCAAATAGGTTCCTGGCCGATGAAGGCACGCATCACCATCACCTTGAAGCCCGGGGTTCTCGACCCCCAGGGCAAGGCGATCGAAGGCGCGCTACATGCGCTCGGCTTCGGCGCCGCTGGCAATGTGCGCCAGGGAAAATATATCGAGGTCGAAGTGGCGGAGAGCGATCCGGACCGCGCGCGCGCCGAAATCGAGCGCATGTGCAAGGAGCTCCTCGCCAACACCATCATCGAGAATTATGCCTATGAGCTCGAGGCGGCCTGACGAGGCATGAAAGCGAGCGTCATCGTCTTTCCCGGATCGAATTGCGACCGCGATGCCGCCGTCGCGCTTGAAGCTGCCTTGGGCCGGCCGCCGGCCATGGTCTGGCATGGCGACGCCGAGCTTCCCAACAGCGATCTGATCGTGCTGCCGGGCGGCTTCTCCTATGGCGATTATCTCCGCTCCGGCGCCATGGCGGCGCATTCGCCGGTGATGCGCGAGGTGGTGCGCCGCGCCAAGGCCGGAACGCCGGTGCTCGGCATCTGCAACGGGTTTCAGGTGCTGACCGAGGCCCGGCTGCTTCCGGGCGTGCTCATGCGCAACGCCACGCTGAAATTCATCTGCAAGGACGTACATTTGCGGGTGGAACGCACCGATACAAGCTTCGCATCCCGCTACAAAAAGGGCCAGGTGGTCAGGTTTCCGATCGCGCATAAGGACGGAGCCTATTTCGCCGATGAGGAGACGCTGAAGCGCCTCGAAGGCGAAGGCCGCATCGCCTTCCGCTATTGCGACGCCGAAGGACAGACCACGCCTGAGGCCAATCCCAACGGCTCGCGCAACCACATCGCCGGCATTTACAACGAGACTGGAACGGTGCTGGGGCTGATGCCGCACCCGGAGCGCCTCGCCGATGCAAATCTCAGCGGCACCGACGGCGCCAACATGTTCAAAGGCCTGGCCGAAAGCCTCGCGGCCTGAGCGGGTGGGACTCTGGCAAATCCGCTCGCTATAAGCTCGGTCTAGGCCCGCCTGAATGCAATCGATCAATTCCCGCCGCATGAACCAGACTACACCCCAGATCACGCCCGAGCTCGTTGCCGAGCATGGGCTCAGCCCCGA
Organism: Methyloceanibacter sp.; assembly: GCA_049678565.1. GTDB lineage: Bacteria > Pseudomonadota > Alphaproteobacteria > Rhizobiales > Methyloligellaceae > Methyloceanibacter. The sequence continues at coordinate 2,443 of JBAUEK010000348.1, read as the reverse complement.
CGAATACCGCCTGCTCGTGGGCGTGCTCGGCCGCGAGCCCTCTTTCACCGAACTCGGCATCTTCTCGGTGATGTGGTCGGAGCACTGCTCCTACAAATCCTCGCGCGTGTGGCTGAAGACACTGCCAACCACCGGCCCGCAAGTGATCCAAGGCCCGGGCGAGAATGCCGGCGTGGTCGATCTCGGCAACGGGCTCGCGGCCGTGTTCAAGATGGAGAGCCACAACCACCCGTCTTACATCGAGCCCTATCAGGGAGCGGCCACGGGCGTCGGCGGCATCATGCGCGACGTGTTCACCATGGGCGCGCGGCCGATCGCCAATATGAATGCGCTCCGCTTCGGGGCGCCGGACCACGCCAAGACCCGGCATCTCGTCGCCGGCGTGGTCTCGGGCATCGGCGACTACGGCAATTGCATGGGGGTGCCAACGATCGGCGGCGAGACGAATTTCGATGCCCGCTACAACGACAATATCCTGGTCAACGCCATGTGCGTCGGGCTCATCGACGCCAACCGCATCTTCAAATCGGCGGCGAAGGGCGTCGGCCTCCCCGTGGTCTATGTCGGCTCCAAGACCGGGCGCGACGGCATACACGGCGCCACCATGGCCTCGGCCGAGTTCGACGAGGCATCGGCCGAGAAGCGACCGACGGTTCAGGTTGGCGATCCCTTCACCGAGAAGCTCCTGCTCGAAGCCTGCCTGGAGCTGATGCGCGAAGACGCCATCGTCGCCATCCAGGACATGGGCGCGGCGGGCCTCACCTCCTCCTCGGTGGAGATGGCGGACAAAGGCGGCGTCGGCATCGAGCTCGATCTCGATCAGGTGCCGACCCGCGAAGAGGGCATGACCGCCTATGAGATGCTGCTGTCGGAGAGCCAGGAGCGCATGCTCATCGTGTTGAAGCTTGGCGCCGAACAGGTGGCCGAGCGCGTGTTCCGGAAATGGGAGCTCGATTTCGCCCTGATCGGCCGTACCACGGATAGCGGCAAGCTCGTGGTTCGCCATGGCGGCGAAATTCAAGCCGACATTCCGCTCGCGGCGCTGGCTCATGCCGCGCCCGTCTATCAGCGCCCCTGGACACGCAAACCGGCGCCGGCGCCGGTTGCAGCAGGCGACGTGCCGGCGCCCAACAGCCTGCTGGAGGCGCTCGAGCAGATGATGGGATCGCCTCATCTCGCCTCGCGCCGCTGGATCTGGGAGCAATACGACCACATGGTGATGGCCGACACGGTGCAGCGCCCTGGCGGCGATGCCGGCGTCGTGCGCGTGCACGGCACGAAAAAGGGCCTCGCCATCTCTTGCGACGTAACCCCCCGCTATTGCGCCGCGGATGCCCGCGAAGGGGCGAAGCAAGCCGTGGCCGAATGCTGGCGCAATCTGACGGCGGTGGGGGCCGATCCGCTCGCTATCACCGATTGCCTGAATTTCGGCAATCCCCAGCGCCCCGAGATCATGGGCGAGTTTGTCGAAGCGGTCGAAGGCATGGCCGAAGCCTGCCGGGCGCTTGCCTTCCCCGTCGTCTCCGGCAATGTCTCGCTCTACAACGAGACCAATGGCGTCGGCATCCCACCCACGCCGGCGGTGGGGGGCATCGGGCTCATCCCGGACATCGCGCGCATGGCGACAGCGTCCTTGAAGCAGGACGGCCATGTGCTGGTTCTGCTTGGCGCCGAGAACGGTCATCTCGGCCAATCGCTGTATCAGGAGATTGTCGCAGGACCCGCCAAGGGCCCACCGCCGCCGGTCGATCTCGCCGCCGAGCGCCGCGCCGGGGATTTCGTCAGGGGATTGATCCGAAAAGGCCGGGTCTCGGCGGTGCATGACGTTTCCGACGGTGGCTTGCTGGTGGCGGTGGCGGAGATGGCGCTTGCTGGCGGGTTCGGGGCCGAGCTCGACCCGGCCCCCGCCGGGCTGCCTGCCCACGCCGTCTGGTTCGGCGAGGATCAGGGGCGCTACGTCGTTGCTGTCCCGCCAGAAGAGGTTGCAAGCCTCTTGCAACACGCGGCCAAGGCGGAAATTCCGGCTCGACGTCTCGGTAAGGTGACCGGCGACGCCTTGAAACTCCAGGGCGAAGCGCCACTTCCGCTTACGGCACTTCGTCTTTCGCATGAGCGCTGGTTGCCACAATTCATGGGCGAACGCTAAGATCGGGCGACCGGACTAAAGGAGATTGTTGCATGGCCATGGCGGCCCACGAGATCGAGGAGCTGATCAGGGAAAGCTTTCCCGACGCGAACGTCAGCATCGACGACCTCGCCGGCGACGGCGACCACTATGCCGCGACCGTGGTGTCGGAGGCCTTTCGCGGCAAGTCCCGGGTCCAGCAGCACCAGATGGTCTATGATGCGCTGAAGGGCCATATGGGCGGCACGCTGCACGCGCTCGCGCTGAAGACACAGGCGCCCTCGTAAGGAGACGAGACTGATGAACGATCAAGAAATC
>JBAUEK010000347.1:0-10820 GCA_049678565.1 Methyloceanibacter sp. | reverse complement strand
AAGCTGGAGGACAGCAGTGCTGGCCGTATCATCCACGCGGAATCACGCGATGCCGGTTCCGCCTTTCGCTTGATCGGCTTCTATCCCAAGGTGGATGGCGGCGAGGCCTCGCTCGAGGTCAATCTCGATGCGGGCGGAGCGGGGACGAAGTCGGGGACATTGTGGGCGCGAAACTTTGCCGTGCTCGGCGATTCGGTGGTGAGCGACGTGCTGACCGATCCGCAATCGAGTGCGGCCTTGGGCGGGCTGAAGAGGGAGACCCGGCAGTCCCGCATCGCCTTCGACCAGTTGCGCGCGCCCTTCTCCGTGGGCAATGGCGAATTTCAGCTCAACGACGCCTATATAAACGGCCCGGCGCTTGGCGCCACCATGCGCGGTCGCGTCAACTTCAAGACCCAGACCGTCAATCTTGGCGGGACCTATGTGCCTCTCTACGGCCTGAACTCGGCTCTCGGCGCCATCCCGATCCTGGGCAACATCTTCGTTGGGCGCGAGGGAGAGGGCGTCGTCGGCATCACCTTCGCCATTCAGGGGCAGCTCACCGATCCGAACGTGCTCGTCAATCCGATCTCCGTGGTAGCACCCGGAATCTTCCGCCAGATCTTCGAGTTCAGAGGGCAGAACTCGGCCGCGACGTCGGCGCCCACCACCGCTCCATCCGATTTCGGCACCTCCGCGCGCTAAAGGCGTTGCGGCTCAGACCGGCCGGATCAGCGCGTGCCGCTTCTTGCCGAGCGAAAGCTTGATGACCCCCTCCGGCGTCAGGTCGGCGAGGGTGAGCAGCCGCTTCTCGTCGGTGACCGGCTTGTCATTCACCTTTAGCCCGCCGCCTTTGATTTGGCGGCGTGCCTCGCTCGTGGACGCCACGAAGCCGACATGCACATTGGCCGAGAGCACGCCCACGCCCCTTTTGAGTTCGGCGCGGGGCAGCTCGAAGGTTGGCAGCGTTGCCGCGATCGTGCCTTGCTCGAAAGTTGCCCGCGCCGTGGTCTCGGCCCGGTCGGCGGCCTCGCGGCCATGAAGCAGCGCGGTTGCTTCCGTGGCGAGGGTCTTCTTCGCCTCGTTCAACTCCGCCCCTTCGAGCTTCGACAGCTTGTCGATCTCCTTGAGCGGTAGTTCGGTGAACAGCTTGAGGAAGCGCTCGACATCGACGTCTTCGGTGTTGCGCCAATATTGCCAATAATCGTACGGGCTGAGCATGTCGGGGTTGAGCCAGACCGCGCCCGACGCCGTCTTGCCCATCTTGGCGCCCGAAGCGGTGGTGAGCAGAGCGGTGGTGAGTCCGAACAGCTCGATGCCGTCGGTGCGGCGCCCGAGCTCGATGCCGTTGACGATATTGCCCCATTGATCCGACCCGCCCATCTGCAAGCGGCAGCCGAACCTCCGATAAAGCTCGAGGAAGTCGTAAGCCTGGAGCACCATGTAGTTGAATTCGATGAACGACAGCGGCTGCTCGCGCTCCAGGCGGAGCTTCACCGAATCGTAGGAGAGCATGCGGTTGACGCTGAAATGGCGGCCATAGTCCTGGAGGAAATCGATATATTTGAGCTCATCCAGCCAATCGGCGTTGTTGATCAGGAGCGCATCGGTCTCGCCCTCGCCGAAGCTGATGAATTTCCCGAACGCCGACTGAATGCCGGCGACATTGGCGGCGATCTCGGCGTCGTTCAGGAGCTTGCGCGCTTCGTCCTTGCCCGAGGGATCGCCGACTTTGGTGGTGCCGCCGCCGATCAACACGATCGGCCGGTGGCCCGCCTGCTGCAATTTGCGCAGCATCATGATGCCGAGCAGATTGCCGACATGCAGGCTCGGTGCGGTGCAGTCGAAGCCGATATAGCCGGTGATGCGGTCGGTTTTGGCGAGCTTGTCGAGGGCCGCCTCGTCGGTCACCTGGTGTACATAACCACGGGACTTAAGCTCGTTCAGGAACTCCGATTTGGTGGTGCTCATGCTGGGCCGGCGGCGGGTTGCAGATGAACAGGCTGTGGCAGGGCTGCCTGTCGCAGGCGAGCCTGTCGCAGGCGAGCCTGTAACAGGTTTGAACGGGAATTGCACCGAAGGAGATTGGGGTTGAGCCCGAACCAGTTTGGATTTCAGTCCGCTGAGGTTGACAGTGGATCCGCGCCGGCTCGGGCAAATCCTCCAGAGGGAAAGGTAGCGAAGCTAAGCCGCGGACTCGCGCTTCTTCCGCTTGCCGAGGCGCTTGTCGAGATAGGTGTCGACCACTTCCATCAACCCCTCCATGCGGGCCTCGAAAAAGTGGTTCGCGTCGGGGACGATGGCGTGCTCGATGACGATGCCCTTCTGCGTCTTGAGCCGATCCACGAGGCCGCGCACGGACTCCGTCGGCACCACGCGATCCTTGGCGCCATTCACCATCAGCCCGGATGAGGGGCAGGGCGCAAGGAAGGTGAAGTCGTAGAGATTGGCGGGTGGCGCCACGGAGATGAAGCCTTCGACCTCCGGACGCCGCATCAGCAGCTGCATCGCGATCCAGGCGCCGAAGGAGATACCCGAGATCCAGCAGGAGGGCGCGTCGGCATTATAGGCCTGCATCCAGTCGAGCGCGGTGGCGGCGTCGGCCAATTCGCCCGGTCCGTTGTCGAACAGCCCCTCGCTCCGTCCAACCCCGCGGAAGTTGAAGCGCAGCACCGAGAAGCCACGCCGCTGAAAGGCGTAATACAGGTGATAAACAATCTGATTATTCATGGTGCCGCCGAACTGCGGATGGGGATGCAGGATGAGTGCAACCGGGGCGTTCGGGGCGGGGTTATGGTGGTAGCGGGCTTCGATCCTGCCCGCGGGGCCGCTAATATTCACTTCAGGCATGAAATGCTGACCTCAAACGACGTTATGTCGCGGCGAGAAGGAGGGCTGGAAGTCTGGAGGCGGCCAGCGGACCGCCGCAAACCTTGACTCTGCTGCCCAGGAAACCTATACACAACCAAGATTTAGAACTGTTCCAAACAACATGGCGTCCGGCTTTGTTTGGCACAATCTTCAGCCTCGGGCCGCGCTTCATAGCACGCGCGATGGGGGCTCGCGCAAGCGCTAACCGGCGGTCCCGGGGCCGCGAGCTGCTAGAGGCATGACCATCCGCTCCTATCTTGACTATAACGCCACGGCACCGCTCAGGCCCGAAGTGCGCGACGCCATAGTCGCCAGTTTCGAGATCTTCGGCAATCCGTCCTCCGTTCATGGCGAGGGGCGAGAGGCGAGGGCGTTGGTGGAGAATGCGCGGGCAAAAGTGGCCGCGCTTGCCGGCGCCCGCCCGGAAGAGGTGATCTTCACCAGCAGCGGCAGCGAGGCCAATGCCTTGGCGCTCGCCGCTCCGGCCGCCCAAGCGTGGCAGTGCTACATCTCGGCGGTGGAGCATCCGTCGGTCCTTGCCGGCGGCTGCTTCTACCCTGAGAGCACGACCCGCATTCCCGTCACCGGCGACGGTCTGGTCGATCTCGACGCGCTTGCGGCCGAGCTTGCGGAACCCCATCTTGGAGGATGGCGGCCCTTCGTCTCGCTGATGGCGGCGAACAACGAAACTGGCGCGATCCAGCCGGTGGCCGCCGCGGCCGAGCTCGTTCATGCGGCGCATGGCCTCCTGCACACGGACGCCGTGCAGCTGGCCGGCAAGCTGACCCTCGATTTTGGCGCGCTCGGCGCCGACATGATGAGCCTGTCGGCGCATAAGATCGGCGGCCCCAAGGGCATTGGCGCCCTGATCTTGCGCCAAGGCGTTTCGGTCGAGCCCCTGATCAAGGGCGGCGGACAGGAGCTGAGGCGCCGCGCCGGCACCGAGAATGTCGCCGGCATCGCCGGCTTCGGCGTGGCGGCGGAGCTTGCCGCGGCGGAATTGGACAAGGTGGCGGGGATCGCCAAGCTTCGCGACGAATTGGAAAAAAGGGCGCTCGCCATCGCGCCCGATGCCGTGGTGCTGTCGAGCCGGGTCGAGCGCTTGCCCAATACCAGCTGCATCGCGGTCCCCGGCACCAGGGCCGAGACGCTCGTCATCGGGCTCGACCTCGCCGGAGTGGCCGTGAGCGCTGGCAGCGCCTGCTCCTCGGGCAAGGTCGAGGCATCGCATGTGCTGAGCGCCATGGCGGTGCCGCCGGAGATCGCCCAAGGGGCAATCCGGGTGAGCCTTGGTTACGGCAGCGAGGTAGCCGATATCGAGCGCTTCCTCGCCGCTTGGAGCGAGATGATCAAGCGGCTGAAACAGCGCCAAGAGGCGGCTTAGGCCGCGAGAAGAAAGAGGCGGCTTAGGCCGCGAGACGAGATGAGGCGGCTTAGGCCGCGATGACGATGAGGAATTTGGAGTAGGGCCATGCCGGCAGTGCAAGAGACAGTCGCCCGCGTTCGCGAGATCGACGTCGATAAATATAAATACGGCTTCGTCACCGACATCGAATCGATCAGGGCCCCGAAGGGTCTGAGCGAGGAGGTCGTTCGCTTCATCTCGGCCAAGAAGAAGGAGCCGCTGTGGATGCTCGAGTGGCGGCTCGAGGCCTATCGCCGCTGGCTCACCATGCAGGAGCCGAAATGGGCCAACGTCCACTACCCCAAGATCGATTTCCAGGATCTCTATTTCTATTCGGCGCCGAAGAGCACCGAGGGGCCGAAGAGCCTGGCGGATGTCGATCCCGAGCTGCTCGAGACTTACGCCAAGCTTGGCATCCCGCTGAGGGAGCAGGAGGTGCTTGCCGGCGTCAAGGGCGCGCCGCGCGTGGCGGTCGACGCCGTGTTCGACTCAGTCTCGGTGGTCACCACCTTCAAGGAGGAACTGGCAAAGGCCGGCGTCATCTTCTGCTCGATCTCGGAGGCGGTGCAGAACCACCCCGAGCTGGTACGCAAATATCTGGGCTCGGTCGTCCCCATCACCGATAATTACTACGCCACCCTCAACTCGGCGGTGTTCTCGGATGGGTCGTTCGTCTATGTGCCGCCCGGCGTCCGCTGCCCGATGGAGCTCTCCACCTATTTCCGCATCAATGCGGAGCAGACCGGTCAGTTCGAGCGGACCCTGATCATCGCCGACAAGGGCGCCTATGTCAGTTATCTCGAAGGCTGCACCGCGCCCATGCGCGATGAGAACCAGCTCCACGCCGCCGTGGTCGAGCTTGTCGCTCTCGACGATGCCGAGATCAAATATTCCACGGTGCAGAACTGGTATCCCGGCGACAAGAATGGCAAGGGCGGCATCTACAATTTCGTCACCAAGCGTGGCGACTGCCGCGGCAAGAACAGCAAGATCTCCTGGACCCAGGTTGAGACCGGTTCGGCCATCACCTGGAAATACCCTTCCTGCATTCTGCGCGGCGACGGCAGCCGCGGCGAGTTCTATTCGATCGCCATCTCCAACGGCTATCAGCAGGTGGATTCCGGCACCAAGATGATCCATCTCGGCCGCGACACGTCGAGCCGCATCATTTCCAAGGGCATCGCCGCCGGCCGTTCCAACAACACATATCGCGGCCTCGTCTCGGCCCATCGCCGCGCGGCGAATGCCCGCAACTTCACCAATTGCGACTCGCTGCTGATCGGCGACAAATGCGGCGCCCATACCGTGCCCTATATCGAAGCCAAGAACGCGTCGGCGACATTCGAGCATGAGGCGACGACCTCAAAGATCTCCGACGACCAGCTGTTCTACTGCCTGAGCCGCGGGCTCTCGGCGGAGGAGGCGGTGGCGCTGATCGTGAATGGCTTCGTTCGCGACGTGTTGCAGCATCTGCCCATGGAGTTCATGGCCGAGACGCAAAAGCTGATCTCTATCTCGTTGGAGGGAAGCGTTGGCTAACGCACCAATCATCGACGGCGATTTGGATGCCATGTCTCGCGAGCAGTTGCTCAAGGAGATCAGACGCTTGCGCGCCGGTATCAGGCGGCACCGAGACGCGACGGGTCACGATTTGTGCTGGTACCACCCCAAGCTTTGGGCGCTGCTGCCGGAAACGACCGACCCATTGCCCGCCGTTCCGACCTGGTCGGAGTTCCTAGCCGGCTGCATCAAATACCGCCGCGATTTGGACAAGGCGCTCCCTGGCCGGGTTCAGTCGGTTGGAGAGTATCAAGGCGAAAATCCGCCAAGTGATTCAGGACCAAGGGATTAGAAAGAAGTCGTAATGCTTGAAATCAAGAATTTGCACGTCAATGTCGGTGGCCGCGAGATCCTCAAAGGTCTCGATCTCGAGCTGCCCCAGGGCCAGGTGCACGCCATCATGGGTCCCAACGGCTCTGGCAAATCAACGCTCGCTTATGTGCTGGCGGGCAAGGACGATTACGAGGTTACGGCCGGCACCGTCACCTGGAACGGCCGGGATCTGCTCGCGCTCGATCCGAGCGCGCGCGCGGCTGCCGGCGTGTTTTTGGCCTTCCAATATCCAATGGAGATCCCGGGCGTCGCCACCATCACCTTCCTGCGCACCGCCACCAACGCGGTGCGGAAGGCGCGCGGCGAGCCAGAACTGTCGACGCCCGACTTCCTGCGAGTGCTGAAGGAGAAGGCGGCCGAGCTCAAGATCGACATGGACATGTTGAAGCGCCCCCTCAATGTCGGTTTCTCCGGCGGCGAGAAGAAGCGGAACGAGATCCTGCAAATGGCGCTGCTTGACCCCGCGCTCTGCGTGCTGGACGAGACCGATTCCGGTCTCGACATCGATGCCGTGCGCATCGTCGCCGAAGGCGTGAACGCGCTCCGGTCGCCGGAGCGGTCCATGCTTGTCATCACCCACTACCAGCGGCTGCTCGACTACATCGTGCCCGACCGGGTGCATGTGCTGTCGGACGGCCGCGTCGCGCGTTCCGGCGGGCCTGAGCTTGCGCTTGAGCTGGAACGCAGCGGCTACGCCGAATTCGACGAAGCCGCAGCGTAAGGAAGGCCGAGCAATGGAACTTCCGGTCAAGCAATTCCAGACCAGAGCCGAGCAGGCCTATCTCGACCTGTTCAAAACGGCCGAGCAGGCCCTTCCTGGCGCCGGCAACCCGTGGACCGCGGATCTCCGGGCCAAGGCCATCGACGCCTATGCCGCGCTCGGCCTGCCGCATCGCCGGGTCGAGGCGTGGAAATACACCGACCTCCGCTCGCGTCTGGTCGAGGCTCTGCCGCTTTCCCGCGCCACCGGCATGGCGCTCGCTCCGGCGGAGCTTGAGCGGGCCCTTGGCCGCGGGATCGCGACGCTGCCCGCCTACCGGCTGGTCATGCTCGATGGCGAACTGAGGGCCGATCTGTCCGATATTGCCGAGCTGAAGGCCGCCGGGATCGAACTCGTGTCGCTGACCGAGGCCTTGCAGAAGCCGCCAAGCTGGCTGAAGCAATCGCTCGGCCAAATCAATCACCAAGACCGCGATCCGATCGTTGCCCTCAATCTCGCGCTGATGAGCGGTGGCGTGGCCATGCGCGCGGCCAAGGGCCTCACCCTCGACAAGCCAGTCCACCTCATTCATCTCGACGCCGGCACCGACCCTGCCAGCGTGTTCACCCGCAATATCGTTCTCCTCGAGGACGGCGCCTCGCTCACCCTGCTGGAAAGCTACGGCAGCCTCGGGGGGAGGGACGTCCAGCGGAACGCGGTGACGGAGGTCCAGGTCGGCGACAAAGCGAGCCTCAATCATTTCAAGCTGCAGCGCGAAGCCGAGGAGGCCTTCCATCTCGGCACCTGGCTGGTCAAGCTCGGGACCGACGCCCGCTACCATGCCTTCCAGTTTTCGACCGGCGCCGTGCTTTCGCGCAATCAGGTCTATGCCGCCTTTGCCGGCGAGGGGTCGGCGTTCGAGCTGTCCGGCGCCCTTCTGATGCGTCACCACCAGCATTGCGACACGACGCTCGTGATCGAGCATCTCGTCCCGCGCTGCTCCAGCCGCGAGCTGTTCAAGGCCGTGCTCGACAATGAGGCGCGCGGCGTGTTCCAGGGCAAGATCATCGTCTCGCCCGGCGCCCAAAAGACCGACGGCAAGCAGATGGTGCAGGCGCTCCTGCTGGCGGAAGGCGCCGAGTTCGATTCGAAGCCCGAGCTTGAGATCTTCGCCGATGATGTGGTCTGCGGCCACGGCTCGACCTCGGGCCAGATCGACAAGGACCTTCTGTTCTATCTCGAAGCCCGCGGCATTCCCGAAGCGGAGGCCCGCGCGCTCTTGATCCAAGCCTTTGTCGGCGAGGCGTTGGAGTGCATCGAGCATGAGGGGCTTCGCGACGCCTTGTCGAGGGCGTCAGCCGAATGGCTGGGCGTCAGTTTCGATTGACGGCGGAGAGCACATGACGATCCTGCCGAAGTCCATGACCACCGAGATCGCAAGGGCAGCCCCTTACGACGTAGACGCCATTCGCGCCGACTTCCCCATACTGTCGCGCAAGATCCACGGCCAGCCCCTCGTCTATCTCGACAACGGCGCCTCGGCACAGAAGCCGAAATCCGTTCTCGACACCATCCAACGCGCTTGTGCCGAGGACTACGCCAACGTCCATCGCGGGCTGCACTATCTGAGCAACCTCTCCACCGCCAATTTCGAGAAGGCGCGGGAAACGGTGCGGCGCTTCCTCAACGCCCGCTCCGACGCCGAGATCATCTTCACCCGCAACGCCACCGAGGCCATCAACCTCGTCGCCGGCTCCTATGGCGGAACCCATATCGGCGAGGGCGATGAGATCGTGCTCACGATCATGGAGCATCATTCCAACATCGTGCCCTGGTATTTTCTGAAAGAGCGCCACGGCGCCGTGTTGAAATGGGCGCCGGTGACCGATGCGGGCGAGTTTCCGCTCGACAAATTCGAGGCCCTGCTCGGTCCCCGCACCAAGATGGTCGCCATCACCCAGATGTCGAACGTGCTCGGCACCATCGTGCCGATCAAAGAGGTGGTGCGCATGGCGCATGAGCGCGGCATCCCGGTGCTGGTCGATGGCGCCCAAGCGGCCGTGCACCTTCCCGTCGACGTGCAGGACCTCGACTGCGACTTCTATGCCTTCACCGGGCACAAGCTCTATGGGCCGACCGGCATCGGTGTGCTCTACGGCAAGAAGGAGCTGTTGGAGGCGATGCCGCCCTATCAAGGCGGCGGCGAGATGATCGGCACGGTGACCACCGACCGCATCACCTATGCGGGCCCGCCCCACAGATTCGAGGCCGGCACCCCGGCCATCGTGCAGGCAATCGGGCTCGGCGCTGCGATCGACTACGTGGAAAGCGTCGGGCGCGAGCGGATCAGGATCCACGAGGACGCGCTCCTGGCCTATGCCATGGAGCGCATCGGCGAGCTGAATTGCCTCCGCATCTTCGGCCGCGCCAAGGACAAGGGCGCGATCATCTCCTTCGAGATGGAGGGCGCCCACGCCCATGATGTGAGCACGATTCTCGACCGCTATGGCGTCGCGGTCCGGGCCGGCACCCATTGCGCCGAGCCGCTTTTGGCCCGTTTTGGGGTCACCTCGACCGCGCGCGCCTCGTTCGCCATGTATAATACGGTTGAGGAAGTCGATAGACTGGTCGAAGCGCTACACAAAGCGCGCGAAATGTTTGCCTAAACGGAAGCGTGGAAATGACTGAAAAGATTCAAGATCAGGACGATCGGGCGGCTCTCCCGGAGGCCTCGCCTGAGGTCCCATCCGCCGGAGCGGCCGAGACGTTGTCCGCGCCGGCTCCGGCCAGCGCAGACGCCGGGGCGCCGGCTCCCATGACACCGGAACACGACCAGCTCAATCAGGATCTCGTGGCGGCCTTGAAGACGGTCTTTGACCCGGAGATTCCCGTCGATATTTACGAGCTGGGGCTGATCTATCGGCTCGAGGTCGATGACGAGCGCAATATCGAGGTGGATATGACCTTGACCGCCCCCGGCTGCCCCGTGGCGGGCGAGATGCCGGGCTGGGTGGAGAATGCCATCTCGGCCGTCCCCGGCGTTGGCGCGGTGAAGGTGAACCTCGTCTTCGACCCGCCTTGGGATATGAGCCGGATGTCCGACGAAGCGCGGCTCGCCCTGAACATGTTTTAGGTCGAGGGTCCCGACCCTTAGGGTCTTGACCCTTGGGGTCTTGACCCCGCCCCAATGCCAACCCAGATTTGAGCCATGAGCACCCGTACCGCACCCAAAGTCATTACCCTCACAGATGCCGCCGCCGAGCGCATTCGCTCGCTGCTGGCTGCTTCTGGCGGCGATGCTGCTGCCTTGCGCGTTGGCGTGAAGAAGGGCGGCTGCGCCGGCATGGAATACACCATGGAATATGTGGCGGGGCGGAACCCCCTCGACGAGCTGGTCGAGGACAAGGGCGTCCGTGTCCTGATCGACCCGACCGCGGTCCTGTTCCTGCTCGGCACCGAGATGGACTACACGACCGGCCGCTTGAGCTCCGGCTTCGTCTTCAACAATCCGAACCAGACGAGCGCCTGCGGCTGCGGCGAGTCGGTGGAGCTTACGCCGGCCACCACAGCGAGCCGCGAAGGCGCCCGCGACAGCTAGTCCGAGTTCCCTCACGACGTGGCCGGGCTTGACCCGGCAATCCAGTCCATTGGAGGGGTTCGCCGCGTCGGGCCACAACAACATGGATGCCCGGATCAAGTCCGGGCACGACGGTTCAATTGACGTGAATTCTGCCCTAGTCGAGGGGGCGCACGGAGCGCGTCATGAAGGCCGGAACGTGCTCGCCCATGCCGCGCTCAGAACTCCGAGATGCACGCGGTGGTTTGGACTCGGACCGGTGCGCGGGCTTGCCCTCTTGCGTCTTGGCGATGGGATCCCGATCGTTGGAACGCCTGGCCTGTGGCGCTGGACTTAGAGGCTGGTGGACAGGTTTGGCCGTCTTGAGCGGCTGTGCCGGCTCCTGCCTCTCCTGA
>JBAUEK010000346.1:0-2621 GCA_049678565.1 Methyloceanibacter sp. | reverse complement strand
CATCGATCCTGGCTCTGAGCATGTCCGCTCTTTAGGGTAAAGGGGACGCTAGTCCGCGAGCCAGCAGCCCGGCCGCTCCGGCAGTTTGTCGCAAGACTCGCCTGAACGGTTTGAGCCTTCTCCAGCCCCTTGCCGCATCCCTTGCAGCTAAGGTGGCGCCGCCTGCCGCGTAGCGATCTTTAGCGTTCGTCAGAAGCTTAGGGCTTCTACCAATCCCTCATCCGTCCCTTCCAGATCCGCGAGGCGACTTTGATGTCCGCTTCTGGCACAAGCGGACGCCACGTCGGCCTTAGCTCAAGTCAGCTTTTGACCCTTAGCGGACGCGGTGACGCCTTCATCTGAGCATAAGGAACTCAGCTGAGACGAGGAACGATTGGAGTGAGGGACCGTTGTTGTAGTTGGCGAAATTCAACCTCGGAAGCGCCGGCGGTCAATCGGCCGCCCACTGAAACCCACCACTAGGCCCCATCGTGAACATTCTCGGCATCGTAACCAGGACTCATGACTCCGGCTTGGCGCTGCTCAAGGATGGCGTGCCGACGATCGTCTTGGAGGAGGAACGGTTCAACCGCGAGAAACATACTCGAAAGTTCCCGTTCCGCTCGCTGAAGACAGCATTCGACGACCAGGGCCTGGGCGTCGGCGATATCGATGTTATCACGACGCCGTGGGAGATGAAGTCGCTCCGGCGTAACATGTTCTGGGGGGTGGCAGAGGGGCTTCCGACCAGCCTCAACATTATTCCGCCAAGCGCCCGCCCGCATATACCCACCATGATCGTCGCCGTTCCCATGGGACTTCGATGGGGATTGATGGGGCACTTCGGCATGCACAAGAAACTGCTGAAGATCGTGCAGGTCAGGCATCATGACGCGCATGCGGCGATCTTCTTCGTGTCGCCCTTCGAGGAGGCGGCGGTGCTGGTGATGGACGGCCATGGAGACGAGACCGCCCAGTCCGCCCATATCGGCTCCGGCAATCGGCTCCAACGCCTGTGGCAGAGCGAGGTCCTCGACTCCCTCGGCTTTCTCTATCTGGCGGTCACGGCCTATCTAGGGTTCAAGCCGTTCACGGAAGGGACCGTGATGGCCCTCGCCGGCACCGGCGGGCCGACTTACGCAAATAAGTTCCGCGAGCTCGTGCGTCTTGAGCCCGAGGGACGATTTTCGATCAATCGGGACTTGATCAGCTACGACACCCACGGCGTCACGAAGCCCTTCAAGGAATGGTTCACGGAGGCATTCGGTCCGCGGCGCCAGCCGGACGAGCCCATCAGCGATCGTCATCGCGATCTTGCCTTCGCGTTGCAGTCCACCATCGAAGGGGCCGTGGTGCATATTGCTCGCGCGCTCTCCAAGCGCCACCCTTCGCGCAATCTCTGCGTGACCGGCGGCGTCGCGCTCAATTGCGTGGCGAACGCGCGTATCTTGCGCGACACGGACTACGAGTCAGTCTGGGTGCCGCCTTGCGCCTCGGACTCGGGCGCACCCCTCGGGAGCGCGCTCTGGCATTATCATCAAACGCTCGGTCATCCGCGCGGCTTCGAGCTTAACTGCTCTTTCTACGGCCGCGGATATACCGACGCCGAGATCACGCGCGCTCTCCAAGCTGCTGGGTTGTCCTATCGGCGGATGGAGGAAGAGGAGCTGCTGACGACCGTGGCCGGAGACATCGCCGCCGGCCAGATCGTCGGTTGGTTCCAGGGGCGATCCGAACTTGGCCCGCGCGCACTGGGAAATCGCTCCATCCTGGCAGATCCCAGGGACGAAGGGATGAAGGATCGCCTCAATGCCCGCGTGAAGCATCGCGAGCCCTTTCGCCCCTTCGCTCCCGCTATTCTGCAGGAGCGCGTGGCGGAGTTTTTCGAGATCGAGCAGATCGATCCCTTCATGACGATGGCCCCGAAAGTGCGCCCCGACAAGGCCGCGCTCATTCCGGCGGGGATCCATGTCGATGGGACCGCACGCATCCAGACCGTGGACCGCTCCACGAACCCGCGTTTCTATGGTGTCATCGAGAAATTCGCCGAGCTGACGGGGGTTCCGGTCGTTCTCAACACGAGCTTCAATTTGCAGGAGCCGATCGTGCAAAGCCCCGAGAATGCGATCTCGTGCTTCTTGCGCACACAAATGGATGTGCTGGTGCTCGGCGATTTCTACGTCACGGATCGGACGTTATCCCGGCCATAACACACGCTAGATGTCCGCTGTTGGCACTTCTGCGACATGCGATACCTCAGTCAACTCGTCCGCAGTTCCCCCTGAAGCGGAAATGTGGGCGCTCAAAATGAGACGTCGGAACTGGATGCCTTTCAGGTGATCACGCCTTCTCGCCAGCATTTTTCTTAATTGCCATCACCAGCGTCGCATCGAGCAACCGCACTGCGTCTTCCTGCATCTCTGGCAAGACGTGTGAGTACGTGTCGAGCGTAATGCCCCTAGTCGCTCGCTAACGATCTTAGGATGAACGCCTGCTCTCAGCAGGTGGCTGGCGTGTAATACCAGCTTGCTTGAAGGCTGACTCATTGGGGATTCCCGCGGACGGGGAACGCTGATTCTCTTGTGGCGAAGTGGGAGGTGATTCGCCATGAGACGAGCGCTTGCGTTGCGGGAGGATTATTC
>JBAUEK010000345.1:0-2147 GCA_049678565.1 Methyloceanibacter sp. | reverse complement strand
GCGCCTATTGGGACAGCGAGATCAAATGGGCGCAAGAGGGGGGGCTCGCCGGCTATCCGGTGTTTACCCGCAAGGTCAATACCGACGTCGCTTATCTGGCCGCGGCGCGGGCGCTGCTCGCGCGGCCCGAGGCTTTCCTTCCGCAATTCGCCACGCACAACGCCCATACCATTGCCGCGGTCGCCGTGCTTGCCGGCAATCGTCCTTACGAGTTCCAGCGCCTCTATGGCATGGGCGAGGCGCTGCATCGGGAGGTGGTGAGGCCGGAGGCGCTGGGAAAACCGTGCCGGATTTATGCGCCGGTTGGCGGGCACAAGGATCTGCTGGCTTATCTCGTTCGCCGGCTGCTCGAAAACGGCGCCAACACCTCTTTCGTCAACCGTCTCGCCGACGATGAGGCGCCGATCGCCGCGATCATCGCCGATCCCGTCGAAAGGGCCGCCGGGCTCAAGCCCAAAGCCAACCCCCTGATCCCCATCCCACCACAGCTGTATGCGCCCGAGCGGCGGAACAGCCTGGGGCTGCCTTTGTGGGAGGATGAAGTGCGGGAGCCCTTGGTCGCAGCAATCAAGAGCTCGCTCTCGGTCCCGGCCGAAGCCGGTCCCGTTATTTCCGGCGAAACCCTGAAGGCGGGCAAGGGGGAGGTGGTCGAGATCGCCTCGCCCCAGGATCGTGGAATGATCGTCGGCACCTGCCGATACGCCGATGTGGCGGCCGTCGACGCGGCGCTCGGCGCGGCTAAGGCCGCCGCCCATGACTGGGACGCGGTTGGCGGCGTGGCTCGCGCCGAGGTGCTGGAACGGGCCGCGGATCTGTTCGAGGCCGACCGCGCGGCGCTGATGGGACTGATGGTGCGCGAGGCGGGGAAGACGCTTGCCAATGCCCAAGCCGATCTGCGCGAGGCGGTCGATCATTTGCGCTACGCGGCGGCCGAGGCCCGCCGGAGCTTTGTTTCGCCGCGCGAGCTGAAGGGTGCGACCGGCGAGCGCAACGAGCTTTCCTTGCATGGACGGGGCGTGTTTGCTTGCATCTCGCCCTGGAACTTTCCGCTTGCGATTTTCACCGGCCAGGTCGCGGCAGCGCTCGCTGCCGGCAACGCGGTGGTGGCGAAGCCGGCGGAGCAAACCTCGCTCACCGCCGCCCGCGCCATCCGTCATTTGCATGCGGCCGGCGTGCCCGGAGAGGTGCTTCATCTCCTTCCCGGGCGGGGCGAGACGGTCGGCGCGGCGCTGACCAGCGACAGCCGTGTGGACGGCGTGGCCTTTACCGGGGGCACCGACACCGGGCTTGCCATCAACCGGGCGCTGGCGGCGCGAGACGGGCCCATCCCCAGGCTGATCGCCGAGACCGGCGGGCTCAATTGCATGATCGTGGACTCCTCGGCGCTGCCCGAGCAGGTGGTTGACGATGCGCTTCTCTCCGCCTTCGACAGCGCCGGCCAGCGCTGCTCGGCGCTGCGCGTCCTCTTTCTCCAGGAGGACGTGGCCGACGGAATGCTCGACATGCTGCTCGGTGCCGCGCGCGAGCTGAGGATCGGCGATCCGCTCGATTACGCCACCGATATCGGGCCCGTGATCGATTCGGAGTCCAAGTCGCTGCTGGAGGCCCACAAGGCGCGGATGCGCCAAGAGGGGCGGGAACTGCTCGATCTGAAGCTGCCCGAAGCCTGCGCGGCAGGCACCTTCGTTTCTCCCGCCATCTATGCGATCCCCTCGCTCAAGCTGCTCGAGCGCGAAGTATTCGGGCCGATCCTGCATGTGGTCCGCTATCGGGGCGACCGGTTGGCGGAGGTGTGTGCGGCCATCAATGCCAGCGGCTATGGCTTGACGCTCGGCCTGCACAGCCGCGTCCCGGCCACCGCGGATTTTGTGGCGGCGCGGGTGAAGGTCGGCAATTTCTATGTGAACCGGAACCAGATCGGGGCTGTGGTTGGGGTGCAACCCTTCGGCGGCGAGAGTTTCTCCGGCACCGGGCCGAAGACCGGCGGCCCGCAATATCTGCAAGGATTTGCGCTCGAGCGGGTGCGCACCACCGATTTGACCGCCTCTGGCGGCAATGCCGCCTTGCTTGCGGCGGCCTCGGACGAGGAATGAGCCTCGGCACCACCCCACACCATTGTCGGACGGCGTCTTAGGGTCCATCTTTAG
>JBAUEK010000344.1:0-11761 GCA_049678565.1 Methyloceanibacter sp. | reverse complement strand
GGGTGGCGGTCGTCGAGAATAGTGCGAAGCGTGAAGGGCTTCAGCATGTCGCCTTCGAGATCGATGTCGCCCTGGAGATAGGCCTCGGCGATGTCGCCTTCATCGAGGGTGCGCAGCGCCTTGAGCGCCCGCTCGTTGCGAAGGCCGACGCTGAATTCGGGCTTGCCCTCACCGATCTGTCGTTGCTCTCCGCTCGGAAGCTCGACCGAGAAGGGCGTGGTCACTCCGCCGACGCGGCTGATCAGGGCGTCGAGCGTGGCTGCGGCTGATGACATGAACTAAGCCCCCAAAATTCGATGGCCCGAATTGACGTTGGCTCCGGTCCAGGCAAAGCATTGGCCTGCCTGCATAACCAATTTTGCCCCGGAAGGCCAACAAAGCTCAAGAAGGGCTTCGCGCAGACCCCGCCCCGGATCGCAGTTGTTGCGCCGCCGGGGCCCGGCTATCATCCGCCCACTTTCATCAAGGGGTTCGCAAAATGTTGAGTGTCGAGTGTTTGCCGAGATTTGCAACGACTGGGGCCTTGGCCGTGTTTCTAAGCCTTGGTGGCGGTGGCGATGCGGCGGAAGCGCTGTACGACGTGTCGCCCGGCGAAATTCCGGGCAAACCAGGGACCATCATCCGGGTGTGGCCACTTCCGGGCGGCGGGCCTGGAATGGGCGGCAACGGCGACGCCTTTCGTATTCTCTACCGCTCGACTAGCCCCAGCGGCAAGCCGATCCCAGTCTCGGGCGCGATCTATATTCCATCCGGCCCGGCGCCCGCCGGCGGGCGCAATATCATCGCCTGGGCACACCCGACCTCCGGCGTCGTGCCGCCCTGCGCGCCGTCGCTCATGCCCGATGTCGGCGGCATGATGTGGAACTTGCCCAATATGGTTGCACAAGGTTACATCGTCGTCGCCACCGACTATCCCGGCCTCGGCACCGACGGCATCCACCCCTATCTGATCGGCGAGAGCGAAGCTCGGTCCGTGCTCGATTCGGTGCGGGCGGCGCGCGAGCTGCCCCGTACCGGCGCGTCCAACCGTTTCGCCGTGTGGGGTCACAGCCAGGGTGGACACGCCGCTCTCTATACGGGCCAGGTCGCCGCTCGTTACGCGCCAGAGCTCAAGCTCGTCGGTGTAGCCGCCGCCGCGCCGGCGACCTATCTGGTCGAATTGTTCGACAACGATGAATCGACCGCGCAGGATCTGGTAGCGATGAGCGTGCTCTCCTGGACAAGGCTGAAAGGCGTGCCGCTCACGAAAGTCGTCAAGCCGCAAGCGATGGCTGCTTTCGAAAAGACCGCGAGAGACTGCATCGAATCGGTCGCCGAATTCGAGAAGATCGAAAAGGACGAGACGCCGCTGAAGGGCGGGCAGTTTCTAACCATGGACCCGGCGAAGGCCGAGCCCTGGAAGGGGATCATGGTGCACAACTCGCCGGGTCAGGCACCGGCCGGCGCGCCCGTCTTCATCGCCCAAGGCACCGCGGATACAACCGTCGAACCGGCGATCACCAAGCGCTTCGCCGAAGCATTGTGCGCCCAGGGTGTGCGCGTAAGCTTCGTGTCGCTTCCCGGCGTCACGCATACCTTCGCCGCGCGCGACAGTGCTGGCGCCGCGCTCAACTGGATGACCGAACGCTTCAGAGGAGCGCCGGCGCCGACCGACTGCCAACGGTAGGCTAGGTTCAGAAGACGAGTTCGCCGGCGGTAATGGCGAGGATCAGGATCACCAAGAACAGCACGACGAAGACAAAGAACAGGATCTTGGAGATCTGCGCGGCCCCGCGGGCGAGGCCGGTGTAGCCGAACGCGCCGGCAACGAGCGAGATCAGCAAGCAAATGAGTGCCCATTTCAAAAGGCTCATAATCGCCTCCGCCGTTGGGCCACGCAGTCGCGCGCGACCCTTGTCCCCCAATGCGCGATCCCGCGCGACGGTGCGAATGCTACAAGACTCACGGCCCTAGACGAAGCGCGAACTGGGCGCTTTCGACAGCATCCTCGTCTAGGGAGCGGACCGCAAACGGCGGGGCCTAGTTGGAGATCTTGATCACCGTGTTGCTCGACCCGTATTGGCGCACGAGCGAAAAGAGCTGGGCCGCATTGCTGGGATGGAGCCGCACGCAGCCGTGGGACGCCGGCCGGCCGAGTGATTTGGTCTCGTAGGAGCCGTGGATGGCATAACCACCCTTGAAGAAGATCGAATGCGGCATGGGCGAGCCGTGATAGATCGTGGAGCGGTGCCAGACCTTGAGCGATTGGGGCTTGAAGGTGCCCGTCGGGGTGCGGTAGCCGCGCCTCGCGGTCGAGACCGGCCAGGAATAGCGGGCTTTCCCGTCGACAAAGACGTTCATGCGTTGGGTCGACAGGCTGATATTTGCCGTGACTCCGGCCTGGGCCATCCCCGAAAAACCTAGCAGGAGGCCAAAAAGCGGAAGGAGGAGGGCTAGTCGCCTCAGGCTGCGGGTCTTGGGATCGGTCATAACAATCTCCCTGGAACTCGGTTCGGCTTTGTCTCTTCGGCCCAGCATAAGCCTAGCGCCTGAACATCTCCTGAACGTGCCTTTGCTTCCTCCCATTTGGGGACAGTGCCGCGTCGATCAAGCGCCGAGAGCCTTGGCGCTCTTATTGCGGCCTTGATTTATGCTAGGGTCGCCCTGTCAAAAGCGGAGGGGATGGGGCCACAATCCGATGCGAAGGCTGGCTTTGGGCCTTGCACTATTGCTGATTGCCGGAGCGGTCTCAGCGGAGCAATTCAAGGCGACCAAGTCGCCGGCGAAGCCGCCAGCCGCGTCGGCCAACCCTGCCAAGAAGACCGCGACTAAGAAGGCCGCGCCTAAAGGGCCGCCCGCGAAGATGCTGTTCGGCGTCGTCACCGCGCCGGCGCCTCTCGCCGCCCGCGCGATCGGGTCCTACGCCAAGGGGTGCCTTGCCGGTGGCGTCTCGCTTCCCATCAACGGCCCCGATTGGCAAGTGATGCGGCTCTCGCGCAATCGCAATTGGGGCCATCCGCGGCTTCTGGACTATCTGGAGCGCCTCGCCAGCGACGCGAAGGCGCTCGACGGCTGGCCAGGGCTTCTCGTCGGCGACATGTCACAGCCGCGGGGCGGCCCGATGATCACGGGACACACCAGCCATCAGGTCGGCCTCGACGCCGACATCTGGCTGACTGCGATGCCGGACCGCATCCTCACGCCGCAGGAGCGGGAGGACATCATCGCCGTCTCGATGCTGAAGGATCCTTTCACCGTCGATCCTGCGGTGTTCACGCTCCAGCATGTGGAGCTGATCAAACGCGCCGCTTCCTATCCGCAAGTCGCGCGCATCTTCGTGCACCCTGCGATCAAAAAGGCGTTGTGCGAGCAGGCGGGCAAGAACCGGGGATGGCTGGGCAAGGTCAGACCGTGGTGGGGCCATTTCTATCATTTCCACACTCGTCTCTCCTGTCCTCCCGGGGTGGCCGGTTGCGCCAACCAGAAGCCGCCCTCCGGCGACGACGGCTGCGGCGGGGAGCTGTCCAATTGGTACAAGATGCTGCGGAAAGCCGAGATCAACGCGGCGAGGCCCGCCAAGCCGGGGGCGAAGCCACCCCCGCGCAAGGCCCCCATGTCGCTCCGAGACCTGCCGCAAGAATGCACCGCCGTGCTCAATTCCGGCGATGGCGCCCCAACCATCGCCGAGGACGGCACCGTGCCGGCCGCGCTCAAGCTGGAGGCAAGCAAGGACGCAGGGCCTCCGGCGCCACATCTCGATGCCGAGGGGCTCGAAGCCCTGAAAGCCGAGTTGTCCGGGAAGAAACCTGCCACGGCCGCGGCCTCGGCCACGTCCGAATCAGTGCCGCTGCCGGATCGAAAGCCGCACTAGGCTTCACGCGCCCGCACATCTGAGGCACTATGGCCGGATGCAGGAGCGTACCGGGTCGCAGAAGAACGTACAGCGCAATGTCTTCGGCGAGCCGTTGGCGAGTTGCTCGGACCGTCCGCTCACCGGATTCTATCGTTCAGGCTGCTGTCACACGGGGCCCGACGATCATGGCCTGCATACGGTGTGCATCGAAGTCACCGCGGCGTTTCTCGCCTTCTCCAAGGCGCGCGGCAACGATCTCTCGACGCCGCTGCCAGAGTTCGGCTTTCCCGGGCTCGAGCCAGGGGACCGCTGGTGTCTGTGCGCGGCAAGATGGCAGGAGGCGCTCGAGGCGGGACACGCGCCACGCGTCATCCTCGGCGCCACCAACGAAGCCACGCTCAGCATCATCGACCTTGAAGATCTCAAGCGCTACGCCCTCGACCTGGCTTGAGGCAGAGGTAGAGCTCCACCATGACCGTGGAAGGCTAGGCGCCGGTGGAGACGCCCGTGCCGATCGGGCAAGACACGCCGGTGCCGCCAAGGCCGCAATAGCCTTGCGGATTCCTGGCGAGATATTGCTGATGGTAGTCCTCGGCGAAATAGAAAATTGGCGCCGGCAGAATCTCGGTGGTGATCGGACCGAAGCCGCGCGTCTTCAGCGCAGCGTCGAAAGCGTGCTTCGCCGCTTCCGCGGCTTGGCGCTGGTCCTCTGAGAATACGTAGATGCCCGAGCGGTATTGCGTGCCGACATCGTTTCCCTGGCGCATGCCTTGGGTCGGGTCGTGGCTTTCGAAGAAAGCCTTGAGCAGCTCCTGGTAGCTCACCAGCTTTGGATCGTAGACCACGAGCACCGCCTCGTTGTGGCCGGTGCGGCCCGAGCACACCTCCTCATAGGTGGGATTGGGCGTGGGGCCGCCGGCATAGCCGACGGCGGTAACGATGACGCCGGGAATGCTCCAGAACCGCTTCTCGGCGCCCCAGAAACACCCGAGCCCGAACAAGGCCTGCCGGGCTCCTTCCGGATAGGGACCCTTGAGCGGCGCGCCATTGACGAAATGGGTCGAGGCCGTGGGAATGGGTGTCGGGCGGCCCGGGAGCGCGGTCTCAGCCGTCGGCATCGAGGGGGCCTTACGCTTCAGATTGAACATGGAACATCTCCCAGACCGGAACAGCGAGGGTTCCGGTCTCTAATTGATGAAGACCTCGGCCGGGGCACGCTTCCGCCCGAGCCAATAGAGCGCGAGCCCAAGCACCCCAAGCACCCCCCAAGTCGGGGCACTGAGAATCTCGGTGATCATTGGATCCCATAGGAAGGGACCCACATGCGTCTCGACGGCTGTCTTGGCGGCGGCGAGGCTATCCGGACTGAGACTTGACCATTGCGCGGCGAGCGGCGTGACCACCCAAGTGCCGCCTCCCGCCAGGCTCTTGGTCGCATCGATGACAGCCGCGACCATCGCGAGCAACAGGAGCCAAATGCCGATGATACGGAGTAGGAGCATGAGCGACGGGCTGAATCCGGGTTTCACCCTTACATAAGCGATTGCCGCCTCACGTTCAATTCACGCCGGTTCAAGTGTCGCTGCGGCGACATACCCGCTCATCGCTTGAAGAGAGGGGTCGCTCCGCTTAAGTTGCGGCCCCTTACGGAGGGGTGGCCGAGTGGTCGAAGGCGCACGCCTGGAAAGTGTGTAGGCGGGTAACCGTCTCGAGGGTTCGAATCCCTCCCCCTCCGCCAGACCGCAGAACCGAAGAGAGCCCCGGGCTCAAGGGCTGAACAAGACGGGCGCGCTCGTCGCCGCCGGCGTTCTGCGCCGGTGGAAACGGGCCCTATCTCAGGAGAACCATCGATGAGCTATGGCGATATCCTGGTCTATCTGCCCCTGCCGCGCTCCTCCGAGCTGGTCGAGGCGAGCGTCAAGCTGGCCAAGGAATTCGGCGCTCACCTCACCGCAATTTCCAGCCTGCCGATCACCGCAATGTTGCGCGACGCGGTGCAGAATCCCTTCATCCGGCTGGAGGAAGCGGGCGAGGTCGAGAAGGCCATTCGCGGCGAGGCGGAGCAGGCCGAGGAGGCCGAGCGGCATTTCGATGCGGTTTCGAAGCGAGCGGGCGTATCGCATGAGTGGGAAATGGGCGAAGGCGATCCGGGCGATGTGCTCATTTACGCCTCCAGGCTTCAGGACCTGATCATCCTCGAACAATGCGGCGAGGCGAGCGAGCTGCTGCACGGGCCGGTCGTGCAAGTGGTCCTTTCCGGACATCCAGCGCTGGTGGTGCCGCGCGCTTGCACCTCGCTGCTCCCGGTGACGCACGCCGTGATCGCGTGGAACGGTAGCGCCCAGGCTTCAGCCGCCGTCAGGCAGGCGCTTCCCTTCCTCACCAGAGCCGGCCGCGTCTCGCTCTTGCGCGGGCGGCCGCGGGAAACGCGTCCAGGGTCGTGGCGGGTGCCGCCTCTCGACATCGAGGCTTATCTCCGCCGTCACGGAATCGAAGCGGAGACGGTCGAGTTCGACCTCCCCGACGCCGAGGCCGGGCCCAACATTCTCACCTTTGCCGAAGGAGCCAAGGCCGATCTGATCGTCATGGGCGCCTTCGGCCGTTCACGATTCAAGGAGTGGGTGCTAGGTGGGGCGACCCGCCTCGTCCTCGAGCGGATGACGACGCCGGTGTTCATGGTTCACTAATCTTGGCGCTGGACGGAGCCCCCCGATGACGGCGTTGACGTTCAGCTGGCTGCAATTTGGCGTCTGCGCCCTCCTGATCGGAGCGGCAGGGCCCGAGCTATCGCGCAGCGGCGACATCATCGCCGACAAGACCGGCATCTCTGGCAATTGGATCGGCTTGGTCCTGCTTGGAGCCGTCACCTCGCTGCCCGAACTCGTCACCGGGGTAAGCTCCGTGACTTGGGCCAATGAACCGAATATCGCCGTCGGCGATGTGTTCGGCAGCTGCGTGTTCAATCTCCTGATCCTGGTTGTTGTCGATTTCATGCACCGGGAGACACCCGTCTACCGGCGCGCCCATCAAGGCCATATCCTTTCGGCCGGGTTCGGCGTCATCCTCATCGGCTTTGCCGGCTTGAACCTTCTCGTCGCCGACCATCGCGCCAACTACGCCATCGGCCATGTCGGACTCTATACGCCCATTCTCATCGGCCTCTATCTTCTCGCCCTTCGCGCGGTCTTCACCTATGAGCGCGACCATCGCGAGGCCTTCGTCGAAGGCGCGTCGGAACGCTATCCCGACGTCACGCTCAAGACGGCCATTGTCCGCTATCTGGCGGCAGCTGTTTTAGTGGTTGCGGCGGGAATCTGGCTCCCCTTCGCCGGCACCGATCTCGCCGACGCCATGGGCTGGAAAACAACCTTCGTGGGTTCACTGTTCGTCGCGGCGGCGACCTCGCTGCCCGAGCTGGTGGTCACGATCGCGGCGGTGCGCATCGGCGCCCTCAACATGGCCATCGCCAATTTGCTCGGCAGCAACCTGTTCAATATGCTCGTGCTCGGAGTCGACGACATCTTCTATCTGAAGGGGCCGATCCTCTGGAACGTGTCCCCCGCTCACGCCTTCTCCGCCGCATCGGCGGTGATCATGGCTGGGTTGGTCATCGTGAGCCTGCTCTACCGGCCGGGCAAAAGGCTGTTCCGGGTCATCGGCTGGACGAGCCTGGGGCTCTTCGTCCTCTACATCTTCAATGCTTATGTGGTCTATCTACACGGCAGTTAGCGCGGGACTTACGCTGGTTGAACGCCGCTACCAATAGCGCCCGCTCGATCCCACGATCACCGTCAACAGGCCAAGCACGAGATTGACCGCGACGATGCGGCGAATCTGATCGAGTTGCTTCGCGGCTTCGGCCATTGCATTCCCAGCGACGGCGCGGCCAAAACGCCGCCAAGGCACAAAAAACAGATGCAGGAACAGCAGCATCATGACCAAGCCCATGGCTTGCATGACATGGATATGCAGCGGGGCGCCGGCGAACCCGCCGAAATACTGCAATAGCATGCCGTAGCCGCTGACCAGCAGCAGCACGATGCTCGCCCATACCCAGGGGAAGAACCGGCCAAAGACGCGATGCCAGAGGGCAAGCCGCAGCGCCGGCTCAAGCGGACCCGCAGCGGCGCGCAACACCACATAGGCGAAGAACATGCCGCCTACCCAGACCATGGCGGCAAGCACATGCAGCGCGACGAGGAGTCCCATAAGCCGATTCTATCATGATTTCGGCTTGGCCATCGAGCTGGCAGCGTCGCCCAATCAGGCTTTGGTCCACGTCGCTTTCAGACTGTCATAGAGCGTGCGGGCGTTCCGGTTGAACTGGGGAAGCTCAGCCGAAACGGCGCCATCCAGCCGCCCCATCGCATTCGGCCCCAGCGTGTCCTCGAGCGAACGCGCATATTCAGGGATCGCGGCCCAATCCGCCACCGTGGTCGCCGTGACCTCGACGTGGAATTGCATGCCATAGGCGCGCTGGCCGAAACGGAACGCCTGGATGCGGCAGGCCGGCGAAGCGGCAAGAATGGTTGCGCCGGCCGGAATCTCGGTGACCTCGGCGCCGTGCCATTGCAGCACCTGGAGCGGGTCGGGGAGATTGCGGATGACGTGATCGTCTTTGCCGGCCGCGGTCTTGGACACGGCCATGACTCCGACTTCAGGCGATTTCGACGGCGCGACGCGGCCGCCAATCGCCTCGGCCAACAGCTGATGCCCAAGACAGATGCCGAAAAAGGGCCGCTGCATATCCATCACGTACTTCTTGATGGCCTGCTTTTCACCGGCCATCCAGGGGTTCAGGTCCTCCTGCCACACATCCTGGGGGCCGCCCATCACGAGCATCAGGTCGAAGGGCTCAAGATCCGGGATGGCGTCGCCCTTGTCGAGCTCGACCGTGTGAAGCCGGGCGCCGTCCTCGCGAAAGAAGACGGTAAAGATGCCCGGATGCTCGACACTGGCATGCTGGAGCACGAGGACATCCATGGCAGCTTCTCCAGACGCCTTCGGTCTAGCTGATCAGAATGAGCAATCCGGCGAGCCCGACCGAAGCTCCGGCAACACGCTGTAGCTGGTCTCCTTGCCGCAAGCTCACCAATGACTTGGTGAGAAGGCCGCCAGCGCCCAACAGGGCCGCCGTCGCCAGCAGGAATCCCGCGAAATAGTGCAGGGCCGACGCACCACCTCCGGCCGCTCCTTCAGCCCCGTGGGCCACGCCATGGAAGGTCGCGAACACGGCGATCAGTGGAACCACCAACAGGGGGGAGAGGCTGGCTGTGCATGCGATCAGGACCCCAAGGACGAGAACCGAGGCGGCGATACCCTGCTCGACCGCCGGGATTTCAATGCCGGTGGCGCCAAGAATTCCACCGGCACTCATGGCGACCAGGAACGCGGCCGGGATTGCCCACAAGGCGCGGCCGCCGAGGCGGAATGCCAGGAACCCGACGCAGACCATGTCGAGCACATGATCGAGGCCGCTCAGGGGGTGGAGTAGACCCTGCACGAAGCTGGGTTCGCCTGCGTGTCCCGGATGCGCAAATGCGGGCGCCGAGTAGAGCGCCATAGACAGCGAGACCAGGGCTATTTTCGATGTGCGGAACATCACGAGATCCTTTCTCATGTCTTGGCTCCATTGCGGTGACCAATATGACCATTTGATATAAGCGTGCCAACAACGTCGAGGATGACGCGGCAGGCAAGCTGCGCCGTGTTGTCATTGACGTCATAGGGCGGGGACACTTCAACCACTTCCATGCCGCACAGGCCTTCCGCCGCGATGGTGTGAATCAACTCGAACGCCTCGCGCGGCAGGAGACCGCCGGGCTCCGGCGACCCGGTTCCAGGCGCAAAGCCCGGATCGATCGAATCGATGTCGAAGGAGAGATAGACCGCCTTGCACCCTTCCCAAGCCATCTCAAGCGCAATTTCGGCGGTCTTCTTCGGGCCATGCTTGTCGACGTCGTGCATGGTGAGCACGCTGGTGCCGCGCCGCTTGGCCACGGCGGTTCCCGGACGGTTGCCATACCAGCCTCCAATCCCGAGCTGCACCAGATTCTTCGGATGGCAGTTCGGCAATCCGACATCGTGCATGTGACTGTGGTCGCGATGCGTGGTCACGCTGCCCTCATGCGTGGTCCAGAACCACGGCGTCGTGTGCATCCGCTCGTCCATATCCTTCTCCTGGATATCGATATGGCGGTCGATGTGGATGATGCCGACATTGCCGTCGATATGGGGCGCGATGCCGCGAACATTGGGAAAGCCCAGGCTGTGATCGCCACCGCAGATGATAGGAAAAACGCCTGACGTGTAGATGTGCGAGACCGCCTTCGTCACCTGGTCGAAGGTCTTTTCAATGTTGCCGGGAATGACGAAGATGTCGCCCGCGTCGCAGAAGTCGAGCTCCTCGTAGATATCGACGCCACCGTCGAACCAATACCCATCATAGAGCGCCGAGATGCGCCGCACGGCCTGGGGACCAAAGCGCGTGCCCGGGCGGTAGGTCGTGGCTGAATCGAACGGAGCGCCGACGAAGGCCGCTTCATACTCGCCGATCTTGCGGATGTCTTCGCAATAGGGCGCCTTCATGAAAGTGTTGATGCCGGCGAAGGCGGGCTGATGGCCGCGGCTGAAGAGAGAGATGTTACGGTCGATCACCGAATCGGCGGCCTCAAGCCCGAGCTCCAGCCCCCGGCGAACGTCCTCGTCCTGCTTGGTCTGAGAGATACGGGATAGGGTCTCCATGCTCTTGGCGCCATCGGTATCCTCACGCCTGACGCCGTGCGCATGGCCGTGCGCATGCTTGTGCGCGAGGGAATGCCCGCCGTCTCCGCCCTTTTTTCTTCCAGCCATGTCGGTGTCCTCGCGTAATGGTCCAAGCAGATAGTGCTCGCGGCCGGACGGGCAAAACAGACCAAAATCTTCAATTGACGTCCATTGATACGATTAATGGTGCAGCGCACGGTCAGGCTCGAAATCGTGCAAGCGCGTAATGGATTTTAGCGCTTCAATTCGCACCACCTGTGACGCCGATCTCGGCCAGGAGCAATTGGCGCGCCAGCTTGCAGGGGGCGCGCTGATTGGTGATGACGAATACAGGCATGCTTGGCTGTTCCGCATGCCGGAGAAGCGGCCAGAGCCGGCCGGCCTCGACGTCGGGCGCGGCAAAGGCTTCGGGAAGAAAGCAGATGCCGATGCCCAAGATCGTGAGCCGCTTCGCTTCGTCCAGATGCTCCGATAGTCCCGCGACCTGAGAGCCGAGACCGTGGCGCACCCGGAAGGACGTCAATGTGCCCGGCTCGTCCGCGCCGGTAAGGACGAAGGCCTGGCCGGAAAGAGCGGAGGGGTCATCGAAACTCTTGCCGTAAAGCGGATGCGACGGCCCGCAATAGACCCCGTGGAACTCGTTGAAGAGGAGGTCGTAATTGAGATCGGAGCGCAGCGTCTCAGCCGAGGCGACACCGATATCGATGTCATCGCGGAGGAGGGCTGGCGCAACCGAATCCCAGGTCGTGATGTCGATCAGGATCTCCACTTTGGGATGTTGATCGTGGAATCTAGCGATTGCCGCGTCGAAGCGCTCACACACCAAGCTCGAAATCACCTGGATCGAGATCCTGCCACGGACATCCTCGGTGAGATTGCCGAGCCTCTTTGGCACGTTGCGAACGAGAGAGCTGAGCGACCGGCACGTCTCGGCCACCAGCATGCCTTCGTCGGTCAGCTCGAATCCGCGCGGCCCACGCCGGCACAGGGTGACGCCCAGCTGGGTCTCCAATCGCTTGAGCGCGAGACTGAGTGCTGGCTGCTTGCGCCGCAGCGCCCGTCCAGCGCGGCTGACGCCGCCGGCCTCGGCAATCTCGTGAAACGTCTTCAGGAGGTTCCAATCGACGTTGCGGGAAAAATTCAGCGTGGGGCGAAGCATGACTG
>JBAUEK010000343.1:0-1512 GCA_049678565.1 Methyloceanibacter sp. | reverse complement strand
GAGGCCGATGGCCCTGAGCCGCCGTTGCAGCCAGTCGGGGCTCACGCCGTTCGTCACGCCACGAATGAGACGCCCGGCGAAGATCGGGCAGGCGCTGGCAGCGTCCTTGTCGAAATCGAGCTTGATCGGGATTGGGTTGGCGAAACGGCCCTTCACCGGCTTGAGCGCGTCAGGCTTGAGCTTGCCCAGGCCAGCCGCGGCGAGGTCGCGGGCGACACCCCGCACGCCAAGGCAGTCCGGCCGGTTCGGCGTGATGGCGATATCGACCACGGCGTCATCGAGCCCGAGCGCTTTCGCCGCCGGGCTGCCGATCTTGGCGCTGGAGGGAAGCTCGATGATGCCGGCATGTTCGTCCGAGAGCTCAAGCTCGCGCTCGGACAGCAGCATCCCGTTCGATTCGACGCCCCTGATCTTGGCCTTGGTCAAAGTGAGATCGATGCCGGGCACGTAGCTGCCGACGGGCGCGAACACGCCCTTGAGCCCAGCCCGCGCATTGACCGCGCCGCAGACGACCTGGAGCCGCTCGCGGCCGGTATCGACCTCGCAGATCTGAAGCTTGTCGGCGTTCGGGTGCCTGTCGCATGTGATCACCTCCGCCACCGTGAACGGTGCGAGCCGGGTCGCCGGATCGAAGATGCCTTCGACTTCGAGCCCGATACGGGTGAGCGTATCGGCGATCTCGCCCAAGCTCGCCCTGGTGTCGAGATGCTCTTTCAGCCACGACAGCGTGAACTTCATGGCTCACATGCCAAGGCCGCCGGCCAGCGTCGGCACGGCGAAGGAGGGGAAGCCGTAATGCTTGAGCCAGCGCAGATCGGCGGAGAAGAAGGCGCGTAAATCCGGCATGCCGTATTTCAGCATAGCGATGCGGTCGATGCCCATGCCGAAGGCGAAGCCCTGGTAGCGGTTGGGATCGAGCCCGACATGCTTCAGCACATTCGGATGCACCATGCCGCAGCCCAAAATCTCAAGCCACTGATCGCCCTCGCCGATGCGGATCTCGTCGCCGACCTTGGCGTAGCCGATATCCACTTCCATCGACGGCTCGGTGAAGGGGAAGTGGCTGGCGCGGAAGCGCATCTTCACCTCCGGCACCTCGAAGAAGGCCTTGCAGAATTCCTCCAGCACCCATTTCAGATGACCGAGATGGGTGCCCTCGTCGATCGCGAGTCCCTCGACCTGATGGAACATCGGGGTATGGGTCTGGTCCGAATCGCTGCGATAGACCCGGCCGGGCGCGATGATGCGAAGCGGGGGCTTGCGCTCGAGCATGGTGCGGATCTGCACCGGGCTCGTATGGGTGCGAAGCAGCGGGCGCGTGCCGTCGGGAGCTTCGGCGAAATAGAAGGTGTCGTGATCCTGCCGCGCCGGATGCTCAGGCGGAATGTTGAGCGCGGTGAAATTGTTGAAGTCGGTCTCGATGTCCGGGCCTTCGGCGATGGCGAAGCCCATATCGGCGAAGATCTCGGTGATCTCGTCGGCGACCTGGCTGACGGGGTGGATGCGCCCCTC
>JBAUEK010000342.1:0-1593 GCA_049678565.1 Methyloceanibacter sp. | reverse complement strand
GGCCGCGCGAGCAGCGCCCGCGCCGCGGCCAGATAAGCGACGTCGGTATTGACCTTGCGGGTAAACACCGGATAGCCGGCGAGCCCCCCCTCTTGCGCCCATTTGATCTCGCTGTCCCAATAGGCGCCCTTGACCAGCCGCACCGGAATGCGTCGGCCCGTCTCCGCGGCAATGGCGCCAAGCCGCTCGATCAGCGGCAGCGCCCGCTTGCTATAGGCCTGCACCGCGAAGCCAAGTCCGTTCCAGCCAGCAAACGCGGGATCGGCGAGCAGAGGCTCGACCAAAGCGAGGCTAAGCTCGAGCTTATCCTGCTCCTCGGCATCGATCGTGAGCGGCAGCCAGGCGTCGTGCATCGCAATCGCAAGCTCCCGCAAATTGGGAACAAGCTCCTCCCGCAATTGCTGCTGTTGCGCCGGCTGGTAGCGCGGGTGCAGCGCCGACAGCTTGACCGAAAGACCCGGCCTTCCTTGCAACTCCTCGTCGCTGCGATGGAGCGGAGGTCCGGCCCAAGCGTCGATGGCCTTGACCGCCTCCCGATAGCGCGCGGCATAGCGCCCAGCGTCTTCGGCCGTGCGCGCGGCCTCGCCCAGCATGTCGAAGGAGAAGCGATAGCCCAATTCCGCCTCGTCCTCGGCGTGGTCAAGCGCCTCGCCGATGGTCTGACCGAGCACGAATTGGCCGCCCAGAATGCGCA
This sequence comes from Methyloceanibacter sp., assembly GCA_049678565.1. GTDB lineage: Bacteria > Pseudomonadota > Alphaproteobacteria > Rhizobiales > Methyloligellaceae > Methyloceanibacter. The sequence goes on along the minus strand of JBAUEK010000342.1, from coordinate 899 downwards.
TCGACTGGCGCAGCGCCTGGCGGATCACGGGCTCACCGCTGGTCGCGATCAGCCGCTGGATCATGGCGCCGAGATCGGAGCCATCGCCCTCGCCCCAATCGATCACGCGCCCGGTCAGCATCAGGCCATAGGTCGAGGCATTGACCAGAAGCGAGCTGGAATGGCCGAGATGTTGCGCCCAGTCGCCATCGCCGATGGTGCCGACGATCAACCGGTCGGCTGTGGCGCCGTCGGGAATGCGGAGCAGCGCCTCGGCCAGGCAGAGCAGCAAGACCCCTTCCCGGCTCGAAAGACCATATTCGTGCAAGAAGGAATCGACGCCGCCGGACTCACGCCGCCCTTTCCGCGCCGCCCGCACCAGTCGCGCGGCCAAGGCTTCGATCTCGCGCTGCTCTTCAGCGCTCATGCGCGCCTGTTCGATCAGCGCCGGGACAAGGCTGTCCTCGTCCGCGAGCAATGCCTCGCTCAACCGCTTTCGGTCCGGCGGCGACAAAGAGGCTCCGATCTTCAATTTCGGCTCACCCATGAGGTAAATGTAGTCCTTCACACCTTGTTTGACCCATCTCATTCCAGTGGCGGCCGAAATCCAGTATCAAGCGGTCAAAGGACATGAAGCCCCTCGGGCGAAACGGCGGAGACAGAATGGCTCAGCACCTCACCACGGTCCGGACGGTCAAGGATTTGCGGACGCAGATCGCCAAATGGCGCGAGGCGGGCGAGACGATTGCCCTCGTTCCCACCATGGGTGCGCTGCATGAGGGGCATCTGTCTTTGATCGCGGTTGCCAGGAGCAACGCCGACAGGGTCGTCGCCTCCATCTTCGTCAACCCGACCCAATTCGGGCCAAGGGAGGATTTCACGCGCTACCCGCGCGACGAGGCCGGCGACATGGCCAAGCT
>JBAUEK010000341.1:0-6670 GCA_049678565.1 Methyloceanibacter sp. | reverse complement strand
TCTATAATTTCGGCAAGCAGCCGGTGAGCCTCGCCGTCGGCGGCCGCTATTATGTCGAGACGCCGGAAGATGGACCCGATTGGGGCCTGCGCGCCATCGTCACCTTCCTGTTCCCCACCGGCGGCTGAGCCAGGCCTCGATCAACCCGGTGCGGCCGCGACGAGCCAGGCCGGATCGAACCAGCGGTCGGCCTCCCCGTCATAAGGGAGACGCGTGATGTCCCAGTGGCGGATGAAGGGCGCGTAGGTCTCCCATACCGGGGGCCCGCCGCCGACAAAGACCACGCGATCCGGGAACCAGGCCAGGACCTCGGCTGGATGCTTGTCGGAGCGGATTTCGCAGATGGTCCGGTCCTCATAGGCGAAGGCCGGGATCGAGCCGATGGTGCGCGGGCCGGCAATGATGACATGCCCGCGGGTCACGTCGAAGAACCGCGCCACATCCGCCACATATTCTCTGCCCTTGTTGCCTTCCCAAGGCAATCTGCCGTCGAGCCCAAGCTGGCCGCGCTGGCCAATGGCACACATGGCACGAATGTCAGCCACATCGATCTCCCTTGCTGCGGCGTCTTCCTGGTGAAGGCGACATTATCGGCCGATGGCCTTTTGGCAAAGACTCATGCACAAAGGCTTGCATCCATGACGCCGCGATCCCCTCTTCCCGACGTCGATCCTCGCCAAAGGCTGAGGGCGATCGGGTTGATGGCGCTCGCCACGGTCTGTTTCGCCGCGCTCGACGCCACCGGCAAATATCTGATCACGGTGAAGAGCATGCCGGTCGCCGAAGTGACCTGGCTCCGCTTCATGGGCCACGTCGTGTTCAGCGCCGCCGTGCTCTGGCCTTTCGCCTTCAGGCCGTCGCTCCGCTCGGCCAAGCCCTTCATACAGATATTCCGCTCCGTGCTCATGGTCGTGACCACGGGATTCAACTTCCTGGCGCTGAAATATCTTCAGCTCGATCAGACCATCACCATCTTCTTCCTGACACCGCTTCTGGTCGCTCTGCTCGCGGGCCCGCTGCTGCATGAATGGGTTGGCTGGCACCGCATGGTGGCGATCGTCGCCGGCTTCGTCGGGGTGCTGATCGTGATGCATCCGGGTTTCGGCACCCTGCACCCGGCCATGCTGCTCGCCTTGGTCGCCACCTTTGGCTACGCGCTTTACAACCTCGCGACGCGCTATCTCGCCGCGCACGACCCGGCGGCGGTGACGCAGAGCTACACGCCTCTCGCCGGCGCCTTGATCATGCTGCCCTTCGCCCTTGGCGCTTGGCAGGCGCCGCAAGACGCCGCCACGTGGATCCTCTTCGCCACGCTCGGCTTCTGGGGCGGCCTCGGCCATTGGCTTCTGATCCTCGCCCATCGCAGCGCACCAGCGTCGGCGCTCGCGCCCTTCATCTATCTCGGGCTGATCTGGATGTCCTTCGCGGGCTTTCTCGTGTTCGGCGACCTGCCGACGATTTGGACGCTTTCCGGCGCCGCGGTCGTGATCCTGGCCGGGCTCTATCTGTTCGCGCGGGAACGGAAATTGCTGGGACCGAGACGCGTCGGTCCCGCCTCGGACATCGCCACCCAATAGCGGGCTCGATTTCGTCTCGGCGAGATCGCTTGGAGCGCCTAGTAGGTCACGGTCACCACTATGGTGTCGCTATAGGTCGCCGGCGCGGGAGTCGTTTGCGGAGGCACGCGGCCATAACCGGTTTGGACTTGCGCGCTGCCACTGCCGGTGCCCGCTACCGTGAAGGTGCCGGATGTGCCATTCCCCCAGACCTGCGTGCGCGCGGCATCGCGGTATATGGTATAGTTGATCGTTACCGCGCCGGGCCCTGTCATCTTACGCAGCACCACGGTTGCGCCGGCGCCGCTGCCCGCGCTCAGGCTTGTTGTCCAAGCTGTGCCGGGGGTGCACGTGACGCTGATGGCGTTGGTGGCGTCGACATTGGCGCTGAGAAAGCCCTGGCTGCCGAAATTGAGCGTGGTGGCCGTGACGAGGCAGTTGCTCGCCACCGTCGCGGTTATGGTGAAGCTCGCTGCGTTTGCGCTTGTGAATGTACCGCAGGCGGGACAGGTTCCAGGTCCACCGGTGCAATATTGATAGTACAGCCGCCGATGCGTCGCGGGGTTGTAGGTCGATGTGTAGCTGCCCGGAGGCGCGGCCGACTGCCCACCGAACACGCGGGCGAAAATGGATTGGCTGAGCGGAGACGAGGGGAGTGTCATGGTCAAGGCTGGCGGGTTCGGCGGATTAGGCGCAAACAAGGTTGAGCCCCAAATCGTACCTCCCCATGTATCCGAATAGAGCTGGTAGGTGAGCACGTTGGCGCCACTGAGCATCCGGCGGTTCGCGGTCGTCAAGCCGCCATTCCCAAAGCCAAGATTGGGGCAGAGTCGGACGGTGCGCCCGGCGGTGCCGGTGCAGCTGATCGTCGATAATCCGGTGGTATCGTCGTTGCCGCCCGACAGCGTATCCACCGGGCCGAAGGCTATGGCAGATACGCTCCAGCTGCAGTTCTGCGCCACGACGTCAGACGGAGCGAGCAGCGCGGCCGCAGCAAATGCGCAGAGGAGTAGGCGTCCCTTGGTCATCGGCACATCACGTTGTCAATGGCGACTTGCTCACCGGGCCGGGGATCAAAATCGAACACGGCTTGGCAAGTGGCGCCGTCGGCACGCTCGACCGTGACCACGTTCTGCGCCGCAAGTCCGCGGATATAGGCTTGACCGTCATAGCCAATGATGAAGGTCTGCCCGTCGCCCTCCAAGCGGCCTTGTTCGCCGACGCCAAGCGGGCTCCCCATGTCGTCGACGAGAGTGACGAGGGCGGCTTGCGATGCTTCCTTGATGCCGAATTTAACCACGACACCGCCGCGATCGGCGGGCACGACAACCGCGCGCGTGGTCGGTATCTCGGCATCGATGGGGAGATTCGCCGGATCAATGGCGATCTTGTTGTCCTGAAAGGACTTCAGATAAGGCACCAGCAGCAGGCCTCGGCCGTTGGTCTCGCCGACCGGGCGGTTTTCGTATTGCACCGTGACATTGGGCGCTCCCGCGTCCACGACGGCGAAAGCATCGTCAATGCGATTAGCAAAAAAGACGCCGCCGCCCAGGACCGCGACGGATCCATCGAGCGCCGCTATTCCGCTTAGGGTTTCGTCCCATTGCTGAACGCCGACTTGCATGCGGGCGAAGGACGCGCGGTAGCTCACGCCGGCTGAACGATCGGCGATGATGCTCTCGCTGTCGCGGACGTACCAGCCGTAGCTCCCATCCTGCTGTTGCTCCGACCTTGAAGCGTCCGCCGCGAACCGGACGCCTTCTGGTCCACTCGTAACTCCAGTCGAAGTGCTGATGTTCTTGCCGAATGGAACCGTGATCCCCGCGAAGACACCGAAGTCATCCTTGTTGTCGATATCGGCGAAGGCGCTGGCGAAAATCGAGCTGTTGCGGAAGACCGGGCGATTACAGGAGAACCCAACAATGCGGCTGCGGTCGCCCAAGATCTGCTCGATCTGTGAATAGCTGAGATTGAGGACGGTGGGATCGAAGCGCAATGGCACGCTCAGGCTCATCTGATCGAGAACCTTCGGCGGTCTCGCGTTGAAGAGGGCGATCCCGTTAAAGGCCGAGATCGGCTGATCGAAAGAGGGAAAGGGGTCCGCGCTCAAGGAGGCAATGTCTTCATAGTCGCCGAGAGTTCGCTGAGTCCGGACGTAGAGCGAAAGGCCCCAATAGCCCAGTTCGACCGAGGCACTGTATAGGGCGCCGGTTTGCCCCAGGGCGTCAGTTTGCCCTAGGGCGCCCGTTTGCCTTTCGGTGCTGCTGCCGGCCAACGCAACCGAAGCGACGCCGCGAGCGCCGAGCGGGAATACCACTCCAGCGCCGCCATTGACGAGCCCGTCGCCGGCCTCGGCATGGCCTTCAAGCGTAAGCCAGTCGGCCCAGCCGTAACGCAGGCTCCCCGACCCCATAAGGCTGTCGTTGTAATTGTTGGACTCGATCCCGTAGTAACGGCGCGGATATCCAACCTCGGCCGAGAAGTCGAAGAGTCCTTGTCTAAGGAGTTGGCTCGACGTGTAAAACGGCAGCGTCGTGACGGTCTCCCGGCCCGTAACGTCATGAACGACCAATCGCGCCGTGCCGGCGCCGGTTGAGATCGGCAGATTGGTGATCTCAAACGGCCCGGCGGGCACCGCGCCCGTGAAGGTCTTCACATTGTGCGTGTAGACGTCGAAGGTCGATGGCACCGCCGCCGTGCCCGACAGAACCGGAAGCGGCAGCGTCACGAGATCGGGACGCAAGCCGAAATTTCGTTCGGCCTGCACCCCGCCGAGCCAGACCGGACGCGTCCATGACAGCCCCCCCGAGATCACATCTCCGGCGCGATAAGACATCAGCCGGTCTCGATCCGAATAGACCCACGTGCTTTGAAGGCGGGTGAGGTTGGTCGTGTCGAGCGTCGGAAAGGTACCAAGTTCGGTCGCGGCCGAGCTTGCTATCACGGACTGGTTCAGGGTGCCGAAACGGCCAAATACGCGACCGCCCAACTGGGCCGATAGGCCGGGAAAGCCCTGCAGGCTTTGCTTGGAGGACCCGTCGACATTGGCGAACAGCGAATAATCGAAAACCGCGCCAAAATTCCGCTGAGGATTGTTGAGGGAGCCTGCGGGCTGAGCACGCGCGTCGATGATCCGCGGGAGCCGGGCTTCCTCCGCCGCCTCGACATATAGTCTTTGGCTCGCTTCCTCGATGCGATAGCTGACGCCAGGCAAGCGATCGAAATACACGAGGCCGTCGTCACCGCCGGCGGCTAGCTTCAGGCCAAGGGCGCGCGTCTCCTCCGGCGTGGCGACAAGCGAACCATCAGCGCGCTGCGCGAAGGAACCGATAAATCCGGTGGGTGCGCCGTTGATGAAAAGCTCCAACTGAAGCTCACGGGCAGACTCATCCGTGCCTAGCAATTGCGCCGGCATCACAGAGGAAGAGTCCTGCGCCATGGCAATATCGATGGACGCGAATAGCCCTATCACTAATGCGATGAAACTAGCGGCCGGACGGAACAACGAGCGTCGCATTGATCGCCCCGGCATCGCTTTGTGCCGACAGCGCTACGGAACGCCCGGCGACTAGGTTTCCACCGGCAAGCGACAGCGGCCACTGCATGCTGGCCCCGCTAAGAACGTAACCGACCAGGCCGTCTCGAGCTGCTATGGCTCGGTCCCCGTCGGCGATATTGAGATCAGAAATCCGCAGATGGCGATCGCCCGTGTTCTTTGCGGTTAGAACGGCGGCTTTGCCCCTCGGCTGCAAGGCCCAGGACACATTGGCCGGACTTGCTTCTGGGTTGGAAAAGAAAACTGGGATCGAATAGCGCAGAACAAAATTGACCGTGCCCGGACGCCTTTTCGCGCGCTCAGGGAGTTCGTCGACCAGCAACCGATAGCTCTCCTCGCCGACAACAGGCGCCTTGGTCACGCGCACGACGCGGACGAGGTAGTCGCTGTTCGAAGCGAGCGTGGTCAAGGGAGGGCTGGCAACGACATCCGTGGTCGGTTCAAGCCGGTCGGCGCCGTCGTCCTGTGACCAGCGAAAGACGCGGATCTGGACGTTGACGGGACGCGCATCTTCATTGCGCAAAGTCAGCGTTGCCGCACTGTCGGGGGCGATAAGAGAGAGAATCGTCGGCGCGACTCTTAAAGAGGCAGCCTGAGCGCTGCTGCTGCCCAACAGGCACAGGGCCACAGCTCCCATGACCAAGGCATAGCGCATGGTTAGATCCTTCACCTAAATCAATAGGGACCCGCGATGTAAGGAGATTCAGAAGGTGACCGTGGCCGTAATGGTATCCAGGTACGCGCCCGGTGTCGGCGCTGGCTGCGGAGGCACGCGGCCATAGCCAATCTGGGCTTGCGCGCTACCCGTGCCCGTACCCGCCACGGTGAATGTGCCCGAGGTGGCGTCCCCCCAGACCTGCGTGCGGGGGGCGTCGCGATAGATGGTATAGTCGACGGTGGCCGCAGCAGGGCCGGTCATTTTGCGCAGCACCACGGTGCCGCCAGCACCGGTACCCGCATCAAGGCTGATGGCCCAAGGGGTCGTGTTCGTGCAGGTGACGCTGACCGTGTTGGTGCTATCAATATTGGCGACAAGCACGCCTGGGTTGGTGCCGAAATCGAGCGTCGTGGCCGAGATCGTGCATTGGGCCTGGATCGTGATCTGAACGTTGAAGGTGGTTGTGGCGGTGAGCGCATGCGTGGTCGCCGCAGCTACAACGAACGCACTGAATACAAGGACAAAGTATAAAATATTGCGGCGCATAGTCTGAGTCCCCCCTGTCTGCTTCCCCACGGCTGCTTTTGACAGCCTTTTGTTCCGAAAGCGCTTACGCTTGCCCTCAGGCAGAGCCGCTCGCGCCTTCTGTGTCGACTCTCCGATCACGCGAGTCTTAGTAGACTTACAACCCCCAGTTTAGTAACCGAAAGTAATCAGCACTCGGTTTAAACCCTCTAGAGCACTTTCCGGTCTGATTGAATCATTGGGGATTTCCAAGGTTCGTCGAGTCTGATTCAAGCTGCATGCTGGTGAAGGAGGCCAGCATGCATGGCCAAAGCCCTTTCCACTGATCTTCGCCGTCGGGTCGTCGATGCCACTGCCCAGGGCATATCGTGCCGC
>JBAUEK010000340.1:0-4827 GCA_049678565.1 Methyloceanibacter sp. | reverse complement strand
GGAAAGTGACATAAGCGGCCGCTTCAGCTCACCGCCAACAATCACGGCCGGACATCGACGTGACCAAGCTCATCTATATCGGAGGCTATGGCCACAGCGGCAGCACGCTGCTTGAATATTTGATGGCGTCGAGTCCCGAACTGGTCGCCTGTGGCGAAGTGTCGAGCAGTGTTCGCCAGCGCGGGCGCAAAGCCAAATGCACCTGCGGGCAGGCGGCGAAGGACTGTCCGGTCTGGGGTCCGCTGCAGGCCAAGCCCTCGGGTTTGGCGGGCTGGTCGCATGAGGCGCTGACACTCGCTTTGTTCGAGCGGGTCCGGCGCGGTTCCGCCGCCATGGTGGATTCATCCAAGACCCCGTGGAACTCCCTCGCGGCGCCCTTTCGCCTCAGGCGCGAGATTGGGGCCAATTTCGTGCTGCTGCATCTTGTGCGCGACCCGCGCGCCGTGTCCTGGTCCGCGGTCAAGAAGGCAGGCCGGCAGGGCACGCGCCCGCTGATGGGGCTCAGATGCAGCGCAGCTGCCATCGGCTGGACTGCTTCCAATTTCGCTTGCGAGCTGTTCGGCCACGCCTATCCCGCGCAATATTTACGGCTCCGCTATGAGGATCTTGTCCGCGCCCCCAGCGAAACCATGCGTGCGGTGTTTACCGAACTCTTGCCCGGTGTCGAGTGGCGCCCGGAGGAGATCGGGGAGGGCACGAACCGGCATCAGCTCTATGGCAACCGCATGCGCTCCCGCAGCCTATCGCTGGCCAAGATCAGGGAGGACACCGCGTGGCGGCGCGAGATGCCGGGGGCCTATCGCCTGCTCGTGCCGATCCTGACCTGGCCGCTCGGCCGGAGATATGGCTACGCCTGAGATTTGGCGGAAGAAATAGGAGCGCGGCTATTGCAGCCGCACCAACACGCTATCGGCGGCGCCGGTAGCGTCGGTGACAGTGAGACGGACGAAGCCCGGCCCCTCGGCGGCGAAGAACAGCGTGCGGGCCCCGCGCTCGGTGGCAAGCGGCAGGCCGTTGAGCATCACGGTCAGCGGGGGCGTCCCGCCTCCGATTTTGATCGGGAGCCTGTCGGGTGCTTCATCCATCGCACCGGCGGTAAGCTCCAGGCTGGCGCCGTTTGGCGGAAACAGGATGCGCACCGGCCGGGTGAAGCTCATATCCGACACCGCATGCGGCGCAAAGCGCTGGAGCGGCGGCGGCAGCTTTGAATTGGTTGCGATCAACGCGCCCGCAGGTGCTGGCGGCAGCGGCTCTAGCGGCTGCGGCCCCCGGGCAAAAGCATCGAACAGGATCGGCGCGGCGGCCGTCCGCCCGGCAAGGCCGGTGACCGGAGCGCCGTCTGGACGGCCGACCCACACCCCGATGGTGCGCGCGCCGTCGAAGCCCACGGCCCAAGCGTCGCGATAGCCGTAGCTCGTGCCGGTCTTGAAGGCGATGCGGCCGCCGGCGGCGCTTTCCGGTGGCGGGCTGCCTTGCAGGATCTTGCCGACATACCAGGCGGCGACCGGCTCCAGCAGGCGCTTCGCTCCAGGCCGTGGCGCATCGAGCTGCTCCACCAGCGGCTGCACACTGCCCTGCCGCGCTAAGCCGGCATAGAGCATGGTCAGATCGGCAAGCCTGATGCCGACACCCCCGAGCCCGAGCGCGAGCCCCGGCGCTTCGCGTCTGGGCAGCACCAGGCTGGCCCCCGCCTGACCGAGCCTGGTGGCGAGCCGGTTCGGGCCGACCTCCTCCAGCACGGCGACCGCCGGGACATTCAAGGATTGCTGCAACGCGCGGCGGATGGTGACCGTGCCTTGGAAGGTGAGATCAAAATTCTCCGGCGCGTAACCGCCATAACGCACCGGCCGGTCCTCGATCAGGGTCTCGGGATGGATCAGCCCATCCTCGAAGCCGAGGCCGTAGATGAAGGGCTTGAGCGCCGATCCGGGCGACCGCACGGCGCGGGTCAGATCGACCTGGCCGGCGCGGCGCTGGTCGAAATAATCCGGCGATGCGATGCGGGCGAGCACTTCTCCGCTGGCATTGTCGACGACCATGATCGCCACCGACATATCGGGTCCGAGCGACCGCGCCCGGTCGCGGGCGAGCTCTTCGAGCTTTTGCTGCAAGCCGGCATCGATGGTCAGCCGCTGCTCACGCCGGTTGGGCGCGATGGCCATGGCGTCGCCCGCGGCGTGGGGCGCGATCATCGGCATCCGCTTGCGCACATGCGGCACGAGTTCCTTCTTGGCGCGGGCAATCTCGGCCGCGCTGAAGAGGCCATGGCCGGCGACGCGGTCGAGCACGCGATCGCGTGCGGCTCTGGCCGCGCCATGAGCACGGTCGGGGCGCCTCACCTCCGGCGATTGCGGCAGTGCCACCAGGAGTGCGGCCTCACCGAGTGTAAGCCGGCGCGGCTCCTTGCCGAAATAAGCAAGCGAAGCGGCCCTGATGCCTTCAAGATTGCCGCCATAGGGCGCGAGCGTGAGATAGAGCCCGAGGATCTCGTTCTTGCTGAGGGTGCGCTCAAGCTGAATCGCGCGCACCGCCTCTCGCAGCTTCACATAGACGGAGCGATGCGCGCGCGGCTCGATCAGGCGAGCCACCTGCATGGTGATGGTCGAGCCGCCGGAGACGATGTGGCCATGGGTCACCAATTGCAGCGCGGCACGGCCGATGGCCAGTGGATCGACGCCGGAATGCAGCCAGAACCGCTGGTCCTCATAGGCGAGCAGCACGTCCAGAAAGCGGGGGTCGACCTCATCGCGTGTCGCCGGCAAGCGCCAGCGGCCTTCGCTCGTGGTGTAGGACCTGAGCAGCCGGCCGTTGCGGTCGAGCACGGTCTTGGACAGTTCGAGGTCTTGGCCGAGTGACGCCGGTCCGAATGAATCGATCAGGCCCCAGACGGCACCGATCGTCACGCAGGCGAGCCCGGCCAATCCAATGAGGGCAACGCTCGCCCATTTTTTCCAGTGACGAAGCCGATGCCCTCCACCCGCGCGGGAGGAGGCAGCGCTCGCTACGGGAGAGGCCTCGTTCATCTTGCCGGCTGTACCTTGACGTCGCCGGTGCCGGTGCGACCGTAGCGGTCGGGCCGGTACATGTCCTCCACATTCGCCTGCGGCAGCACATACGCTCCCGGCGACACCGCGCGCACCACATAGGCCACGGTGAAGACCGACGGGTCGCCGCTGTTCCGGTCGAACGCCGCGGTGAAGCGGTCGTCGCGGAATTCGGTATGCACCGGCGTCGCCGGGTTCTCGATCCAGGCCAGCGTGCCGGTATCGCCCGAGGAGGCGAGGCGGGGATTGTCGATCTCGAAGCCAGCCGGCACGAAGTCGGTCAGCGCCACCCTGGCGAATTGCGGCTTCGGCTCGGTGACTTTGAGCACGACGACGAAGCGCTCATTCTGCTTGGCCTCCGCCAGATTGGCGTCGGCGCCGTCGAGACCGTGGAAGCTCCGCTCGAGCGCAAAGCCATGATCGGCGGCGGGCTCCGGCGTGGTCGGCGCGCCGCTCACCGTGACCACGGTGTCGACCGGCGTATCGCCGGTGTTGGTCACCGAGACATCGCTCTCCTCGATGTCGGCCTGATTATAGGTCGCGTAATAGGGACCGGTCTGGGCGCCCTCGTTGACGTCGAGGCTGACATTCTGCTTGCCGAGCGCGCGCGCGGCGAGCACGAGCCAGGCATCCTCCTGCGTCGAGGTTCGCGTCACCAGCTTGCGGGCAGCCCCGACCTGCTCGGTGGCGCTGACCAGGATCGGCTTGGCCGCGTCGCCTTCCGCCGCGAGCGTCACTACCACCGCGGCATCGCGCAAGGGCGAGCCGTAATCGCTGCGCCCGGCCTCGGCTGCCGGCGGCCGCCCCAGTGAGCTGAGCGCCACGTCGAACACTTTTTCCGCGCGGAGCCGGTCGCCGAGCATGGCGAGCGCGGCCCCGATCTCGGCCTTCGCCGTCGCCGTCTTGAGGTCGTCGATCTTGGCGTCGGCGAGGTAACGGAGGTCGCCGACCGGGGCGACGCCGTTCCGCGCCAGCACATAGAGCGCATAGGCGAGCGCGAGGCCGCCATCGGTGGAGGGCTCGGGCGCCGTGCTCACATAATTGCGCAGGCGATCGAGCGCGAGTTTGAATGCGTCATCCGGCACGGAGAAGCCGCGTGCCCGCGCCCGGGTCAGGAAATCGGTGACATAGGCGTCGAGCCAGGGATCGTCGCCGCCCTGAGACCACAGTCCGAAGCTGCCCTCGGACGCTTGGCGGGCGAGTACGGTCGCGATGGCATCGGCGATGCGCTCATTGATGCCGGTATCCGTGGCCAGATGCAAATTGACCGAAAGCTCATTGGCATAAAGCAGCGGCAGAGCCCGACTCACGATCTGCTCGGTACAACCGAGCGGATAGCGGTCGAGTGCGGCAAGCAGGCTCGCGACATCGAGTGCCGCAGTCGGCGTGACCGAAAGCGCGAGGCTGCCAGTGCCCGGAACCAGATCGGTGAAGATATCGCTTGAGAGCGTGAGGCTCTCGCCCGGCTCGAGCGGTTTCACCGTGCGCCGCGCCAGAATCTGCGTCGCCGGGTTCACGGTAAGCGCATAGCTGCGCTCAAGCGCGAAGCCGCCGGGGCCCGTCACCTTCACCGTCACCGTCCCTCCGCCGACGCCAGAGGCCGCGATCGGCAAGCTCATGGCGCCACGCTTCTTGGCGTCGAGCGCGACGGTCTTGTCGGTTTGCGTCAGGGTGAGAGGTCCATCGGCCGCGACCGCGACCCGATAGTCGCCGGTCTCGCCCTCGACATTGTCGAGATCGAGCCTGATCGTGCTCTTGTCGCCGAGGAGCAGGAAGCGCGGCA
>JBAUEK010000339.1:0-2054 GCA_049678565.1 Methyloceanibacter sp. | reverse complement strand
CCCGCGACACCTCGCGGGGCCCGAAAATGGCCCCGAGCCGGCCCCTCCCGAGCACGACCGCTGCGGCCGCGCGCTCAGGCGACGCTGACAACGTCAATTCGGCGTATTGTTCGAGGTGCCCATATGAAATATCTCGGGCACGGCACGCCGGAGGGCGTTCGCATTGCCGGCATGGGGTTGTTGCCGCTGCAGGACCCGCCTTCGACCGCTGACGATGGGCGAGGAGAGGAGGTCTATGCCAAGCTCTGCGCCACTTGCCATAAGGGGGATGGGCAGGGCGAGCGCCGCATCACGCCGGCGGTCGGCTATTCGATCCCGCCTCTCTGGGGCGACGATAGCTTCAATATGGCGGCCGGCATGGCCAAGCTCGCTTATGCCGCCGCCTATATCCGCGCCAACATGCCCTTCGGCATCGACTACCGGGAGCCGGTGCTGACGGTGCAGCAGGCCTGGGACGTCGCCGCCTACATGATCTCCAAGCCACGGCCTCCCGCTCCGCCCGGAGCCGCGTCGCAGCTGCATTAGTCGCGCGCGCCGGTCTCACGCTGGCTTAGGCAGGAACGGCGCTCTCGGCCTCGTGCCTGGCCGCCGCCGCGTCCTTGCGCAGTTTTGCCAGTGACGCGAGATGCAACAGGATCGACAGCGGCACGAGATAGGTCGGAATGAGAACCAGGGGAAAGATGCTGATGATCTCGTTCGGCTGTTCGAACGCGGCGAGCTGGAACGGAGACGGGGACGTGGCGAAGCCCATGCCCACGGCAATGATGAGGTCGAGAATGCCGAAGGCGTTCCAGGCGAGGACGAGGTTGCCGTTCGTGCGCGGCGCCCGTGCATAGGCGACGGCGGTGACCGGGGCCAGAACGCCGACCAGAATATCGCCAGTACCCGCCGGCCAGGCGAAGAGGCCTGACAGCAATCCCTCGGCGTAGAGAATCAGAAAAATGACGCCGAGGGCGCGGTAGAATTGAATGCCGACCAGCCAGGCTTGCGGCACGGCGTCGATGACGCGGCTCAGGGTGTCGGATCGCCACATCAGCCACGCGCCGATCAAGATCGGCACGGCGATGCCGTATTGAATCGCGGGGATGCGGTCGGCGTCGGTCTGATAGGCGCCGGCAAGCGCCAGTCCAGTCGCGGCGATGAACCAGCCGATGAGAACGACGCCGAAGCGTCCTACCACGCGGTTGCGGTCCGGCTCCGGCCAGCCGGACCGCGCGAGCGCCTTCCGCACGCCATAGAGCAGCGTGGCGGTGATCCCTACGCTGCCGAGGAGCACGTAATAGGAAAGGTAGGTGGGAGCGATCATGACACACCTCTGGAGGACGCCGATCCATCAAGACTATAAATATAATAGTGACTAGTCAATAACAAGCGACTTGAAACTCTGAGGGGTGTTGCTATTTAGCGGTTATGGGAACCGGATACGCCCAGGATTGCCCCTTGGCGCGGGCGCTCGATGTGATCGGCGAGAAATGGTCGCTGCTCGTTTTGCGCGACCTGTTCCGCCAGGGGCCGCTGCGGTTTCAAGAGCTGGAAAGGGGACTTTCGGGCGTGGCTCCCAACACGCTTTCGGCCCGACTGAAAACGCTCGAGGGCCAAGGCGTCATCGCCACGCGGCTATACGAGAGCCACCCGCCTCGCTATGAATACTTCCTCACTGACAAGGGCAAAGCGCTCGGGCCGGTGTTGAAAGCGCTCTACAATTGGGGCGAGCGCCATGGATGACAATTGGCGCGTAAGCCGTTGAAAATAAACACCCATATCTTCTGTGTCGCGCCCATGATGGAGTGGACCGACCGTCATTGCCGCTATTTCTTGCGGCTCCTGTCCCGGCGCACCCTGCTCTACACGGAGATGGTCACGGCGGATGCCGTTATCCGCGGCGATCGGGAGAGGCTGCTCCAATTCAATCCGGCCGAACACCCGCTGGCGCTGCAGCTCGGCGGCAGCGACTCTCAAGGACTAGCCGAGGCCGCGCGTATCGGCACGGAGCTCGGCTATGACGAGATCAACCTCAATGTCGGCTGCCCATCCGACCGCGTGCAGGCGGGACG
>JBAUEK010000338.1:0-4421 GCA_049678565.1 Methyloceanibacter sp. | reverse complement strand
CCTTCAAGACGCTTACGGGTTACGATCAATCGGAGGTTATCGGCAAGACCCCGCGAATTCTCCAGGGGGCGGGTACAGACAAGAAAGTCATCGAGCGCCTTGCTGGCGCCCTAAAAGCCGGCGGCCGATTTGAAGGCAAGGCAATCAATTTCAAAAAGGATGGTACGCCCTTCATCATGTGCTGGAGGGTGCTGCCTATTAAGGTCGGCAAGGCAATCAAGGCGTGGGTGGCCATCCAACGGGAGGGCTCCGTCATTTAGCTTTAGATTGGAAGCTCGCTGGCGTTTTAACTGTCGTCGGGCTTGGCGCTCAGGCGCTATTTGTTGGCGAACCCGGTAGCATTTTTGCTTGTCCGCCTGGGCAATACTAGCGGTTCGAATGCCCCATCGAGATTCATCGACATTCGCGCGTTGCGGAACGACAGCGTTGGGATATGCCTGGTTTGGATTCACGCCAGGTGCAAGCGATTTAGCTAATTAGTCACAGGTAACTGCATGTTCCGAAACCAAGGTAAAGGCACCAAGCGTGCAACACAGCAGCAGACTGGCATCGTTTCCGGAGGGTGGCCTGGCCGTCGTAATTGGGGCCTCTGGGGCCGTTGGTAGCGCCCTGCTGAGTCGACTCCGAGAAGACGATCGCTTTGCTGAGGTAGTTGGTCTTTCTCGCGCCAAGATACCAGTCTTGGATCTGACTTGTGAGAAAACCATCGCCGAAGCCGCTCGCCGCATCTCGAGTCTCGGCACCTCTCCGCGCATCATCTTAGACGCGACCGGATTCCTGCACGGCGACGGCGCCATACCGGAGAAAAGCTGGCAACAGCTCGATGCGGCGTATATGGCCAAGTGTTTCGCCATCAATGCCATTGGCCCGGCGCTGCTGATGAAGCACCTGCTGCCCCTGATGCCACGCGAGGGCAAATCCGTCTTCGCCACGCTGTCGGCCAAGGTCGGCAGCATCGGCGATAACCGTCTCGGCGGATGGTACAGCTATAGGGCCTCAAAGGCCGCGTTGAATCAGCTTGTCCGAACGGCTGCGATCGAATTGAAGCGGCGGCGACCTGAGGCAATCTGTGTGGCGCTGCATCCAGGTACGGTCGACAGCAAGCTCTCGGCGCCCTTCGCAAAAGGAGGACTCGAAGTCCGTTCGCCCTCCGAAGCGGCAAATCGTCTGCTCGAGGTGATCGATAAACTAACGCCGGCGGCTTCGGGCCGTTTCTTCAATTATCGCGGCGAGCCGTTGCCGTGGTGACTCTGCTATGGTTCAGCCGGGATTTTCGGCTGTCACATAACCCGGCGCTGATTGCCGCAGTCGCCCGTGGCAGGTCGGTGATACCCGTTTTTATCCTCGACGACACGGATGCCGGCGAGTGGGCCCCAGGCGGCGCGTCCCGCTGGTGGCTTCACGGGTCCTTTCAGCGGATCAAAAACAGCTCATCACGTTAGGTGATTCCTTCAGCTAATCAATGCGGATGAAGTTCTCGGTACACACAGGAGCAGAACGCGCCGGCTGCGGTTGCACCGTCGCCTCCGCCCGCCGCGACGCCGCCCGCGCAGAATGCTGTAACGGCGCCGACCGAACAGGCGGAACCAACCGGCGAAACAATCGGCGAGCCTGCGCCCGCTGGCGAGGCGGACGACCACGCCGAGTCCGAGCTACCGGGCTCGGGCATAATTCTGGTCGCCAGGCAGCCCGTCGAAGTGCTGGCAAGTCCGTCCGCCTCTGCACCTGTTCTGTATGGATTTCCTGCGGGTCGGCCGTTCCGCGTGATTGGCCGCGAGGGAGGTTTTGCCCATATCCAGGACTTGAAGAGTAGTGCGAGCGGCTGGATCGATGAGGCAGCGCTCGCGCTGCCCCCGCGCGATCCGGCCGCGTCGGCTCCTGCTCAGCCGAAGCCTTTCGCAGTTGGCCGAAAGCCTCCAAACCCGTCTGCCGGGCCGAAGCCAAAAATGACGCAGAAAGACAGTGCGGTCACTGCCGGCTCCGAAGTAGCCGCTCAACCGGATCGCAACCGCCCTGGCTTATTTGGTCGAGGGGGTCTTTTCGGGGGGATCTTCGGCAACTAGGCCGTGAACTCATAAACATGCCGGTGGATGGCCTGCCAGAGTCCGCTTTGGAGCCGTAAGCGGCCTTGCTTCGCGGCGGGCGGCACTTCCGGGATGTGCCGATTTTGTTGAAAAACTCTTCGGGTGAGCTCTTTGTTTGAATCGCTGAGAATGTCGTTTCGCGACCAAACTGATTGTGAATCCTGATTCCAAAAATCCCCGTGGTGCGAAACCTTATTCTATCGTCGGCGTCCGCCTCGCGAGACCATCGACTAAATCAACACAATCTGCCATCAGCAGACATTTCGGCCGGACGTATGAACGCCGGGCCAAAGCGTTCAGCCAGCCTGCGAGGACGCTTTCCAACGAGGCAGTCATACTGGCATCGTTTCCGGAAAGAAAAGCTGGCAACAACTCGATGCGGCGTATATGGCCAAGTGCTTCGCGAGCCGATGTTGCCGATTTTCTGATCAAACAAATCGAAGACAATACCTATCTCCGAAAGACCCCTGTCCTGACCTACTGAGATGCCAGCTATTACGCTAGTTCCTGGCCCCCAAACCCAGCTTCCAGCAGAGAGAGACCATGACCCAGAACTTCCATACGATCGTGATAGGCGGCGGGTGCCTCGGATGCGCGTCCGCGATCTCAGTTCGTCGGCGCTTGCAACGGCTGCCTGACACCGCTGGGGCCAAGGTTTGCATTCTCGAAAAGCGCGTTATCGGCTCAGGACTATCGGCCCGGCATTCAGGTATCGTGCGCGCGGCCAACGCCGTTCCAGAGGCCGCCAGACTTGCAAAAATCGCGACTGAGCAGTGGCGTGAGTTGGATAACTTGTGGGGCGTACCGGCATCGTTTGACGCTTGTGGGGCGATCTGGATCGCCAAGGACAATGGTCAAACCGGCAACGCGAAATGGGACTCCCTTGAGCGGCAGATGCAGGAAACCGGCGTCGAATTCCAGCAGATCAGTGCTTCAGACGCTCGTGCGGCGCTGCCGGACTTTGTCAATCTGTATGATGGCGAGGTCTACTACCTGGAGCCGCGAGCATTGCAGTTCGACCCCTCGGTGGTCCGCAATCTTCTCTACCAGGGGCTTGATACCAACCAAGTGGAGGTCCGGGAGAAAACCGAGGTTACAGCGTTCGAACGAGGAAAGGACGGCTCTATCTCGGCGGTGCTGACGGAAGATGGAGAGCGTCTAGAATGTCAGCACGTAATAAACGCCGCAGGTCCGTGGAGTCCTGCCATCTTTGCGGGGCTCGGCCTTTCAATTCCCGTGAGCGTCGAGCCAGTACATGTGGCCAACTGGCTCACAAGCAATCGGGAAATCAGAGAAACCTTTCCTATCATAGCGGACTATATCAACCTGGCCTATTTTCGGCTCTGGCGCGACAACGAGGTCCACATGCACCAGCCCCGCAAGCGTGCTATACGCGAGACTGCGGGGGCGTTCGCCGAGAATCCCTTGACTATAATCGGTGCTGATTTCATCGTCGACCCGACGAACCAGGGACTGGGGTACACTCAGATTAAAGTGTACGAGGAGATTGCGCGGCGTCGCTTCAAGAATATCGACAAGACCGTATACGGTTCGGGCTATCGCTCTTATTTCGATATTACTCCCGACCTGAAATTCATTCTCGGGCCGGATCATCGCGTGCCCAATCTGGTCCACTGTCTTGGGGCTGGGCAGGCGTTCAAATACACACCCGTCTTTGGAGAAATTATCGCCGACTTTGTAACCGGCGGAACCGAATATGCGAAGCTCGCTGCCGATTTTTCGATCTCACGCTTCGACGAACAGTATATGGCGAATTTCTGGGAACGCGTCGCAGGCAGCGACAACACACTCCAAGCTGAGGCCGCGTCTCTCTAACCTTGCTCGCTAGTATTGGCCCCCAGATCGGATACATCTTTCCCGTCGGGGGCATGCAGGGATACTTGAGCCTGAAAGGCTACAAGGGGCACTGTCACGTTGTCGGCGTTCAGTTGCGGTGAATGTAGCGGGCAACAGGCGTCATGCGGTGGCGGATGCCGCGGCCCAAATCGACCCTCGCCGACCTCAGCGAGGACCATTAATTGATTCCATCGCTTCAATTCTCCTCGGCTGTGTGAACGATGTTGTCGGCCCGCTCGATGCCGGTCGGGTAGTAAGCACCGGTCTGCGCTGCGCCGAACTCCAACATGTTCTTCCGCGCACTCTCGATGGCGTCGAACTCCTTGGTGAGCGTCAGCATACGGACGGCGCAGGGTGGATTCTATTGTGAAGTGCAACGGGCCTAAGCAAATCTGATTTGGACGTTTTTTCCAAGTTCGGCGAGCAATGCCTGGAAGGGGGTTTTGTAGCCGAGGCATTTGCGTGGTGTCAGGTTGGCGG
>JBAUEK010000337.1:0-2926 GCA_049678565.1 Methyloceanibacter sp. | reverse complement strand
GGGGTCTAACAGCCGGCCTAGTTGGAGCCGATGCCGACCGCGGCGCTGGGCGCGATTGGGGCCCAGCCCTGGTCCGGGATGGTGTCATCCGCGATCGGCACGCCAAAGGCGATTTCGGGTGCGATGAACACGCCGGCGCCCAGGGGGCCGAAATTCACATCGAGATGAGAGACGAGGGAGGCGCCGGGACCGATCGGTCTGGAGGCGGCGCCGAAGGCGCTTTCCCCGGACAGTTCGATGGCCAGAACAGACGTCGATGCGCAGGCGACGCGGCCGAGAAATGCGAGGATGAATGCGCCTCGCCAGAGACAATTTGGCATGGGAACGCCTCCTTGGGCTCGCCCCTCAAGAGAGGTGGGCAAGCGAGGAGACCATAAAAAGGTTCCCGATTGGTGAGCGGGCCGCCTCCCGGGCGAGCCGAAGGCCGCCACGCATCGTGGCTGACGCGGCGAAAGCTTTAAAACTCGGCCGCCAGGCGGCTCCAACCGCCGGTTACGAGGCGGTTCGACGCTCGCTCTGCCTGAAGTCGGCAAAGAAAACGAGATAGGGGCAGACTTCGGCCGGCGTCTCGGCGTCGGTCATGAACCAGAGGCGGCACGCGCCTTTGCATTGGACGCAATCTCCCTTCGCCAGGACAAGATCGTCTCCGGCGCGAACCGCAGCGGCCAGATCGATGGGGTGCTGCTCGGTCAGCTGAGCCATTTCAGCCTCGCCCAAAAACTCATAGTGGCTGAGATCGCCGGTGGCCATGCGCCAGGCGCGCATCGGTTCCTGCATCGAAAATCCTCTTTAGTACGTCCCGTGCCCCGAATTGCCCAAGGCATAGCACCGGCACTCTAATCGGAGGAAGACGTCAATCGGAGGAAGACGTCGACACAACCCCAGATAGGCCCCAAAGCTGGACCCAACCCCTTTTCACTCACTTTTAGCCAAATTGGGTGCGAAATTTCGTCGCAGGCCGTCATAGGCACGCCGCGCGGCCAAACCGTTGTTCGGCTTGGAAGGTCAGAAGAGAGGCCTCACGCTCCCTCGCGCTTGAGGGTCGTGAAGAAATCGAGATTGGGGCAGAACTCCGCCGGGTCATCGGACTCTTCCAGGAACCAGTTGCGGCAGGCGGTTTCGCAGGCGCATTCGCGGCAATTGGCGCGCGCCTCGACGAAGGCATCCCCGGCCCGCACGGCGGCGATGACCGCGACGCCCTGCTTTTCCATCATCTCATCCATCAGCTCGTGCCGGCGAAGGGCGCGAGCCAACATCGGCCACGACCGCGACTTTGTCACCTTTGTCACCATCGGAACGCCTCCTCCCAAGCCGCGGATGGATTGCGGCCCCTTTGCATCTAGGAGGAACCGGGGAGACGCGCCTTGACGCGGATCAAATTGACGTCGTCGCGCTGGGGGCGGCTAGGGCTTCGGACCGCGATTTCCGGGGGCTGAAGCTCTCAGGACCGGCCGAGCCGGAGGCGCCGAAGCGGCAACGCTAGCGCCTGGCTTAGCGCGAGCTTGATGCCGCATCATTGGCACCGCCCAGGGCAACACCACGAGCGGGACCGCGCCCGTTTCGTCGCCGACCTCGACCACCCAATCCTCGGCCATATCGCCGGCATGGGCGCGGAGGCGGTAGACGAGATGCATCGCGTGCCAATGAGCGGCATCGAGACCCGGCAAATCGACCCCTTGCGTGTCCCGCACCGGATGGCTCGGAGACACGAGATGAAAGTAATAGCGCGGCATTGATTCCCTCTTCCCTCGACGCCCGTTCGACGCTTGACGTGTGGACGCGCGCTACATCACTGGCGGGGCTCCGACTGATCGTTGTCCGCATTCCGGGGCGAGAGCCGCCGAACCAGCGACATGAGCGCCGCGTCGCGACTCTCGTCGCTCGGCGTGGCCGGTGCGACGGATCTCTGCACCACGTCATGGATGGTGCTATCGATGTTCCTGAGCGTGGTGAGCACCTCGGTGGCGAGCCGCATGTAATGATCGGCAAGGAGCAGGGTCTGCTCGTGCTGGCGGCGCAGTTCCTCATTCACGGCGCGGAGGCGGGTGAGTTCCTGCTCCTGGCTGCCGAAGCGGCTCTTATGGCTGTCACGCTCGGCAATAAGCCGCTGGATCGCGGCGGAAAGTGTCGCAGCCTCGCCCGCGGGATCGTGCTGGCGGAGCGGCCCAGCCTCATCCTTGGTCGAGCCAGCCTCCTTAGCCTCATTGACGTGCAGGTTCAGATTGAGCGCCGAGGCGCTTTTCAATGACTCGATCATGGCAGGCGTCCACTCCTTGACCCCAGTAAGATCAGCGATAGTGATCGAGATAGGCTCGATTGAGGCGGCGCAATAATTTTAGCGAGATTCTTGACTATTTTCAATTTGGATAGTTAAGGATGACGCTTGTTATCTTAACCTTAACCTGAGAACACAAATATTATTGGTAAATGACGCAAGGTTACTTTGGTTACTCTGGAATTGGTGGGTGCGTGGCCCGGGGATGGTCGGCGTGGGTGATTTTTTAGATGCACTTCCTGGCCGCCTCGACCTTCCACCAGACCGGCCAGACCGACATGTCCGAGCTTGGCGAAGTATATAAATTCCTGGCGCCGCTGCTCGGCTTGCGGGCTCACCTCGACGGTGACCGTGACCCTGTGCTCAACATGAAATTGCTGTGGGACTTCTTCACCGGCCTATAGTGGACGCTGCCGATTCGTCGCGGCTCCCGCCATTTTTCGGACGGGTTTTGCGCCGATCCACGCAAAGGGCAGTTCCTACGGGTTGAGGAAGCATGAGCGCAGTCCGGGCAGTCTTTGCCATCCTGACCGCGGGCCTCTGGCTCGCCTCTTGCGCCAATCCGCAAGCGACGATGAAGGCGATCGCCTATGGCGATCCGGCCAAGCCCTATTTCGGCATGACCAAGGATGAGGTCATTGCTTGCGCCGG
>JBAUEK010000336.1:0-2367 GCA_049678565.1 Methyloceanibacter sp. | reverse complement strand
GTGCCGCCCACGTCAAGGCCACAGCCCGCAGCGAAAGTGACGCCGACCACGACCGGATCGTGGTTACGCTCTCAATCGCGCCCGGCTACCACGTCAATGCCAACCCGGCATCGCTCGACTATCTCATCCCGACCACGGTGAGACTTCCAGACGTCGAGCAGGCCGAGGTCACCTATCCGCCTGGAATGATATTCAAGCCGAAATTCATGGCCGAAGGAATTTCGGTCTATGAGGGCTCGGTCGCTATCGACGTCGAACTCGCGAAAGGCAGCCTTGCCTCGGTGGGACATCCGCCCATGCAAATCGAGGTGCAAGCGTGCACTCAGGAAATTTGCCTGCCACCAGCGACCATCTCGTTGAATGTCGACGAATATTAGCGTGCTGAGGCAAAAACGTTCAGAAGGAATGAGGCCATGGGCGCGCTGCAATCCGCGATAACCTGCCCAGCTTGCGGCTACGTGGCGATCGAGACCATGCCGTCCGATGCCTGCCTATATTTTTACGCGTGCAAAGGCTGCGGCCTCGAGCTGAGGCCTAAACAAGGGGATTGTTGCGTCTTTTGTTCCTACGGGTCGGTACGTTGCCCCCCGGTTCAGGCGGCGCGCCGCGGCGCCACCCGCTAAGACCCGCTGCTGCGGAAGAACTTGCCCCCGCATCCTGAACCCGCGCCTAGCGGGTGGGCATCGGCTTGTCGCCGCGATAGTCGTAGAAGCCGCGCTTGGTCTTGCGCCCGAGCCACCCGGCCTCGACATATTTCACCAAGAGCGGACAGGGGCGATATTTGGAATCGGCCAGCCCCTCATACAGCACCTGCATGATCGAGAGGCAGGTATCCAGCCCGATGAAATCGGCAAGCTGCAGAGGGCCCATCGGATGGTGGGCGCCGAGCCGCATGGCGGTGTCAATCCCATCGACCGACCCTACGCCCTCATACAGGGTGTAGACCGCCTCGTTGATCATCGGCAGCAGCACGCGATTGACCATGAAGGCGGGGAAGTCCTCAGACGTGGCGGTGGTCTTGCCGAGGCTCTCGACGAATTCCCTGGCGCGGCCGAAGGTGACGTCGTCGGTCGCGATCCCCCGGATCATCTCGACCAGCTCCATCACCGGCACCGGATTCATGAAATGAAGTCCGATGAAATGCTCCGGCCGGTCGGTGGCGGCGGCCAGTCTCGTGATGGAGATCGACGACGTGTTGGTGGCGACGATGGCGCCGGGCTTGAGGAACGACGAGAGCGCGACGAAAATCTTGCGCTTCACCGTCTCGTCCTCGGTAGCGGCCTCGACGACGAGGTCGGCATCGGCCAAACCCTCGAACGTCTCGGCATAGCTGATGCGCGAAAGTGCCTGCTTTTTGTCCTCGTCGCTGATCTTGCCGGAAGCGACCTGGCGCGACAGATTATTGCCGATGACCTCGAGTGCCTTGTCGACCTTTTCCTTCGACAGATCGTTGAGCACGACCTCGTAGCCCGAGAGGGCAACCACATGCGCGATCCCGCTGCCCATTTGCCCGGTGCCAATGATGCCGATCTTGCGAATGGGCGTCATTTCATTCTCCTGCGGTGAGGTCGGATCGGTCAGGGTACCCTTTGCGCCTAGAACTATGTCGTCCATCGTCATTCCTCTGCACCCGCTGGCTCAATACCCTGCTTTTTTCAACTCGGCGTCGAGTTCAGGCAGGACCGTGAACAGATCGCCGACAAGGCCGTAATCAGCAACCTGGAAGATCGGAGCCTCGGGATCCTTGTTGATCGCAACGATGACCTTGGAGTCTTTCATTCCCGCGAGATGCTGGATGGCGCCCGAGATGCCGATAGCGATGTAGAGCTCCGGCGCCACGACCTTGCCCGTCTGGCCAACCTGGTGGTCGTTTGGCATATAGCCAGCGTCGACCGCGGCGCGGCTCGCGCCGACCGCAGCGCCAAGGCGATCCGCAAGCGGCTCGATCAAAATCTTGAAATTTTCGCCCGACTGCATGCCGCGTCCGCCGGAAACGACGATGCGGGCGGCGGTGAGCTCCGGCCTTTCGCTCACGCTGATGTCGCTCGATTCGAAGCTGGCGAGACCGAGGGACGCGGGGGCTTCGATGGTCTCGACGGCGGCGCTTCCACCCTCATCCGCTGACGGGAACGCCGTGGTGCGAACCGTGGCGACGATCTTCTTGTCGCCCGCCTGAACCGTCTCCAGCGCGTTCCCGGCATAGATCGGGCGGACAAAAGTATCCGGCGACTTCACCTCGACCAGATCGGAGATCTGGGCCACGTCGAGCAGCGCCGCCACGCGCGGCGCCACGTTCTTGCCCATGGTCGTGGCCGGCGCGAGCAGGACGTCATAGCCCTGCATCAGCGGCACGATCAGGCTGGCCAT
>JBAUEK010000335.1:0-9008 GCA_049678565.1 Methyloceanibacter sp. | reverse complement strand
TGATGCCACCTTCGGCGCCGCCCAATGCCAGACCGGCGAAACGCGTCGTCTGGTTGAGATCCTTCACCAAACCGGTGATCTGGTCGACGATGAGCTCGGCATAGGGAATATTGAGGACCGGAGGCGCCCAAACCACGACGCCGTATTTTGCCTGCCGGCACCGCTCCGCCAGCGAATCGATATCGGCGATGGTGACGCCGTCGATCGAAACGGGCTTTACCCGAAAGCCGCGGAGCCTCGCTCTGAGGACCCCCAAGACTTCGCCCACCTGCTCGATATCGCAAGGAACCGAAACCACCTCACCCACGCGCTCGCCCTTGGCCGCGGCCCTCCCCGGACCCTTTCCGAGCACCACGACGGTGCGTTTCGGCGCCGTCACGTCGAACATCGAGTCGGGCGGATATACGATCCGCTCGAAAAAGCGCGGATGCAGCTTCTCGATGTCGTTCCCAACCACGATGATCAGATCCGCGCGGTTACGCACCTCGGTCAGGGTCGACATGGTCCAGCCGGTGGTCTGCAAGACCCTGACATTGCGGTATTGCGCCTCGCTCAGCGCGTGGTCGACAATGCCGCCCGTGCGCTCGGCCAGCGCCATCACCGCGCGCATCCCCTCCACATCGGTGGCGAGCCCTCCATAGAGAGGCAGGCGGGCTTGGTTGATCAGCGCTGCCGCAGCCTCGACGGTCTCGGCCAGCGCGGCCTCCTTACCCTCGACCGCAGGCACCGCCTTAGGCAGCTCGCGCTGAAACCCCGCGATCGCCTTGCCGCAACCATTCTTGCGGACTTCAAGCTTGGTCCCCTTTCGCTCGACCTCCAGATCGTCGCAAAGCATGCCGCAAAAGGGGCAGGCTACATTCTCGTAGAGCTCTGACGATGCGCGGCTGCCGGAGGCATCGCGCGCAGTCGAAATCGGCATGCTGTTGACCTCATTTGAAGGCGGGTGGCAGAGAAAAGCACGGGATGGGGGTCAAATACAACTCAGGAGGAACGGGGCGCTTTGTCGCCGCTTCGGCTTGATTTTCTGGCCGCTACCAGCGTGGGCCGCCGGGTCACCGGGTCACCGAGCGGGAAGGAGCTTGCGTCACCATCGGACAACCGAGGGTCTTTTCGAGCGCGGCAGTCAGCTCCTCCCTGGTCTCGGCGGTGATGTAGAGGCCGCCGTTCTTCTCAGCCAGGCATTTTGCCTCGCCGATGCTTTGCTCGCCGGTCCAAGAAAAGCCCTTCGGCCGATAGCCGATGACATGGACGGTCAGTTCGTCAGCCTCGGCGTGAAGCCGCTTGCCGAGCTCGCACGGCTCTCCCCCGCAGGTCTCCTCCCCATCCGTCACCACGACGACCAGCCCCGGCTTTTGACGGAAGTCGAGCACATCCGCGGCCTCCTGTACGGCCGAGGTCAGTGGCGTGCGGCCGGCCGGAGTCAGCGCCTTCACCGCGCGCATGATGAAGCTGGCGGCGTTCGGCGTCGGTTCAAGATCGAGGTGAACGTTGCACTGCTGATACGGGCCCGGACCATAGGTGACGAGGCCCACGCGCCGAAACCGCGTGATGCTTGGCAGCACTTCACCGAGCGCGGAACGCACCTCGTCGATGCGGGTCACCGGGGTGGCGATGCCGAGCCCGACGGTTCCGGACATCGAGCCGGAGGCGTCGAACACGAGCATGGCGTCTTCGATGCAAGGCGGGCGCTCCGGCTCAGCCGCGCCGGCAACGGAGCCGCAAGCGCCAATCATGGCCAGAGCCATCGCCGAAGATCGGAGGGAGCAGAAAGACGAGGCCAAATTCATGCGCTCCAGGGACTGACATCGAACTGTACCTCTTTCTGGGCGCAGCGCGAGCCGTCCCGCGGTCCAGCAGGAATGAGCCTAGGCCGCGGCGACACCGACAGCCGCCTGGGCGGCTCCGGCGACGATCTCGGCCAACTCCTCGGGCCGTTCCTCATGGGCCAGGTGGCCGAGCCCCTGCAAAAGCACCACCTCCGCCCCGGGCACGAGATCGCGAACCCTGAAGGCGTCCTCCGGCGCGATCGCCCGATCGCCGCTGCCAACCGCAAGTGTCAGCGGCACCGCGAGGCGATGGAGATCGCGCTCCAGCGCGAACAGATCCCAATTGGCCAGCATGCCAAGCGCGGCCGAAACATGGTTCCCGGTCTGAAACAGGCGTCCGTATCGGGCGATATCCTCTGGCGCGATGGTGGAGCCGGTATTGCTGATCGTCTGAGCCACCGCGTCGAAATTCGCCGCCCGCCAGGAGACGAACCAGGGCAAGAATGGATTGAGGGCCAAGAGCTTGGCGAAGGGCGCGAAAAACTGTCCGGCGATGCTGCCGAAGGGCAGAAGCGCGCCATTGATGCTGACCAGCGCCTGCGGCGTGCTGTGGCCGGCGAGGCTCATCTGCACCAGGATAGCCGCACCGGCGGAGTGACCGACCGCGAGCATCGGCCGCAGGTTCAGCGCCTGCAAGAGCAGGCCTAAATCCTCGGCCATCCCCGGCAGAGAGAGCCGTTCGGACGAAGGCAGGTCGGTGAAGCCATGCCCCGGCAGGTCCGGCACCACCACGGTGAAACGTTTGGCCAGGATCCGCGCGAGCTGGCCATAGGAATGGGTCGAGGCCCCGGTGCCATGCACCAACAGGGCGACGGGTCCCTGCCCCATGATTTGCACGTGCCAGGAAAGTCCAGCCGCGGTGACGAAGCGGCTTGCCTCCCGATTCGGCCAGTCGATCCCGTCGCGCTCAAAGTCGAGCCTGTCGCTCATGCCCCGCTTCCCCCATGGTCTCCGCGACGGTTCTCGCGGAAGATTCGGCTTTGGTGCCGATATGCAGGAGAGGAGAGCAGGGAAAGCCGGGCCCCGCAAGGCGCCGCTTGGTTCTCCCGAACGCCCAGAGCTCGCCCGGAGCTTGTCAGCCCAAGAGCGAGAGACTAGCTTCGACAACGATAAACCCAAGCGGAGTAAGCCTTTGGCCGGTCCCATCGTCCGCGCTCCACGCGCCCTTTGGCGCGTCGAGGGCTTCGCCCAAGGCGACCGCGCGCTCCCTGAGGAGACGGCGATCGCCTTCACCTACAACACCGCCTCCTATGCGGTGATGATGGCGACGCCGCAGGACCTCGAGGACTTCGCCATCGGCTTCAGCTTGACGGAGGGCGTGATCTCCTCGCCAGAGGAGATCGAAAGCGTGGACATCGTCGAGGAAGACATCGGCATCGAGCTCCGTATCTGGCTGAAGGCCCCGCATGCGGCGGAATTTCTGGGGCGCCGCCGCAAGATGGCCGGCCCCACTGGCTGCGGGCTCTGCGGCATCGAAAGCCTGGCCGAGGCCATGAGGCCGCCACCCAAGGTCGAGGACGGCCGGGTCTTCTCGCCGGATCAGATCATGACGGCGATCAATTCGCTGTTCCCCTTGCAGGTGTTGAACCAGGAGACGCGCGCCGTCCATGCCGCGGGCTTTTGGCATCCGGCCCGTGGCCTCGTCGCCCTGCGTGAAGATGTCGGCCGCCATAACGCACTCGACAAGCTCGCGGGCGCGCTGACGCGTGAGGACGCCAATGCCGAGCAGGGCATTGTGCTTCTGACCAGCCGCGTCTCGGTTGAAATGGTGCAGAAATCCGCGGCCATCGGCGCGCCGATCATCGTCGCCGTATCAGCCCCCACCGCCCTTGCGCTGCGCATGGCGGAAGCCTGCGGAATGACGCTGGTGGCCATTGCCCGCAAGGATGGCTTCGAGATCTTCACCCATCCCCATCGTGTCACCGGGGCGCATGCCGGCCGCGCGCCCGAGGCCGTCAAGAAGGTCACGGCGGGCACGCCCTGAACCAAAGGCAGCCGCCGAGGTTGACTCTGCGGACCATAGGATTTGAACTCGGACCATGCTGGAATCTGCCGAGGAGGATGGTCCATGGATATGAACGAGATCCACGACTATGCGCGGCGTCTGCTGGAAGCGCATGGCGACAAGGCTGAGATGGAGGCCGCGCAAAAGGCGGCCGAATGCGAGCAGCAAAACGACCCGCTTCAAGCCAATGATTGGCGACGCGTTCAGTCCGCGATAAGCCAAATGCGGGGTCCGCATTTTAGCTGATCGCGGGGCAGGGCTTTCGCACCAATGAAATCATGGCCTTGTCTCTTCGTCGTGCTGTTGCAAGGCGCGTTGATGTGCGCCGCCGAGGCCCAGACTCTGGTGGACCCGCGATCGCCCCAGATGGATATCGCGGCCTATCCCTGGTCGGCCGTCGGCAAGGTCAACAATAGTGTCGGCGGTTCCTGCACCGGGGTCGCCATCCAGCGAAATGAGGTGCTGACCGCCGCCCATTGCATCTTCAACCAGCGCACCGGCAATTTCCTTCACCCGGGCTCGCTGCATGTGCTGTTCGGCTATTATCGTGGCGACTACACGGTTCATGCCCGGGTTGAGCACTACATTCTCGGTCCGGGCTACGACCCGGCGGAGACAACGGAGGGCATTGCCTCCGACTGGGCCATGCTGACGCTGACCGAACCGCTGCCAACGACTATCCGGCCGCTTCAACTGAGTGACCGGGTTCCGGTGGCAGGCGCATCTCTCGCAATCGCAGGCTATGGCCGGGGCCGGTCGCACGTCATGACGGGGGACCAGGATTGTCGCGTGCTGAGCGCCCCAGCGGAACCCGATCTCATCGCCCATGATTGCCGTGTGGCGAATGGAACGTCGGGCGCGCCGCTCCTGGCGCGGGAGGGTGACGGTTTCATCGTTGTCGGTATTCAGGTCGCCGCCGCCCGCCGCGACGGATCGGAGATCGGGCTTGCCGTCTCGCTGCCGAGCATCAGCCGGCACATGCCGCGCTAAGGAGGGTGGCGGCGGTTGATCTCTGGGCACCTATTTGCCCACGAGATCTTAGCCCCTAGACCTGGGTCCTGCGTAGATCCGCCGGCACAGTCTCTCTCACGTCAGCTTGCTGCATGGCCTGACCGACATATTGCAGCTGAGTGACGCATGAGGTTGCGAATTTCATGTAGCAGTCCCCGATCAGCACGAGCTGGCGCCGGAGATCCTTGGTCGTGGCCTGGAGAGTCATGAGTTCGTGCTCCTGAGCCTCCACTTTACTGCGCAGACGATCGCGCTCGGTGGTGAGACAACGGATCGCCGCGACGCCGTCGAGCAAAGCGCTTTCGAGCTCCTGGTAGGAAGACGGTGCGACCATGTCGGCCTCGCTTTTATGCAGGACGTCGCTCATCGTGCCAGCATCCCAGCGGCAGTTTAAGGTTTGGTTACCGCAGGATGTATGAGAAGCCGACAATTGAAAGCAGCACTCGCAACTTAGCAGTCTGCTTTCACAGCTGGATGTAAGCCGGCGAACCCGGGGCTAACGAATTGATGTCAAGACCAGTTCCGTCGCCACGATGGGGCATGGATGTGCCGGCAGCGGCCTGGATGTCGCCAGCCAGACAAAGATTCCGATCGAGAGCGAAGGGACCAGCCCTAAGAGGAAAGCCAAGGTCAGAATCCAAGCTCCGATTGGGTGCCAAGGAGAATTCGCATCGGCGTGAGGCTTGATCGTGCTTGCCGGAGATGAAGCTTCATCATTGCGAGATCGGACTGCGGGCCGTGGGCGCAGTCTCTCCGCCATCACGCTTGGCGGAATGCCGCTGTGCCGGTCGTCAAGACCCGCCTGTCTGAGGGCTTCCCTTAGGGAGACGATGCAATTGGTGGGCATGCGAGCCATCATTGATTGCGCTTCTCACTCGGTTGGTCATACGAAACTTATGGTTAAAAATTGGTTACAATTGTATTGATTGGCTCGGAGGGCGCCGCGGCCACTCGGGTCACCGCCTTCGACGACTCCCCAAAGAATCTTGCATCCACGCCGGAACCGCATCAGCGGTTCGATCGTTTGAGATAGTCGAGAGGGATTGCAGCGTCAGTGAAGTGCCGACCCGCGGGACCCCAAGGTCCCGGGAATATCGCGGCTCCTGGTTGATTTGCGCTGCTCTGTGCGCGTTCCGGTCAATAGCGTTCCTGGCAGTGAGCAAGGCGATTCCGTCCTGCTCACGGTCGTGACGTGTGTGCACCCAATGCTGACGACATTGGAGGTCCCATGGGTTACCTCAAGCTCAATCCTTCTGACCTTGCCGCGCCGGCGAGAGTCGGCCAACACGGCGCTCGCTTCCCTGGCCGGGCCGAACTCACACCGTCACCGCCTCAATTTGCAGGCGCGAAGCCGACGCCTACGGACCATCTGTCGGGTGCCGAGCAATATGCCCTGGCGCACCTGGCTCAGCGCTTCGCTCCAGGAGGCCAATCGGTCTTAGCCCCCGAGGACCAACGGCTTCCTATCCGCCTGCCACCAACCCGCCTCGTTCGCGCGGCCCCGAGAGGGCTTCGAACCCTCATCGCGGTGCTTATCGTTATCGCGCTGCTTCCGAACGCGACGCTGGCAGCCATGTATTGGCTTGGCGCGGTTGATCTCCCGGGGTCGAGGCCGCTTGGAGCTGAGGACAAGGAAGGCGCAGGACCGAGCATCAAGTCGGCTGCGGTCATGGCCAGGCTGGACAACGTTGCGTCAAAGCGAACCGCCACAATCCGGCATGTCATCTTGGCTGCGCCGGCCAAGCTCGAAGCCCATGCCGGCGGTGACATAACCTTGGCCATCAAGCTCGACCGGACCGGCGCATTGCCCGCCCGCAGCATCATCGCCATAAGCGGGCTCCCGCGAGGCGCGACATTGTCGTCTGGGCGTCCCTATGGCGAGACGGGGTGGAATCTGAGATCCGACGAAGTCGGCGGCTTGCGCCTCATACTGGCCGAGGTTGCCCCAGGCGAATCCACACTGAGAATCAAACTCGTCGCGCCCGACGGCAGGATCATTGCCGGCACGGAAACGATCCTCAAACTGACCCCAGCCGAGCCCGTCCCGCGTCCACAGTCGAATGAGCGATTGCCCGAAACTTGGGATCCTCTTGAAGTCTATCCGCTGCCGCCAGGAGTCATCTACGCCCCAAACCTCGTCAGCATCGGCGCCTGGGACGCACAGTTTCGGCAGCTCGTGGCAACACCGAGCATCGATGCGATAGCCACGAACCTGAAGACGCCGGCGGCGCCCGCAGATCCTGAGCAACCGCAACCGGCCAGTGCCGCGGAAACCGTGAACGACGATCCTCACACGAAGTGGATCGAGCCATCGGCCTTCGTCAATCTTCGCCAGGGACCTTCGTCATCGGCGGCAGTCATTGGCGTCATCGCCAAGGGCACCAAACTATCCCTCAGAGCGCGCAAGCGTGGCTGGATGCAGGTGGCTAACCCCGCGACGTCGGAGATTGGCTGGATCTACGCTGGCAATGTCTCCGGCGAAAAGTTGCGGCGTGGCAGCAGACGACCCGCGGACTCTGGCTTATCGTCCCCAGGATCGGACACGCTCTGGTCGGGTTTGGGTCAGTGGCTGACAAGCCGTTAGGTCGCGTGTGCGCCGCTGGCATTTCGCCTGCGCGGAAAAGCTTGATCGTCGTTGGTTGCGCTAGGCTGGGGCGCACGCGTAATCCTGGATCGACACGCGATCCAAAAAACCGGGCTTTCCCTTTGCTTTTTCTTTCGATGCCATGTTGCCGCGATCGAGCCTCGTGAGGAACGGCGCCAAGGCTACAATGTCGGCGGCAACTATCGCGCTCGCCCGCCTTGCAAAGAACAAATTTCGTGCAGATTGCAAGGTGGGAGCTAGACCGGGCGAAGCACATCCTCCGGCCTGGCGCGTGCCGAGCGGGGGAAGCGCGTGGGCGGGTTGCGTCTGAGATATTTGTTGCTGGCACTCGCCGCGGGCTTCTGCACCGCGGGCTGTGCTGGCATCCCTCGCGATCCTGTCGCCGTGGAATTCGTCGAGAAAGCCTCCGTTCTCGACGGGGCGGAGGTCCGGTATTGGGGCGATCGCGCTCCTCCCAACATCAACGCCCTTACCGCCGAGAAATGGGCACAGGTCAAGGCGAACCGTCCTGAGCTGCTGAAGCAGGGACGGCCGCAGATCAGTTTTCTCGCCGTTTCCGGCGGCGGCTCCGACGGCGCGTTCGGCGCGGGGTTATTGGTGGGCTGGACCGCGCGCGGCGACCGTCCTGAATTCGATATCGTCACCGGCGTCAGCACCGGCGCACTCACCGCGCCCTTCGCGTTCCTGGGGCCGAAATACGACCCGGCGCTCAAGGCCGTGTACACCACCTATTCCACCGACCAGCTCGTGACCAAGCACCCCGTCCGCGGGCTGTTGGGCGGTGAAGCGCTCGCAAGCAACGCCCCGCTCGCCGGCGTGATCGCCAGCTACATCAACGAGGGCTTCATGGCGGAAGTCGCGCGCGAACATGCGCGGGGACGCCGCCTCCTGATTGGAACCACCAATCTCGATGCCCAGCGTCCGGTGATTTGGGACATGGGTCGCATTGCTTCGAGCAACAATCCGCGCGCTTTGGCGCTGTTTCGTAACGTCCTGCTCGCCTCGGCCGCGATCCCCGGCTTGTTCCCGCCGGTATACATTGAGGTTGAAGCCGAAGGACAGATGCGCCAGGAGATGCATGTCGACGGGGGCACCACCAATCAAGTCTTCTTGCTTCCCACCCAGATCAAAACCGGCCGCACGAGTTCGAGCCTCGGCATCAACCCGGTCCGCCGCCTCTACATCATCCGCAATGGACGCATCGACCCTGAGTTCAAGGTAGTGAAGGCGAACACGCTGGCGATCGCGGGACGCTCGATCTCGACTCTGATCAAGACTCAAGGCATCGGCGATCTCTATCAGATGTACGAATTCGCACGGCAAAACCGCGTCGGCTACAACCTCGCCTATATTCCGGGGGATTTCCCCGACACGAGCACGGAAGCCTTCGACCCAATCTACATGTCTCGCCTGTTCGATCTTGGCGCCAAGCTGGGACAAAGCGGCCGCGTCTGGACCAAGACGCCGCCCCGGCTGGACAGTCCGTCGTGACGCATAACGCTCCCAATCCCTGGAAGCCCATCGCCATCGTCCTCGCGCTGATGCTCGCCGCAGTCCTTAT
>JBAUEK010000334.1:0-1576 GCA_049678565.1 Methyloceanibacter sp. | reverse complement strand
ACCGGCAGGCCGCTGCGCGTGCGCCTGCATGACGAAGAGGCGGAGGGCACCTTCGCCGGCCTCGATTCCGGTGGTGCGCTCCGGCTGTTGATGAGCGATGGGGCCGAGCGCCGCGTCGCCGCCGGCGACGTGTTCTTCGCCAACTCGTGAACGCCAAGCCCGTGTCCCGCCGCTCCGCCCGCCAAAGACCAGAATTCGTGTTCGTCCCCCTTGGCGGCGTGGGTGAGATCGGCATGAATCTCTACCTTTACGGTTATGGGCCGCCGGGGAACCGGGAATGGCTGATCGTCGATATGGGCATCACCTTTGGCAGCGACACCGAGCCGGGCATCGACGTCATCCTTCCCGACATCCGCTTCCTCGAGGAGGAACGTCCGAACCTCAAGGGGCTGCTTCTGACCCACGCCCATGAGGACCATTTCGGCGCGGTGATCGATTTGTGGCCGAGGCTTGGTGGCGTCCCCGTCTACGCCACGCCCTTCACCGCCGCCATGCTCAAATCGAAGCTCGGCGAGATCGGCATGCTCAAGGAATTCCCCTTGGAGGTCATGCCCATGGGAGGGCGGCGCACGATCGGTCCGTTCGAAATCGAGCTCGTCACCATGTCCCACTCGATTCCGGAGCCATCGGGCGTCGTGATCAAGACCGATCTCGGCACCGTGTTCCACAGTGGGGATTGGAAGCTGGACCTGACCCCGTTGACGAGCGGGCCGACCGACGAAGCGCGCCTCAGGGCACTCGGACAGGCCGGAATCACCGCGCTGATCTGCGATTCCACCAACGCCGTGCGCGATGGCGTATCGCCGTCCGAAGCCGACGTGGCGGTCACGCTTGAGCGACTGATCCGAGACGCCCCTCGGCGGGTTGCGGTCACGACCTTTGCCTCGAACGTCGCCCGCATTGGTTCGGTGGCCGAGGCCGCGCACGCGGCCGGCCGCAAGCTCGTGGTCGTCGGCCGCGCCATGTACCGCGTGATCGAGGCGGCGCAAGAGACAGGGTATCTCGACCGTGACCTGCAATTTCATCAAGACACGGAATTCGACCGCATCCCGCCACACAAGGTCGTGGCCCTTTGCACCGGCAGCCAGGGCGAGTCGCGCGCGGCCATGGCGCGTATCGCTCTGGGTGAGCACCCCAATGTCGAGCTCGGTGCCGGAGACCGCGTGATCTTCTCCTCGCGCACGATTCCGGGCAACGAGAAGGCCGTCGCCCGCGTGCAGAATGGTCTCTCCGATCGCGGGGTCGAGCTCATCACCGATCAGGACGCGCCCGTGCATGTTTCCGGGCATCCGCGCCGCGGCGAGCTCGAACAGCTCTACGACTGGATCGCCCCCAGGATCGCGATCCCGATGCATGGCGAGGGCAAGCATCTCGAAGCCCATGCGCGGCTGGCCGAGAAACTCGGCGTGAGCGAGGTCGTACGCGCGCGAAACGGAACCATGGTGCGCCTCGCGCCCGGTCCCGCGGCGATCATCGACGACGTGCCCGTCGGCCGGCTTTACCGCGACGGCGCGATCATCACCCGTGCCGATGACGGGCAGGTGCGCGAACGGCGCAAACTGAGCTTCGCCGGCAC
>JBAUEK010000333.1:0-8505 GCA_049678565.1 Methyloceanibacter sp. | reverse complement strand
ACTCTCACGAAGAGATCGTCGCACTCGCTTGCGAGGCCTGGAACAAACTTGTCGATCAGCCGTGGAAAATCATGTCCATCGGCAGGCGCGATTGGGCAAATGCATGCTGATCAGCGCAAGTTGGTATCAGTCGAGCTAAGGAGGTGATCAGTCGAATAGATGTTGGCCCCGAGAGTCCTGAAGCGCCCGTATGGATGGATTACGTCGCAGATCTGGGAGATGGCTTCGACGCGACCTACGCGATTGCGTATCTCATCGGGCAGCCCTCCCTTCAAATGGACGGGCACGAACTGCCGAGGGGTTCTCTCGTCGTGATGGGAGGCGACGAAGTTTATCCGTACGCAACAACAAGAGACTACGTTCTGCGGACTCGCTATCCCTACGGGTTCGCACTGCCCTTTGCCCATCAGATCGGCGATTGTCCTCTAGTCATGGCGATTCCGGGGAATCACGACTGGTACGATGGTCTCGCAAGATTTCTAGCGATTTTTTGCAGGAAGGAATCGACCCCCATCGGGGGCTGGCGGACTAAGCAGCGCAGAAGCTACTTCGCGGTTCGGCTTTCCAGAAATTGGTGGTTGTGGGGCATCGACATCGCCTTAATCGAGGATATGGACCAACCGCAAAAGGATTATTTCACAACAATTGCAGGTGAGATGCAGGGTGCCAACTTGATTCTGTGTAGCTCAGAGCCCGGGTGGTACAACGCGGCCCCCAACAGCGAGTCTTTTCGGTCGTTGGGCTACGCAGCATGGATCGCCAAGAAGGCAAATAAGAATATAAGAATCGCCCTTTGCTTGTCCGGCGACACGCATCACTACGCTCGCTACTCAACGGATTTCGGAACGGAGTTCATGACAGCGGGAGGAGGAGGCGCCTTCTTGCACGGCACTCATCAACTCCCCCCTGAACTAAAGCTTGATTGGTTCAAGCATCACCAATCGTCAGTCAGTCTCGTGAAAAAAAATCAGACGGGACGAAATACAGCGCCTATTATCCCAATAAGTGCGTTAGCCGCTGCTTGCTTCTTAGAAATCTCTGGTTTCCGCTGACTAACCCGGGATTCAGTATCGCGCTTGGCGTTTTCTACTTTTTGGCCGGCTGCGGGTTGGTAGCGTGGCCTGGGTGGGATAGCAGAATAGTGGTCACCGTTCTGGTGGGCGCCTTCTTCCTAACATACACGCTTTACCAGGAGAGCAGTCGGACGGCCCTCGTAAAGTGGATTGCTGCCTCAGTCGCAGTCGCGCAGTCGTTGGCTCACGTTACGGCGATTGTTGCGACCGCCCAATTTTTCACCGGCCTCAACGCCGATTGGTTTGGAGGCGATATTCACCGATGGGCTTGGTTGGCCTTGTTCGCGGCGGAGATGGTTGGCTCCGGTGCCATCATTGGTGGGCTGATATTTGGAGTGAGCCTCATTTTGGGCAGCGGGATTGCAAATATCGCTCATAATGACGCGTTCAGCGCTATGCGGCTCGATTGTTATCGCCACTTTCTGCGGATCAAGATCGAAGGCAGCAAACTAACGATCTTCCCTATAGCGCTTGATCGTGTGCCAAGTCGTTCAGACTGGCGAAAGGCCACGGCGGCGGAGATGGCTGAGGGAAAGTCGATCTTTCAACCAAAATGCGGACTGTCTCCAAAGCTAATAGAAGACCCTATCGTTCTCGACGCCAACAACGTCCAGCTACCCTGAAGCTGGCCGCGGAAGATCAATCGCCTTGATGGCCCACATCACCACTTCTTCGAGTCGCTGATGAGCTATCGACATCTCGCGCGTCCAGGAGACGTAACCATTCTCGAAATCGATTTCTGAGAGGAGTCGATCCAGCGCTTCTGCGGCTGACTGCAAGCGCTTTGCTTGATCCTTACTCATTTTCAATCGGCAGCCCAGGTGGTCACGACGAAATCGCCATGAGCCTAGTGCAGGGTAGAGGGGCGGGGATAAGTTTTAACGGCTCCAATCGTCCACTACTCTGCCGCCTCTGTCTGCGCGGCGCGCTTCGCGGCCTTGCCACTGCGCCTGCGCTCGAACACCTGCTTGAGATAGTGCCCGGTATAGCTCTTGGCGTTGGCGGCGATCTCCTCCGGCGTGCCGATGGCGACGACATGGCCGCCGGCATCGCCGCCTTCGGGGCCGAGATCGACGATCCAATCAGCGGTCTTGATCACCTCCAGATTGTGCTCGATCACCACCACCGAGTTGCCCTGATCGACCAGCTCATGCAGCACTTCGAGCAGCTTGGCCACGTCATGGAAATGCAGGCCCGTGGTCGGCTCGTCTAGGATATAGAGCGTGCGCCCGGTGGCGCGCCGCGACAGCTCGCGTGAGAGCTTCACCCGCTGCGCCTCGCCGCCCGAGAGCGTCGTCGCCTGCTGGCCGACATGGATATAGCTTAAGCCGACGCGCTTCAGCGTCTCCAGCTTGTCGCGCACGCTTGGCACGACCTTGAACAGCTCGGCCGCCTCCTCCACCGTCATGTCGAGCACGTCGGCGATGGACTTGCCCTTGAATTTGATCTCCAGGGTCTCGCGGTCGTAGCGCTTGCCCTTGCACACGTCGCAGGTGACGTAGACGTCGGGCAGAAAATGCATCTCGATCTTGATCACGCCGTCGCCCTGGCAGGCCTCGCAGCGGCCGCCCTTGACGTTGAAGGAGAAGCGCCCGGGCCGGTATCCGCGCGCCTTGGCCTCGGGCAGCTCGGCGAACCATTCGCGGATCGGGGTGAAGGCGCCGGTATAGGTGGCGGGGTTGGAGCGCGGCGTGCGCCCGATCGGCGACTGGTCGATGTCGATGACCTTGTCGAGATGCTCCAGCCCCTCGACTGAATCATGCTCGCCCGGATGCTCGCGCGCATTGGTCAGCTTCCGCGCCACGGCGCGATAGAGCGTCTCGATCAGGAAGGTCGATTTGCCGCCGCCGGAGACGCCGGTGATGGCGGT
Organism: Methyloceanibacter sp.; assembly: GCA_049678565.1. Classification (GTDB taxonomy): domain Bacteria; phylum Pseudomonadota; class Alphaproteobacteria; order Rhizobiales; family Methyloligellaceae; genus Methyloceanibacter. Next base: position 5,562 of record JBAUEK010000333.1, on the reverse strand, counting down.
GAACAGGCCGAGCGGGATGTCCACGGTGATGTTTTTGAGGTTGTTGGCGCGCGCTCCGATCACAGACAGCCTGCGGCCCTTTTTGGGTTTGCGACGCTCTTTGGGCGCGGGGATCTGCTTGAAGCCGGTGAGATATTGCCCGGTGAGGCTGCCCGGTGCTGCCATCACCTGCTCCGGCGTGCCTTCCGCCACCACCTCGCCGCCATGCACGCCCGCGCCCGGCCCCATGTCGACGACGTGGTCCGCGGCCAGGATCGCCTCCTCGTCATGCTCGACCACGATGACGCTGTTGCCGAGATCGCGCAGGCGATTGAGGGTTTCGAGCAGCCGCGCATTGTCGCGCTGATGCAGGCCGATCGAGGGCTCGTCCAGCACATAGAGCACGCCAGTGAGCCCCGACCCGATCTGGGAGGCGAGGCGGATGCGCTGGCTCTCGCCGCCCGACAAGGTTCCACTAGCGCGTGCCAGAGTCAGGTAGTCTAAGCCCACGTCGTTGAGGAAGGTGAGCCGCTCGCGGATCTCCTTCAGGATGCGGCCGGCGATCTCGTTCTGTTTCGGCGTCAGCTTGGGCGGCAGCGCCTCGAACCAGGCGCCGGCCTCGCGGATCGACATCTCCGCCACGTGCGCGATGTGCAATCCGCCGATCTTCACCGCCAGCGCCTGCGGCTTGAGGCGATAGCCGCCGCAGGTCTGGCACGGGTGGTTCGACTGGAAGCGCGACAGCTCCTCCCGCACCCAGGCGGATTCGGTCTCGCGCCAGCGCCGCTCGATATTGGTGATCACGCCCTCGAACGGCTTGGTCGTGGCGTAATGGCGGACGCCGTCGTCATAGGTGAAGGCGATCTCGTCCTCGCCCGAGCCGTATAGTAGCACTTCGCGGAAATCCTCCGGCAGCGACTTCCACGGCTTGGTCATCGGCTGGCGATAGGCGCGGGCGAGCGCCTCCAGCGTCTGCTGGTAATAGGGCGAGGTGGCGGAGGTGCGGGCCCACGGGGCGATGGCGCCGCGATTGAGGCTCAGCTCCTCGTTCGGCACCACCAGATCGGGCTCGAAGAACAGCTCGGTGCCGAGCCCGTCGCAGGCGGGGCAGGCGCCATAGGGGTTGTTAAACGAGAACAGGCGCGGCTCGATCTCCTCGATGGTGAAGCCGGAGACGGGGCAGGCGAATTTGGCCGAGAAGATGATCCGCTCGGTTTCAGGTTGGTCGGCGAATTCGGCGATGGCCAGGCCGTCGGCAAGCTGGAGCGCGGTCTCGAACGAGTCCGCCAGCCGCGCGCTCATGTCGGCGCGCACCACCACCCGGTCCACCACCACGTCGATGTCATGCTTGATGTTCTTGTCGAGCGCCGGGACCTCGGCGATCTCGGTGAAGCGCCCATCGACCTTCACCCGCTGAAAGCCCTTCTTCTGCAGCTCGGCGAAGTCCTTCTTGTACTCGCCCTTCCGCCCGCGCGCGATCGGCGCCAGCAGATAGAGCCGCGTGCCTTCGGCCAGGCCGAGCACGATGTCGACCATCTGGCTCACGGTCTGGCTCTCGATCGGCAGCCCGGTCGCGGGCGAATAGGGCACGCCCACGCGCGCGAACAGCAGCCGCATATAGTCGTAAATCTCGGTGACCGTGCCGACGGTCGAGCGCGGATTGCGCGAGGTGGTCTTCTGCTCGATCGAGATCGCCGGCGACAGCCCGTCGATGTGGTCGACATCCGGCTTCTGCATCATGTCGAGGAACTGCCGCGCGTAAGCCGCGAGCGATTCGACATAGCGGCGCTGGCCCTCGGCATAGATGGTGTCGAAGGCGAGCGAAGACTTGCCGGAGCCCGAAAGCCCGGTGATGACCACGAGCTTCTCGCGCGGGAGATCGAGCGAGATGTTTTTGAGGTTGTGCTCGCGGGCGCCGCGAATGGAGATGAATTTGGAGGTCATTGCCCTAGCAATGTCGGGGTGGCGGGCCTGTTCAACAAGGCCTGGAAAGCCTTAGTCCCCAGGAGGTTTCGCGGCAAGGGGAGGGACCGGGCCGCATGGTTCGAGACGCGGCCAGAGGCCGTTCCTCGCCACGAGAAACCTGATCCTCATCCTGAGGAGGGCCGTAAGGCCCGTCTCAGAGGATGAGGCCCCCTAGATCAGCTCCAGCTTCTTCAGGCGGGAGCGGATGGCGCCAGGCTTGCGGCCAAACTCGGTGGCGATGGCATCGACCGTCTCGCCGGCTTGATGCCGGCGCCGGAGGTCCAAATCCTCCTCCCGGCTCCACGGCGCATAGGCCTTGGCATGGGTCGCGCGGATGGCGTCGAGTGCCGCGCCTTGCGGCGTCCAGGGCATGTGCGGCCGGGCAGCGCCCGCGACGCCGGGTGCTGGGGCCTGGAGACGAATCGTGTCGAGGAAGGCCTCTTGCCGCGCGGCAAGCGTGGAGCTGCCCAGGGCCCGCGCGGCGTCAAGGGCGCTCGCCGACGCCGCCTGAAACTCGGCGTCCTTTGCCACCGCGGCCGGGTGGACGCGGAGCGCGCGCTCGTTCAGGCCGAGCAGATGCAGGCCCGTCAGCGCGCGCAAGCGCGACAGCGCCACATAGCCCTGGCCATATTCGAAGGCGCGCGAGAGGTCGATCACCGCCGCGTCGAGCGACATGCCCTGGCTCTTATGCACGGTGATGGCCCAAGCGAGCCGCAGCGGCACCTGGGTGATGCTGGCGCGGTCCTTGCCGTTCTCCTCGATCTTCCAGGTCGCGGGCTCGGCCACGATGTGCCTGCCGCTCCCGGTCCTGACCACGGGATGGCCGTCCTCGGGCTCGAACGCCTCGACCACGCCAAGCGTGCCGTTGACGTAGCGGCCGCCGGGATCGTTCTTGGTGAACATCACCACCGCGCCCTGTTTGAGCTCGAGGCTCTCCGGCGACAGGCACCCCCGCAGCAGCGCCCGCACGAATTGCTCCGGCCCCTTCGCCGTCATCTTGAACACATCGGGCTCGCCCTTGAGCTTCGCCAGCTCCTGTAGATTGATCTCGTCGACGGACGCGTTATGCGTGAACAGCCGCGTGCAGCCGCCGGGAAGGGCAGTCCTGTCGATCATCCGTGCCGTGAGGCGCTCGCGCTCGGGCCCGGTGCAGGCGTTGGCACGAATGGAAGCGAGCACGCGGAGGAACGCTCTGTCCTCCTGCCGGTGCTGCTCGGATAAATAGCAGACCGTCGGGGCAAGATCCCGCCAGGCGCGCGAGGCATAAGCGAACTCGGCGCCGAAGCCGTCATCGCCGTCGCCAAGCTGCAGCATGGCATCGTCGGTCTGCCGGCGCGTGATCGGCGGCAACTGAAAGAAATCGCCCACGAGCACCACTTGCAGGCCGCCGAAGGGCGCCGACGAGTCCCTGATGTGGCGGCAAACCGCGTCGACCATGGTCAAGGCGCGCGCGGGCAGCATCGAGATCTCGTCGATGACGAGGACGCTGGTCTTCTCGATGCGGGCGGCAATGCGCCGATTGGTGGCGATGGCGTCGAGGTCGCGGCGGGTGAGGGTGTCCCGCACGCCGATGCCGCTCCAGGCATGGATGGTGATGCCATGCCCATGCGTCGCCGCGATTCCAGTCGAGGCGGTGAATGCGACCCCGATGCCCTTCCGCCGCAAATAGTCGATGTAGCGATTGACTGTGTGGGTCTTACCGCTGCCGGGCTGGCCGGTGAGGAAGACGCTGGCGCCGGTCTTCAGAGTTGCGAGCGCTTCGTCCTGAGTCATGGCGCCATTCAGGCGGCAGCGGCGCGCGAGGTCAAGCCTGGCGATCATTTGGGCGCGGCAAGCGCGATAAAGTTGGGGACGGCGGCGCGATTCCCGGTGCATATGGGCGCCATGAAGCTCTCGCGCAGCCAGATTCTTTTCGCCTGCATCGCCCTGATCGTGCTTCAGGCCGCCATTCTGCTGCTGATGGGCCGCGAGCCGATCTGCAAATGTGGTTTTGTCAAGCTGTGGCACGGCGTGGTGCTGAGCTCGGAGAATTCGCAGCACATCGCGGATTGGTACTCGCCCTCGCACATCATCCACGGCTTCCTCTTCTATGCAGGGCTGTGGTTGCTGTCGCGTTGGGTGCCGATGTCGTTCGGCACGCGGCTGCTGCTCGCGCTCGGCATCGAGGCCGGCTGGGAGCTGATCGAGAATACCAGTTGGCTGATCGAGCGCTATCGCGGCACGACGGTGTCGCTCGATTATTACGGCGACAGCGTGCTCAACTCGGTGAGCGACAGCCTCTTTATGGTGCTTGGCTTTTTCCTGGCGCGCTGGTGGCCGGTCTGGTTGACCGTGGCCGTCGCCATCCTGCTCGAGCTCTTCGTCGGCTTCACCATCCGCGACAACCTCACCCTCAACGTGCTGATGCTGATCTGGCCGGTGCAGTCGATCCTCGACTGGCAGGCTGGCAGGTGAGGGGACAGCCTCATGCCGAGAGCGCCCTAAGGGTGCGTCTCGAAGCATGACCTCATCCTTCGAGACGGCGCGTGCCGCGCCGCCTCAGGATGAGGGGCATTGCTACAGCGGCACGCGGATGCCGAACACCATGATCATGATCAGCCAGGCGAAGGCCGCCACGGTCGGATAGAAGGTGATGCCGAAGCCGAAGGCGCGCAAATACGGGTTCTTGTGATAGCCGATCCAGAACAGGATGCGCCCCATCACGAACAGCATGGTCAAGAGCGGCAGCGAGCGGGCTTCCTCCGGCGGGCAATACATCGCCAGGCCGGCATTGGCGACGAAATAGGCGGTGAACTGCTCGAACGTGTTGAGGATGAAGCGGGTATTGATGTCGAGGGCCGAGTTCGGCTTGGCCACGCGTCCGACCCACATGCTGGGATCGAGCCGCTGCGCCGCGACAATGCAAATCCCGATCACGCCCGGCAGCAGCGCGAACACGGAATCCTTGATCACCAGGGCGATGCGGTCGGCGATGCCCCAATCCGCCGGCACCCAGTCCCAGAACAGCTTGACGCCCATAAAGAAGGCGATCGAGAACGCCCAGTTCCCGACCAGGACCACAATGAAGGGCCATTGGCGCGTGGTGAAGCCGAACGCCTTCGCGTGCGGGTGACGGCGCTGCTGGCTCACCCGGCGCTTGGTGTGCTGTCGTTGTTCGACGGAACGCTGCATTTTACTCGCTTGTCCCGCTGGACGGGATCTACCGCTGGGCCGAAACAGGCCCTCTAAGGATCGGCTAGTCTAGCCGAGAGGCCCTAACAGGCCGTTTCCCGTTAGCCATAGGGCGCAGTTGCGAAAATCTCAAGGCGCTTCCCGCTGGTGTGGACGTGTTGGAACAAAATATGTACAAGGCCCTGACGGTCGTCCCGTTGTGGAGGGGACGCACCACCGGCTGGCAGGAGATGTCCCGCGGGCCTAGAGTTGCCAAACACGGGGAGGTGTCCAGATGGCAGGATCGGTGAACAAAGTCATTTTAATCGGCAATCTCGGCGCCGATCCGGAAGTCCGTCACACCCAGGACGGCCGCCCCATCGTCAATCTGCGCATGGCCACGAGCGAGAGCTGGCGCGACAAGTCGAGCGGCGAGCGCAAGGAGCGCACCGAGTGGCACCGCGTCGT
>JBAUEK010000332.1:0-2991 GCA_049678565.1 Methyloceanibacter sp. | reverse complement strand
GCGGCCGCTGCGCCGGACAGCTGCGCGCCGCTCGACACGTCGCTCGCCGGTGCGCTTCGGCTCATCATCGAGGCCATCCGCGTGGATGCACCTTCATCCCCAACTGCGAGCGAAGAGCAGAAGCTCTAACCGCGCCTGCCTCGTTACTGCCGCTTTTTCTTCTGGGGCGGCGGCGCAGCTGCCGGCTCCGCGGCCGCTTCCGGTGCGGCTTGCTCTGGCGCCGCAGGCGCTTCTGCCTCCGCTGGCGGCGCGGCGTCGGCTGGCACGACGACCTCGCCCGCTTCGGGAGCGACGGCGGCCGGCTGCTCCGGGGCCATCGGCACGGCAACGGGCGGAACCGGGCTCGGCGCGGTCGGCCTCCGCTCGGACTCGATGAGTTCCTTCAGCTTGGTGAGCCCGTCGTTATATTCGGCGCCGACATAGCGGTCGAGCATCAGGCCCTTCCAGCGCTTGATCGGGCTCGAGCCCGAATCATATGCAAACCCCCAGATGACCTTGCTGCCCGAGCCGGAGGGCGAGACCTGATAATAGCTGGTTCCATCCAACCCATTGAAATTGACGGTGAGGTCGACACGGCGATTGGGATTGCTCTCGGTGATCTCCATGCTGCCCTGGCCGACGGATCGCTGGTTGCTCGTCCATTCGATCCTGGCGCCCTTGCCTTGCGCGGCACCGGCGATCGTCGCCTGCAACTGGGGATCACGCGTTGCCCAGGGCGACCAGTTGTTGAAGCGGTTCAGATCATTGAGGTAGGAGAACACCACGGATTCGGGGGCGTTGATCACCACCGACCGCGCTATTGTGACCTGACTGGGCAGCGCGAGCGCAACTCCCGCCAGGATCGCGACCAGGGCACCAAGCCCCAGGCTCAACCGCATCATGGGACGCATCGCTCCACTCCTCCTCGTTGAACCCCGAACCGACCCCTGTCGCCTGGACTTGCCCTGTGCGCAAGCCGAGCCAGACATTTCGCTTTGCCACAGAAAACGATTACATTTCGCCCGTCAACAAGAGGGAGGGCTGAGATGAACCTGTCACCGCCGACACAGGCAGTTTTCGCCATATCGCTGATTCTGGCCGTGCTCGCCATCATCAGCACCTTCGCCGTGATTCCATTCGTCAGCGCCAACGCCTTTTGGGTGGCCATCGTGGCTTATTTCATCCTGGCAGTGGGCAATGTTTTCCGGGGCGTCTAGCTCCTAAACCCAGTCTCCGGGCGGCCCACCGCGCCGTCCGGAGACGCCCGCAACGGCGACTTCCGCTCAGGGTTGCCCGTGAAAGACGAGAACAGCGCCAAGAGCGATCAGGGCGAAGCCTCCGCCTTGCATCCAGCTTAGCGGTTCGTCGAAATAGACCGCGGTAAAGCCGGCAAATACAACCAGCGTGATGATCTCCTGGATGGTCTTGAGTTCCGCCGGCGAATAGACGGCGCTGCCCATCCTGTTGGCCGGCACCGCGAAGCAATATTCCACAAATGCAATCCCCCAGCTGATCAGCACGACGGTGACCAGGGGCACGGCCTTGAATTTGAGATGGCCGTACCAGGCGAAGGTCATGAAGATGTTCGAGCAGAGGAGCAGCAGGATTGGGGTGAGATAAGACCACAGTCCAGGCTGGATCAGACCGGATGCGAGGGACATTCGAGCCTCGATGGTTGAGACGGCGGAGGGGTCAAGCCGGTCGGGAAGGTGGAGCGCACGCGCTCGGTCGTCACGATGATGCACTCATGCCCGACCCAGGGGTGGCACGTTCCGTTACTGACACTGAGTTGTTACGGTGAAATGTTCACGCGCCGTAATCGTGGCGCGCGGCGACGAAAATCGTAGGGAGGGAGGGCCCGCGCGACGGCGCAGACCCTCCAATCCACCTACATGTCGTCGTCGTCCCTGGCCCAAGAGGGCCGATAGGGCGGAGGGTTCGGGCTGGAACTCGGCATGCCGCTCGGAGTCGAGAGGCCGGACGAGCCACCGGATTGGTGCCCCAATCCACTGCCACCGATCGGGCTCGAAGGCCGCGAAACGCCGGGCATGCCGCCCGGTGCCGGTGTCATCGGGCGCGCTGGCATCGAGGGAGCGGGCCGAGACACTTGAACCGCAGGTCGCGGCGCAGCAGGCGCTGCCGCGGCTGGCTTCTTCGCCGCCGACGCCTTTCTGGTTGCGCGCTTCGCCGCGGGTTTTGCCGCCGAGCTTCGAGAGCCACTTGAGGCCGACTTTCGGGCCGGGGCCTTCCGCGTGGAACTCTTCCGCGCGGCAGGCCGGCGTGCGGCCGGCTTGCGTGCCGTGCTCTTTCGAGCAGCAGGCCGGCGAGCGGCCGGCTTACGCGCCGGTTTCCGTGCCGTGCTTCTGCGGGCCGTGGTCTTGCGCGCGGTGGACTTACGCGCCGTCGTCTTGCGGGCGGAGGTCTTCCGCGCCGGTGCCCGTCGGGCCGCGCTCCGCTTGGTCGCGCTCTTCCGCGCCGGAGCTCTTCTCGCCGCGCTCTTGCGCGCGGTCTTCCTGGCGGCTGGCTTCCTCGCCGTAGTCTTCCTCGCCGCGGTCTTCCTCGCCGGCTTTCTCGCCGCGGTCTTCCTAGCGGCTGGCTTTCTCGCCGCGGTCTTCCTCGCCGCGGTCTTCCTCGCCGGCTTTCTCGCCGCGGTCTTCCTAGCGGCTGGCTTTCTCGCCGCGGTCTTCCTAGCGGCTGGCTTCCGTGCGCTCGTCTTGCGCGCCGTGGTCTTCCGCGCCGTTGCTGCGCGACGACCGCTGGCGGTCTTGCGTGCAGTCGTCTTCCTCGTCGTTGTGCGTTTCTTCCCAGTCGTTCTCGTAGCCATGGTTCTGCTCCGATTCTGAATCTGTTGCTGCAGGCGACTGCTAGAGAACAGACGCGTGCGTGCGCGAATCCCGCTCACAGGTCCAAGCTGCCGTCCCACCTTTTGAGTCAATTGTTTTTTTTATTATACGCTGATCGCAGTAGAAAGTGGCAATTTAGCAGCAAAAGTTCGCGCGCTTCGACAACGAA
>JBAUEK010000331.1:0-1753 GCA_049678565.1 Methyloceanibacter sp. | reverse complement strand
TGCCATCAACCGCTTCATCGAGGAGACCAACCAGATGCCCAAGCCCTTCACCTGGACCGCCAATCCTGACAAAATCATCGCCGCCGTCAGGCGAGGGCATCAAGTGTTGGATTCAATCCACTAGGATTACGGCCATGCGTCTTTCCACGGTTTTCATGCTGGCGCTGATCTCCGCCGCATTCGCGCCCCCGGCGCCGGGCCATGCCCTGACGCAGAGATCCTGCGCGTCCATCGGGGAGGTCTGCGGCTGCGTCTCGTCGGCGCGCCATTGCGCCCCGGTGTGCCGCATCGTGCCGAAGCTCGGTCTGTGCGGTTCGGCTGCCTAGGCGAAGCTCACGCGCGCGAAGGCCGGCTTGCAACTCTCACTTGAGCTCTAGGCCGCTCACGCTGTGGCGCATATGTCAGCCGGCGGCTGTTTTTCCCCCCCGCCCCTCGCCCCGGCACGGAATCGGTCTAAGCTCTTCGCCATGCTTCTCCGATGGCTTGACCGGATTTTTTGAGGGGGCTCCGACCATGACATCCTACCGCGCGGCACTGCCGTTCGCGTTGATCTCGATGTTTGCTTTCGTGCCGGTGGTGCTGGCGGCGTCGATCACGCCGCTGGTGCAAAAGGAGTGCCGGGAGGATTACCGCCGTTATTGCCAGGAATATGGGCTCGAATCCCAGGCGTTGCGGCTATGCATGGACAAGGCTGGCCGCAGCCTGTCGCATGGTTGCGTGCAGGCCCTGATCAAGGCCGGAGAGGTTTCGCAAGCTGACGTCCAGCGCCGGAAACAATCCGGCCGCTGAGCTGAAATGCGGCTGACGTGATGCGCTCTCCCTTCAGGGCAGGCGACATGATCGGCGTGCCCTCCGCCATCGAGATTTCCTCGCAGAGCAGAAAAGAGAGGGGCACCCGCTGCAACGCGGGTGCCCAATAAGGAAGGGGGAAGAGATTGGTGGTCATCGGATCACCGAAGCGAGAGGTCCCGCGGGGTTACGGATGATAGGCCTGGAAGTAGGCAAACTGCTCGGCCATTGCGGGCGCGGCGGCGAAGGTGACAACCAAAGCGACGGCGAGAAAGATCGTCTTCATCGGAATTCTCCTAGTCTTGGGTCTGTGGCTGAGCCGGTAAGGCTTAGCGCTGCTGGCTGAAGGGGCTGAACTGCTCGGCCATCACGGGCGCGGCAGCGAAGGTGACAACCAAGGCGACGGCGAGAAAGATCGTCTTCATGAGAGTTCTCCATTTGCTGTCGGCCTGTTGATCGATGTTTCAACAGGCTGGCCGCCTATCCGGTCGAACAAGTGATAGGTGGTTGGCGGGAGACCGATCTTCCAATAGCCGTTTGCTATGGAGTCCCTGCTTTTGGCGCACGGAAGGGGCGTGGAGGACGAGGCCCGCTAGGCGTCGTGCCAGCGGCCGAAACTCGCGGCCTGGCCACGATGGACGCCGCCGCTGTCGACGAGCTGCCACAGGATACCGTCCTCGATCCAGAACCGGCGTCCCGATTTGGCGATGCGGAGCCCCCGATAGCCGGTGGCGAAACCGTTGGTCGCGACGGCGTCGAGCAAGCGCTGACGCTCGGCGCGGTCCGGGGCCTCGGCCGAGAGACGCGACGGCAACCCCACGATCTCGTCCCTCTCATATTCGAAGCAAGCTTGCGCCGCCCGGTTGGCATAGATGAAGCGCGGGTCCGCGTCGGTATTATGGGCGAGCACGCAATGCCGCGCCTGTTGGTACAGCCACGCGGCCGAATGCGCGCGACCTTCGAG
>JBAUEK010000330.1:0-2924 GCA_049678565.1 Methyloceanibacter sp. | reverse complement strand
TGAAGGTGCCGGCGGTCAGCCGGCGAGATGGTGATGGAAATCCCCGTGCGCATGCGCCAGACTCGCACGCCGCACACCGGCCGGGAATCCCCCTCGGGATTCCAGCGTTAGATTTTATCCACTAGGTAGTCCCTGATTTCTGCAAATGCGGAGATCGGGTCCGGATAACTCCACGCAGCTTGCTCGGATCGTAAAGTGCCCACATCGAGAGACCAGTATTTGGCAAAGCCCTTAAACTCGCAAAAGGACCGGCCTGCTGCTGCAACGAGAAAGTCCATTCGCAAATGGTCCGGAGGCAGGTAATAGACCGGCGGGTGACTGGTCTCCAAAACCCGGAACGCATGAGCGGTCTCAGCGATGGTCTCTCCTGCGAAGACAACCCGCACATGGTCCTGGACCTTCTCGAGACGCGGCGGCCTGGGATAATCCCATACAGATTCTTGGCCAGGGCCGGCAGCGACGCGGGTGGGCAATGGATTCATGAGCCGACTCCTTAGTTGATCGCACCAAACAGCACAGCCATCACGCTATTTTCGGCGCCATCGCTGCTTCGGATAGCTAGCCGTAGCATAGCTTATTTGGCTAGCCCGAAAGTCAGTGACGCTGAGCAGTGTGAGTGCGCGGGTCGCATCAACTCGCGCTGACTCACCCGGACTATCTAAAAAGCTGGGAGGAGCTTAGCGGCTGACGACAACGACTGCGGAGCAAATCCCCCGCCCCTGATTTCGATAAGTATGCGGATAACCGGGGTCGAAGTACATGGAGTCGCCTTCGCCCAGCATCGTGTCATCGCCGTCGATATTCACGACGAGTTGACCCGCGATAACATAGATGAGTTCCGCGCCCGCGTGTTTGTGGGGCTCCATTTCTTTCGCACGTGGTTTGAATTCCGCGTAGTAGCCCTCCATCTTGCGGTCCGTCACCGGGAAATCGAGGCTTTCGAAGAAGTAAGATGACGACTCGTCATCGGGACGTTCCGGCAGGCGCAAGCGATCCTTCTTTCTGACAACCGTCACCGCTGGGTGCTCTCTTGAGTCGACGAAGAAGTGCTCAAGGCCGATGCCGAAGACCTGGGCAATCCTAAGAAGCGTCGGAAGCGTAGGGATCAACTGGCTCCGCTCTATCTTCGACAGCAGACCAGCTGACAGACCCGTGTGCTCACCGAGCTGAACTAGACCGAGGCCCTTTTTCGTTCGCAATTCGCGGATTTTTTGACCGATTCCATAGGTTTGGAGGTCAGCCACCAGAGTCTCTGACACCATTGAATTGAGCCTTCAATTTTCGCCCGACGATCAAATGACCACGATTCTGTATCGTAGTGCAACTAGTATATCACATCACGCAAATGTGCGTTGTATGCAATCGCGTTATCGTATTAGTACAATTCTAGTGTGCGGTTGAGTTGGCCGACACGACAGGAGCCTGCTGCCGTTCGATATCGGCAGGGTCGCCGTGGTCTTAACCCTGAGAATGGAGAAACAAGCATGAAGTTCGGAATTGCAAAGTTGGCAGCCGTGGCCGCTACCGTAATCGGTCTGGCGGCAGGAAGCGCAAACGCTCACGCCGCTGCAAAGGACGTCGTCGACACGGCAGTCGCGGCAGGTCAGTTCAAGACGCTAGCTGCCGCTCTCAATGCTGCGGGTCTGGTCGAAACGCTAAAGGGCGACGGTCCATTCACTGTGTTCGCTCCCACTGATGACGCCTTCGCCAAACTTCCCGCCGGCACAGTAGAGAACCTCTTGAAGCCTGAGAACAAAGACGAGCTCGTCGCGATTCTCACCTACCACGTCGTGCCGGGCAAAGTGATGGCCGCCGACGTCGTCAAACTCGACGAGGCCAAGACCGTGAACGGCAAGATGGTCGACATCGAAGTGGAGAGCGAAACGGTGATGGTGAACAATGCCAAGGTGACCAAGGCTGACATCATTGCATCGAACGGCGTCATTCACGTCATCGACACCGTCGTGCTTCCGCCAAAAATGTAATCGTCACGCTAAGGATAGACTACGGATCGCCAACGCATCGATGTTGGCGATCCGACATCGCAACGCGGTGTGACGAATAGGTGCACGAAACAATAACGGCACAATCGTCATTATCGAATTGCTGACGCGAGTTCTTCGAATCCACCCCAACTCAAACTCGGAGAAAGATAATGCTGATTACCGCTGCGAAGGCCATCATGAACCCAGATAAGAACGCATTTATGAGGCTACCGAACACCGTCCGGTTTCAGTTGATGGTCGTCCTTTCTTGTCTCTGGTCCACAATTTTTTGTGTCAGCGCCGGATTAATCATGTGGCTGCCAGGATATATCTTCGCCCATGTCGTGCTCCTACTGATCGGAATATTTGGGACCACCTGGGCGTTCAAGAGCGCGGTCGCCTTCAAAGTGGCGAACTGAGACAAAAGGAGGAATGAGACGTCTCGCTCTTACTAGGCCTCTACTCGTAGGAAGTTGTGGAGGTTGGTCACGGCCATTGCTCTTATAAGCCTGCCAAAAAATATCGGAACCAAAAAAACCTCTTGGAAACGCAAGCGCTCGCGTAGGCACCAAATTTCGACAAAAGTCTGTTGGCAACCAGATGTCGCCTCGCGATCAACCAAACGCCCGACGGCGGCCTCCAAAACGCAACCGGAGCTCATCCATGTTTATGACGAATATTGTGATCCAAGTATTGCTCGTCCTTGGAGTCCTGATAGCAGCCTATCTCTTTCTTATTGGGCCTCAGCTAAAGCGGATAACTGAGCATAACCGCTTACTTTCCTCGCTGAAGTTGGGAGATCAAGTCGTGGGGGCTGAGTTCCAGCGTGAAGTGCAACACCCCCGACCCGATATGATATCGGGTTGGTTTTCCGGACCACAGGGAGTGTTGCCATGCCATCTTATTCACACCTTTCCAGGGACGAAAGGTCGGAGATTG